>JAVBUG010000288.1:0-9291 GCA_031555515.1 Microbacterium sp. | reverse complement strand
GGCCCGCGTCGACGGTCACGACGTGCGACAGCACGCCGCAGCCGTGCGCACCGCCATCGGCTACGTGTCGCAGGGGGCGAGCACCGATCCGCTGCTCACCGCCCGCGAGAACCTCGAGATCGCCGCACGGCTGCGCGGGGTCGCACCGGGGGAGGCCCGGGGCCGCGCGGCGCGCCTGCTCGACGAGTTCGGGCTGGCCGAGGCATCCCGTCGTCCTGTCGGGACGTTCTCCGGCGGCATGCGTCGGCGCCTCGACGTCGCCGCGGCGCTCGTGCACCGGCCGCGCGTGCTGTTCCTGGACGAGCCCACCACGGGGCTCGACCCCGAGGCGCGCGCCACGATGTGGGCCGAGATCCGGCGGCTGTCGGGCGAAGAGGCGCTCACGGTGGTGCTGACGACCCACTACATGGAGGAGGCCGACCGCCTCGCCGACGAGCTGCTCCTCGTCAACCGGGGTCGCGCCGTCGTGCAGGGCACGCCCGAGGAGCTCAAGGCCGCTCTGCACGGGGACTCGCTGCGGGTGTCGCTCGTCGAACCCGACCCCGCGGCCGTGCGCGCGGCGATCGGTCGAGTCCCGGGCCTGCGCGACGTCGTGATCGAGGCCGCGGGTGTCGACGGCGTCCTCGCCGCGCGCACCGACGACGCGTCGGCGGCGGTCGGCGCGGTCATCGGGGCTTTGGATGCCGCGGGCATCCGCTTCGGTCAGGTCGCGGCCTCGCACCCCACCCTCGACGACGTGTACCTCCACTTCGTCGGTCACACCTTCGGCGACGCGACAGCGGACGCCCTCACGGAAGGGGTCGCAGCATGACCACTATCGCCCTCACCGGCGCCGCGCCGCGCGCGGGCTGGTTCACGCAGACCGGTCAGGTGCTGCGTCGCTGGCTGATCTCGACCCTGCGCCAGGTGTGGGGACCGGTGATGTCGCTCATCCAGCCGGTGATCTGGATCGTGCTGTTCGGGCAGGTCTTCCAGTCGCTCGGCGCGCTGCCGCAGTTCGGGGGTGCCGGCTACATCGACTACCTCGTGCCCGGCATCCTCATGATGACGGTCCTCTACTCAGGGGCGTGGGCCGGCACCGGCTACATCGACGACATCAATTCGGGCGTCATGGACCAGTACCTGACCTCGCCGGTGTCGCGGTCCGCGATCATCACCGGGCAGCTGACGCAGCAGCTGATCATCAACCTCGCGCAGTCGCTCGTCGTGCTCGGGATCGGCTGGCTCGCCGGCGCGCGGTACCCCGGCGGGGTGGGCGGCATGCTCGTCGCCCTCGGCGTCGCGACGGTGCTCGCGACGATCTTCTGCTGTGCCTCGACCGCGGTGGCCCTCCTCTCGCGCAGCCAGATCGCGCTGATCAGCCTGTCGCAGCTCATCGTGCTGCCGGCGACGTTCCTGTCGACCACGATGATGCCGGCCGACCTGATGCCCGAATGGGTGCAGGACGTCTCGCGATGGAACCCCATGACGTGGGCGGTCGAGCTGGGCCGCGGCGGCCTCACCGGCGACTACCCCGCGAACGGCTGGTGGCAGCTCGGCGGCCTCACGGTGCTCGCGGCACTGGCGTTCGCCTGGGCGGTGCGGTCCATCCGCGCCTACCAGCGCTCGGTGTGAGGTCTCGCAGCCGCCCACACTCTCTGCAGAGCCCGATGAACTTCCGGCTCACACGTACCTCCCCGAGAGGTGTCGTGTGAGCCGGAAGTTCATTGAGGTTTTCGAAGAAGGTCTGCCTCGGCGCCGCGGGCTCGACCTCACGCCAGCGCGTCGACGATGGGGCGGAACTTGACCCGGGTCTCGAGCAGCTCCGTGTCGGGGTTGCTCTGCGCGACGATCCCGGCGCCCGCGTGGGCGACGACCGGGATCGTCGCGCTGTACGTCGCGAAGTTGCGCGGCGGCGGCCCGCCGATCTGCGCGCAGCGCAGGGCGATGGCCCACTCGCCGTTGCCGTCGCCGTCGATCCAGCCCACGGGGCCGGCGTAGCGGCCACGGTCGAACGGTTCGAGCCGGCGGATGAGGTCGAGCGCCGCATCGGTGGGCGTCCCCGCCACCGCCGCGGTGGGGTGCAGCGCCGCGACGAGGTCGAGGGCCGACGCGTGGTCGGCCAGGTCGCCGGCGACGTCGGTCGCGAGGTGCCACAGGTTCGGGAGCTTCAGCGTGAACGGCTCGGGGTCGGCGCGCAGGTGGCGGACGTGCGGGCCGAGCGTCGCGAGCACGCTCTGCACGGCGTAGCGGTGCTCGTCGAGGTCCTTCGGGCTGTGCGCGAGGGCGGTGGATGCCTCGGTGTCATCGTGTGCGTCGGCGCCACGCGGGATCGTCCCGGCGAGCACCCGCGCGGTCACCACGCCGCGCGACGCGGTCACCAGGGTCTCGGGGCTCGCGCCGATGAGCCCGTCGACCGCGAACGTCCACGTGTCGGGGTAGTCGTCGGCGAGCGCGCGGACGAGTCGTCGCAGGTCGGCGCCGGCGGGAATGGTGCCGACGAGGTCGCGCGCCAGCACGACCTTCTCGAGCTCGCCGCGCACGATCGCGTCGACGGCCTCGCGCACCGCGGCCTGGTAGCCGGCGGGGTTCAGCGTGCCCGGACCGAGCGTGGCCGACCAGTACGCGCCGTACGGCGTGCGCTCGACCGCGGGGTCGGGGCGCGAGAGGTCGGTCTGGCGGATGCGCGTCACCCACGACCGCCCGCGGTGCCGGCCGATCACCGCCTGGGGGATGGTGAGGAGGCTCGTCGCCGACGACCGGTCGTCGAACACGAGGGTGCCGAACGCGACGAGGCCGGTGCCGGGAAGTCGGACCGGGTCGTCGACCTCGGCTGTTGAAGCGAGGTGCCGCCAGTGGTCGGCCGGCGACGGCAGGGTGGCTGGATCGACCTCGAGGGGGATGCGGGGGTCGCGCCGGTAGCCACCGACGGAGCCGATGCCGACGATGCCGTCGCCGCGGCGCAGCCAGGCGAGAGGCTCGTCGGGAGAGGCGTAGGCGAGGAGGTCGTCGACGTGCTCGATCTCGCGGGTCTCGACCACCAGCGCAGGCGGGCGGTGCGAAGATGTCACGACTCCAGCCTAGACTCGCCGATCCGGCGTGGACGCCGGTCGCACGGCCCTTGTGCCTGCCGCGACGCCGGGTGAGGATGGCCGCGTGAGCGTGCGCTATCTGATCACGGTCGACCCCGATGCCGACCAGGGCACGGTCGAGGCGGCTCTCCGCGACGCCGGCGCCGAGTCCGTCTCGCCGCCCGCGCCCGAGCTGCCCGACGTGTTCATCGCCACGGTCGACGAGTCGGTCGCCGACTACGCCGATCGCGCTCAGGCCGTGACGGGGGTGAGGGTCGCCGAGCCCGACGCATGGGTCGGCTTCGGCGGAGAAGCCGGCGCGGAGTCCCGCGACATCGGCCTCATGCCCATCGACCAGCCGCTCGAGGGGCCGCCCGCCGAGGAGGGCTGAGTCAGCGCAGCGGCAGCGGCGGGTGCGCGACACTCGCGATCGGGCCGGCGCACCGCAGCAGCGTCAGCACGACCCCTGCGGTGCCGTCGAGGACCGCCGGAGATCGGCCGCCCCGTACGCCGTGACCCCACCCCGTGCTGCCGTCGGCCTCGATGCCCGACGCGATGACGGATGCCTCGTCCCGCGCCGCGCGCCGGTGCTCCTCGCAGGAGACGGCATCGGTGAACCACGCCGCCTCGGCGCCGGCCAGGTGCAGCTCGACGATGCCGGAACGGCCGTGGCACAGCGTGGCGTCGTCGCCCTGATCGGCGGGGAACTCGCGCCGGGCGCGCTCGACCGAGCGCACCGCGCGGAGGTAGGTCGCTTCGCCCTCGAGGGCACCGTGCCCGCCGATGCGGGACCGGAGCGCCGCCGCGATGCCGATCCCCGGCGCTCCGTGGCACCACGCAAGGCCGATCGCCGGCTCGTCGAGGCGCAGGTCGTACCAGCCGCCGTCCTCGGCACCGTAGCCCGCGTCCTCCCAGGTCCAGGCGGCGTCGGTGAGCGCCCTGTCGGCACCCGCGACGCCGGACGCGTCGGCGGCGAGCAGCGCCAGGCCGATCCCCGACGAGCCGTGCGCGAGACCGGTGACGGCGCGGTCGCCGTCGGCCATCGGCCACCGCGCGCCGCACGCGTCGACGACGGCACGGTTCCGCAGGTCGCGCACCAGGCGCTCGGCGGCAGCCGCGCGCTGCGGCTCGGCGCTCGCCGGCAGCACGGCCGCGAGGACGGCGAGCAGATGACCCGCCGTGCCGTCGAGCAGGTCCGCGTACCCGGGAAGCCACGAGTCGTCCGCCGTCGCGAGCATCGTGACCGCGCGGGCGGCGAGCCGGCGACCCCGGCTCGCGAGCTCGGGCAGCCCGAGCAGGCCGGCGATCCGTTCGGCGGCGATCGCGATCCCGAGATCGCCGCTCTGCCACCCCAGCCGTCCGGGCCGGGCGCCGGCGCGAGAGTCGATCACGTCGGCCAGCGTCGCCTGGGCGAGCAGCGCCAGGGACTCGTCTCCCGCGTGCCGTGCGGCCGCGGCGAGAGCGAGGGCGATGCCCGCTCGCCCGGTGAGGAGGCCGTCGTCGACAGGGCCCGTGCTCAGGACGGAGCCGTCCGCGCTCGCAGCGAGGTCGATCTCGTCGCCCGTCCACTGCGGCGCACCACTGTCGTCGACGATGACGTCGGCGGCGAGGCGCGCGGCGAGCGTGACCGCCGCCGCTCCCAGATCCGCGGGCGAGCGCACTGCCACCGGCGGAGCAGGAGCATGCAGGCCGACCACGGTCATCGTCGTGCCTTCCACGGTCGTGTCACGTCGAGCCCGACCGCGCCCGCGGCTTCGCGCACGCGGTGGGGCGCAGCATCCGTGTGCGTGGTCATGGCGGCGATCGCGGCGACCTGGGCGGTGCGCAGCTGGCCGAAGCTCGTGCCGTCGGCGGGATCCTCCGACATCCCGATGCCCGCGGCGATGCGTCGCGTGGTCGGAGGAACCGGCGCATCGAGGTTCGGCGACATCTCGCGGGCCCTGCGGCGAAGGGCCGCGGCCACGCGGGCACGGACGGCACGCGGGGTGTAGATGACGAGCGCGTCGGGTCGGCCGTAGCCGGCGGGCGAGGGCAGGCACTTGAGCGAGAACGCGCTTCCCGCGTCCGTGAACGCCTCGATCAACGGGAGCAGCACGGCCGCGGAATCCTCCGGGGAGCAGGAGTGCGCGTACCAGCGGTCGAGGGGGCCCTCGGGCACGCCCTCCCCGGAGTGCGCCCACCACCAGCCGGCTTCGCGATCCCATCCCGACGATCCGCGGGTGATCGTCACGAGGTCGCCCGGCGCCGGAGCGCAGCCCGGTCTCGAGGACGACACGATGCGGTCCGTGCTGATGCGGACGTGGCGTGGCGGGGCGGATGACGGAGGCCGGGATGCCACGACCGTGACTGTCGCGTCGCCCACGGCGAGCACGATCCACGCCTCGGACGTGCCCGCGGCCCGCCGTCGCATCGCCTCGAGCAGGCCGACGCGGGGGAACGCGGGCGGCGCGACGAGCCGACGCGCGGGAGGAGCGACCGCTCCGAGTGCCTCTCCCGTCCACCAGGTCGCATAGAGCCAGTCCGCGAGGGGACTTTCGATCTCGACGTCGGGCGCCGCGCCCGCGCGCAGCTTCCGGGCTTCGTCCGAGGCGTCGACGAGCGCGAGCGCCCGGCGCAGTTCACGCAGCGTCGCGTCGGCGGTGCGCTCGCCGCGGGCGGCCTCCGCCTCGACGGCCGCGGCAGACGTCATCGTGCGAGGCATGAGCGCAGCTCCTCCGTGAGCGCGGCGACACGCCCCTGGCGTGCGATGGCGAGGCCGGCGAGCTCGCGGGCCCGCTCCTCGTCGCCGCTCCCACTGCGCTCGGCGACCTCGAGCGCGAACTGCGCGAGGCGCAGCACCGCGGCGAGCGCGACGCGCTCGGCGAAAAGGCTCGCCGCGCGCGGCGAGATCCGCGCGGCCTCGCCGTAACCCTGCACCAGAGCGTGGGCGGGCACCGGCAGCCCGATCGCCGCCGACCCGTCGCGCAGCAAATGCTCGGCGACGAGGCATCCGAGATCCCATGCCGGGTCGCCCGCTCCCGCGAGCTCCCAGTCGACGATGACGGGGGAGGGGCCGGGTGCCACGGCCACGTTGTCCCATTTGAGGTCGTGGTGCACGAGCGCGCGCCCCGCCGGCGTGCGCAGGCGCAGCGCGTCCGCCATCAGCGCGGGCTGCGCGCGCAGCACGGCGATGAGCTCGCGCGTCGCCGCGGTGAGGCCGGCCGTGGCGGCGTCCGCCCGTCCGCCCGGGCGCAGCACGTGGAGCACGAGGGGCGGCCGCGCCGGCGGCAGGGGCAGTCCGGCTGTCGCGCGATGGACGGCCCCCACACGCGCGCCGAGAAGACGGAAGAAGGCGTCCTCGTCGCCGATCGCGTCGGACACGAGGGCGAGGGACGCGGGATGCCCCGCCCCGAGGTCCTCCACGACGAGGACGCCGTGCTCCTCATCGACGGCCGCGGGCGAGGGGATCGCCTCCTGCAGGGGAAGGCACCACCGTGCCATGCGCTGGACGAACAGCTCCGCGCCGAGGCCCTCGGGCGCGCCGGTCGATCCGGCGGTGGGCGGCGCGAACGCGCCGGACTTGACGACGACGCGGCGGTCGTCGGGCAGATGCACCGCCCATACGCCGTGGGCGCGCGACAGGTCGGCCGGTTCGGCGCGCAGCAGCTCGGTGGGACCGAGCAGCCCCACCGCGCGAAGCGCGGTGACGGACGGATGCGGGGCGGTGCCCGCATCCGTCCGCACCATGGTCGCGTCGGCGATCACTCGTCGAACAGCCCCTCGCCGTAGGCGTCGCCGCCCCCGGACTGGAGCTCCTCGATCGCTGCGGCATAGCCGGCGGCGAAGCCGGCCTCGTAGTCGCCCTGCTCGACGCCGAACGGATCGGCGCCGCCGGGCTGCGGTCCCGGTCCGGGCTTCGTCGGGAACTTGGGCGGCGGGATCACCGGGCACTCGATGTGGACCGACCTGATGGGCTTGCACTGCACCGGGAGCAGGGTCCTGATGCCCCCGCACCCCGGGCTGGTGATCGTCCTGATCGGCCCGCACTCCGGGATGGTGATCGTCCTCGGCGGGCAGGCCACGACAGGAGTCCGCAGCTTGACCGTGATCGGCTTGATCACGATGGGTCCGCGTGCCTTCAACACCGCCGCGCTCGCGTCGAGGAGTCCCCAGCCGTACCGGTCGTTCGGCACCGGATCGCTCGCGACGTCGCGGAGCGGCTTCGCCGTGGAGCGGAGGATGTCGCCGACCTCGGTCGCCGTCAGGCTCGGCTTGACCGCCTTGACGAGCGCCGCGACACCCGCGACGTGCGGCGTGGCCATCGACGTGCCCGACAGAGTGGCGAGGCCGCCGGCCAGGTACGTCGACAGGATGCCGACACCCGGCGCCGAGATGTCGATGTGGGGTCCGGTCTGCGAGAACGCGGCGCGCGCCTCGTTCGACTGGACCGCGGCGACCGCGATGACGTCGGGATAGGCGGCGGGGAAGCTCGGCGCGGCGGTGCCGTCGTTGCCCATCGCGGCCACGACGACCACGCCCTTGCTCACCGCGTACGCGACCGCGCTCGCCTCGACCGCGGTCGAGGAGGGGCTGCCGAGGCTCATGTTGATGACGTGGGCGCCGTTGTCGGCCGCGTACCGGATGGCCGCCGCGACGTCCGCAGACGAGCCTGTGCCGCTGACCCGGCCGTCGCTGATGCGCACGACGCGGGTGAGGGCCTTGATCGGCATGATCCGCGTCTGCCAGCCGACGCCCGCCACGCCGACCGCGTTGTTCGACACGGCGGCGATGGTGCCCGCGACGTGCGTACCGTGACCGACCTCGTCCTCGGGGATGGGGTCGCGGCCGGCGAAGTCGCCCTCGAAGCGCCACCCCGGATTCGGCGTCGGGTTCGGACCGAGATCGACCATGTCGTACCCCGGGACGAGCAGCGGCGCCAGCTCGGGGTGGTCGAGGTCGACGCCCGAGTCGATGACCGCCACGACGACGCTCGCGGAACCCTTCGTGACGTCCCACGCGTCGGGGGCGTTGATCTTGGTCAGCCCCCACTGCGCCCCGAACTGCGGGTCGTTGGGAATGACGCTGGCTTCCCGCCAGCGGTTCGGCTCGGCGATCTCGACCTCGGCGAGGGCGTCGAGTTCCGCCGCCGCCTTATCGGGCGCGATCTGCGTGTCGATGCGGACGCGGAACGAGCGACCGAGGATCGACTCCTCGGGCTCGGGTACGCCGTCCAGCGCCATGACGGAGCCCGCCATCCCCTGCGACGGCGGGGCGAGGCGCGTGATGTCGTGCGCCCCCAGGCGCGCGAGCACCGCGTCGACCTCCGACACGCCGAGCGAGTCGGCCAGGGAGACGCCGAGCCCGCCGGGATGGATGGGCACGGAGGCCGTCATCACGTCGGCGGATTCGGGTTTGAGCGTGACGATGACTTCGCCGGGAATGACGTCGTCGCCCTCGATGTACAGCGGAGCGGAGGCACCCAGTTCCTCCCGAGGAGCGGACTTGCGCTTTCGCGACGAGCCGCCGGATGTTGCAGCCATTTTCGGACTTCTCTCCTCAAGGGCCGCGAGGTTGCGGCCACCGTGGAGGAGGGGTGGCGGGAAAGGGCTGATACAGCCCTACACTGGGGCGGGTGCCGACCCCGATGCACCGCCCAGGCGGCCCGGAATCCGTCCGCCCCGAGCCCGGAGCCCCTCTCCAGTTCCGGTGGCGCAAGTGGGACGGCGGCCCGCACTGGGTCAACGACTGCATCTATCTGGGCAGCGACCGCTGGGGCGACTGGGTCGGGCAGCCGGCCGGCTGGCGCAACGTCCGTCCGGGCCTCGAGTTCCTGGCCGACGGGCCCAACGTCACCCTCATCCCGCCGAGCGGCGACTACGCGATGACCGTGCACGGCGTCCCGCGACGCGTGCGCATCTACATCGACGTCGCGTGGGACATCCGGTGGGAAGACCGCGAGCCCCGTGGCATCGACATGGACCTCGACGTCGTGAAGGCGGTCGACGGGCGCGGGCTGTTCATCGACGACCGCGACGAGTGGGACGAGCACCGCGTCGCGTACGGCTACCCGCTCGACCTCGTCGACCGGCTCGAAGCGCTCGCCGACGACCTCGAGCGTCGCGTCGCGGCGGCCGAGGCGCCGTTCGACGATGCGACGCCCGATGCCTGGCTCGCCCGTCTCGCCTCGTACGACGCGGTCGCTCCGCCCCCGCCGGTCTCTTTCGCGGACGCGAGCGACCCCGGCCCCGGCGCAGGCGGAACC
>JAVBUG010000181.1:0-15751 GCA_031555515.1 Microbacterium sp. | reverse complement strand
GGTTCCTGAGCCTGACGAAGAGCCCGCGTTGTTCGCCGAGGGGCGCTGTCGCCACGACTGCAGCACACGGTCGATCACCATGACCTGCTTGTTGCTCGCGATGGCCGCTCTCGAGGCGTCGTCGTATTCGAAGTCCTCGTCGTAGACGACGATGTCGACATCGCGCAGCTCGCCGAGTTCGCGCAGCTCCAGGGGCGTGAATTTGACCTGAGCCGGCCCCCGGTGACCGAAGATGTGCACGTTTTCGGCCGTCGCGGTCCGGCGAACGTGAAGTTCACGCCGCTCGAGCTCCGCGAACTCGGCGAGCTGCGTGACGTCGACCTGGTCGTCTACGACGAGGACTTCGATTACGACGACGCGGCCCGCGCCGCCATCGCGAGCAACAAGCAGGTCATGGTGATCGACCGTGTGCTGCAGTCGTGGCGCAAGCGCGACTCGGTCAACAACGCCGGCGGCACGGCGTCGCGGCGACTGCACCTGCACTTCTACGCGAAGCCGATCGAAGTGAAGACGGATGCTGAGGGCCGCGTGTCCGCCCTCGTCTACGAGCGCACGCGTCCCGACGGGGAGGGCGGCGTCGTGGGCACCGGCGAGCTGCGCGAGGTGCCGATCCAGGCGCTCTACCGCGCCGTCGGCTACTTCGGATCGCCGCTGCCGGGCGTTCCGTTCGACAAGCGCCACGGCGTCATCCCGAACCGCGAGGGCCAGGTGCTGAGCAAGGACTCGAACCAGCGCGTCAACGGTGTGTACGCCACCGGCTGGATCAAGCGCGGACCCGTGGGCCTCATCGGCCACACCAAGTCCGACGCGATGGAGACGGTGCGTCACCTCATCAACGACCAGGGCACGTGGTGGCAGCCGGCCGACCCATCGGAGGCGGCCATCCCGGCTCTGCTCGCGGAGCGCGGCGTGGCGTGGACCGACCTCGACGGCTGGCACCGCCTCGACGAGCACGAGATGGCGCTCGGCGCACCGCACGAGCGGGCGCGCATCAAGGTCGTGCCCCGCGACGAGATGGTGACGATCTCCCGGGGCGCACCCGGTCGTTGAGCCTGTCGAAACGCCGCCCCTAGGCTGAGGAGCATGGCCGGGCCATCCCTCACGTGGGTCCCCGACATCCTCGGGAAGCCGTTCGAGCAGCTGACGCTGCCGCTCGGCCTGGACGGCGAGCACGGGCCGCTCGTCGCGACGCTGGTGCGCAGCATCCCGAACCCGTTCCTGACGCTGTTCGCCCCACTGCGCGATGTCGACGTGCTCTACGTGCACGGCTGGTCGGACTACTTCTTCCAGCGCGACCTCGCGCGCTTCTGGACGCGGCGCGGCGCGCGGTTCTACGCGCTCGACCTGCGCCGCTACGGCCGGAGCCTGCGCGGCGGCCAGACGCCGGGGTACATCGACTCGCTCGAGGACTACGACGTCGACATCGCGGCGGCACTGCGCGCGATGGGACACGCCGCGGACCCAGCCGGACAAGCGCCGCCGGCCGAACCGGACACGCGTGCCGGCGGCCGCAAGCTCGTCTTGATGGGGCATTCGACCGGCGGCCTCACGCTCACGCTGTGGGCCGCTCGTCACCCGCGGCGCGCGCACGCTGTCGTGCTGAACAGCCCGTGGCTCGAGCTGCAGCTCGGCACCCTGGGGCGCCAGGCGCTGGCGCCGCTCGTGGACATGCGGGCCAGGCTCGACCCGCGGGGCACGCAGCCCGCCGTGGACTTCGGTTTCTACACGCGCGCGCAGGACGAGATCGGCTCCCTGCCGCAGGACGAGCACCGCGGGCTCTGGCGGCCCGACCGCGGCTTTCCGACCGCTCCGGGGTGGCTGTCGGCCGTGATGGAGGGGCATCGCCGCATCGCGGCCGGGGTCGACGTCGGATGCCCGGCGATGGTGCTGCTGTCCGCGGGCTCGACGACCCCGCTGTCGTGGAAGGAGTCCATGACGTCGACGGACTCGGTGCTCGTGGTCGACGACATCGCCCGCGCGTCGACCCGGATCGGCGAGCTCGTGACGATCGCCCGCGTCGACGGCGCCATACACGCTGTCTTCCTCTCGCGCGCGGCGCCGCGCGCGATCGCGTACGATGCTCTCGACCGATGGGCTCGCGCGTACGTCGTACCGGACGAAAATGTCCCCCGAAGAGGGGACAGCGCTCTTGTAGACAGTCGGGTTAAGCTGTAGGGGAGATGTCCCCAGCATCTCAGGGAAGGCCCTCCCCAAGAATCCTTCCCATCCGTCGTCACGCGCCGCTAACCGGGGGGTTGGTTGTGCGAGAGCAGACGACGACAGGCCCCGGGTGTCCCCAGCACCCGGGGCCTTTATCGTTCCCAGGCCCGGTCGGTCACTCCGCGCGGCGGGCGAGCACGCGCATGAGCGTGGCGAGGTAGACGCAGTGGCAATCAGAGTCTGAGGCTCGGAATAGGGAGGCCGCGATCCACTGATTTGGCGATCTTCGACGCGTTGATGCTGGCTACCCCAATAGGATCGCTTACGTGACTGACTGGTATGAGGACGCGAGCTTGCCGAAGTTCGAGAACCCGCCCGTCGTCGAGACTGCGATGGCGTTGGAGTTTCCCATCCAGGAGTCGCTGGACATCTTCAAGCTCAGCCGATTGCAGGCCGAATGGGAAGATCGATACCCCGACGTGCAGGAAGTGCCGGGAGCACCTCCCACGCCTCAATGGTCGGACGGCGCAATGGAAATCCAGTTCGGGATCGGCGGGGGTCCTCGGCGCCTTTGGGCGACTCAGCCGGATACCGGCTTGCTCGTGCAAACTCAGAATGATCGGCTCATCCTCAACTGGCGGAAGGCCTTCAGCCGTGCGGGGTACCCCGGGTATTCCGCGCTTCGAAGCGAGTATGCGAGGCTTTGGTCCGAGCTGGAGGGGTTCCTCGATCGGTCTTCGGCCAGTCCCGTCCGCCCACATCTGGCCGAGTTCACCTACGTCAACGTTGTCCCAATGGCTGAGACAGAGAAAGTCGCTGATGTCGTGACGTTGCTTTCATCGGAACCGACTGAGATGCCAGGCGAGGACCGATTCGCCAGGTTCCAGTTCATCCGAGAGGTCGCCGCTTCATCAGACCATCCATTCCCGGCCCAAGTTCACATCAGTGGCGAGCCGCAGCCGACTGACGGCGGTCGATCCCTAGTGTTTACGGTAACCGCTCGAGTGGTGCTAGAGGCCGGCAGCAGTGCGCCGATCGAAGGAATCGACGCGGCACACGCGCTAGCGTCGCACACCTTCGACCGGATCATTCCGGGGAGCAAACATGTCGCCTGGGGGAGGGCTCGATGACGACGCTCGTAGAGACGCGCCCGTTTATGAAGGGCGACTGGCTGACCCAAATCTCGAGCAGCCTCACTGCCTCCGTGCGAGCGGCGATAGAGTTGGGCGCCGGGGAGGTCGCGCGGGCCCAAGCCGTACGACGCGTTTCACCCGCAACCGCCACGATTGTGGATTCGTCGCCAGTTCCAACGGAGTTCGAGCTCCGCGTCCACGCGGTGCGGACACTCTTCGCGCTGATGTCGAGCGGGCGTGCCGATCCCTCATCCGCCGCATTGGATACGTTCCAAAGGACTGTAGATCTGCTGGTTCGCGAGGGTGGACCGACACCGCAGGTCGGAGACACTGCGACGGGGTCCGTCGAGATCCAGTGGCTCGTGAAAGGCGAGCTCGTTTCCGCGCTCTTCGCACCGTCCGGAGAGCTGAACATTTACGCAGAAGATGCGTCGGGCGATGTCTTGTTGGACATCGACTTTGCCCAGGATGCGGACCTCGAGCCTATGGCGGACTCATTGCGCTCACGGTTGGCGGCGATGGGATCACGTGCGAGCGCAAGGCTCGCGCTCACCAGCTGAGACATGGCGAATGGTGATCCAATACCAGCGGGCGACTTAGTCTTTCGTCGGTATGACCCTGAGAATTCGGGGCACTGGACTGCCGATGAAGGTGGCGGTCCGGGGCGGCTGCGGTCCGGGAACCTCAAGTTCGATCCGGAACCGGAGACGGAGCCCGTCCGCATGGGCTGCTCCACCTATCAGAGCTCAAAGCTTGTCGCGCTGAAGCTGGTGCCCGGTGATTGTCTCCACATGACCAGTTGGCACATCGCCTCCATCGACCCACAGACAGTCCGGGAGATTGATCGGCCCACGCTGCCTCACTCGCCTCGGCCTTTTGACGCCGTTGAGTTCGAGCTTGATCCCGCACAGGATGGTGATCATCTCAGAGCTCGAGCGCACGCTTCGATCACCCACGCACTCGACTTGGGCGCTGTCGACAAGTGGTACCGGGAACTCGCCACGCGGTTCCGGCCTCTCGGGGCTGTGCCGGCTTCTCCATCGATTGGTGCGCCGCACGATAGCTCCCGGGCTGCGCCCGACCCAATCGGATCCACAGCGGATGTCTCAGCCAAAGAGGATCTCTAGCTCAGGACGGCACTCGTGCAGGGCTGGGTGGAGGCGCCCCGTCACTCCGCGCGGCGGGCGAGCACGCGCATGAGCAGCGCGTAGACGGTGAGCGACAGCACGTACCCGAAGAGGTACACGACGAGCTCCTGCGCGAGGAACCGGCTGTAGTCGAGCACCCCGTCGGCGACCGCCGGCGAGCTCCGGCTCATCAGATACGCCGCCGTCTGGCCGGCGGCGAAGATCGCCAGCAGCGCCAGCACGGCGAGCAGGGCGAGCCAGATGCGGCTTCGCCACACCCGTCCGGTCGCGGCCATGGCCGTCGACGAGGTCCAGTCCGGCACCTCCGGGTCGAGCCATCCGTTCACCCGCGGGATCAGGATGATCGCCGCGAGGAACGCGGCGTTGAGGACCGCCGTGCCGACGCCGACGGCGGAGCGCCCGTCGACATCGCTGCGGACGAGGGAGGGCATCAGCAGGACGACGAGCACCGGCAGCGTGGCGACGACGGCCGACAACACGGCCCGGAGGAAGCGCATGGCCCGAGTGTAGGGTCAGTGTGCACCACGACCGAGGAGCAGCGACGATGCCCATCACCCCCACGTCGGCCGACCCCGTGACGACCCTCCGTCGACGCACGAGCGAGAAGTGGGGCGTGTATCCGGACGACGTGCTGCCGATGTTCGTCGCCGAGATGGACTTCCCGCTCGCACCGGCGATCAAGACGGCCTTGCACGACGCGATCGACCTCGGCGACACGGGCTACGTCAATCCTCTCGACCCGGGCACCCGCAACGCCTTCCGCGACTACGCGGCGGCGAAGTGGGGGTGGGCTCCGGAGGTGGAGCGGATGGGCATCACCACCGACGTGAGCGTTGTGATCGTCGAGTCGCTGCGACGGCTGATCGATCCCGGCGACGGCGTCGTGATCACGCCCCCGATCTACCCGCCCTTCTTCGACCTCGTCCCCGAGGGCGGGGGAGTGGTCGTCGAGGTGCCGCTCACCGACGACGGAGACGCGTACTCGCTCGATCTCGAAGGCATCGACCGGGCGCTCGCCGCGGGCGCCAAGGGCGTGCTGCTGTGCAGCCCGCACAACCCCGTCGGACTGGTGCACGACCGCGAGACGCTCGAGGAGCTCGCCCGCATCGTGGCCCGCCACGACGGCTTCGTCATCTCCGACGAGATCCACGCACCGCTCACCCATCACGGCGTGGAGTTCACCCCCTACCTCGCCGTCTCCGACGAGGCGCGGGCGCACGGGATCGCCGCCGAGTCGGGCAGCAAGGCCTTCAACCTCGCGGGACTGAAGACGGCGCTGTTCGTGGCCGCGTCGGACCGCATGACGGATCTAATCCGCTCGCTGCCGGAGGAGGTCACCTTCCGGGCGGGGCAGTTCGGGCTGATTGCGACGCGGGAGGGATTCGCCCACGGCCGGGACTGGCTCGACGGCACGATCGCCGCGGTACAGGGCAACGCCGCCCATCTCCAGGCCGAGCTCCGCGCGCATCTGCCTACGGTGCGACTTCGCCGCCCCTCGGCGAGCTATCTGGCGTGGCTGGACATGTCGGCCCTGGGGTGGGGCGACGACCCCGCCGTCATCGCCGAGCAGCACGCCCGGGTGGCGCTGTCGAGCGGGCCGAGGTTCGGCCGGCAGGGCGCGGGATACGCCCGGATGAACCTCGCCTGCTCGCCCGACCTGATCACCGAGGCGGTGCGGCGACTCGCAGCCGTGGCCGTCTGAGGTCAGGCGCTTCCGAGCGGCCGCACGTACGCGTCGCCCTGTCGGGAGCGTCCCGATGCCGACACGGTGAAGCGCACGATGTCGCTGAGGTAGCGGTCGTCGGATGCCTCGAACGTGCGCCCTGCGGCATCCCTCGCCACGCGCCGCAGCCGGAGCACGGGTGCGCCGAGCGGCACCTCCAGGAGACGGCTGTCGGTGTCGTCGGCCGCAACGGCGTCGATCTCGTGGTCGACGTCGGCGGAGCCGGTGCCGTGCTCCTCGAGGTATTCGGTGATGGAGACCTGATCGAGGTCGACGCCGAACAGCACCCGGCCGACCGGCTCTATGTAGGTGAGGCGCTCGAGCATCGTCGGACGCCCGTCGAGCAGTCGCAGCCGCAGCACGTCGACGACGAGATCCTCCTCTGCGATTCCGAGAAGCGCGGCCTTCTCGGCGCCCGCCCGTCGCAGGCTCACCTCCTGCGTGCGGGCGCCGGGCACTGCCCCGATCTCCCGCGCCCAGCGCGTGAACGGGATCGACACGTCCACCGCCTGATGCGCCTTGCGCGCGGCGACGCGTGCGGGGCGTCCGCGTGTCGTCTCGATGAGCCCCTCCTGCCGCAGGGCGGCAAGTGCGTTGCGGATGGGGCCCCGAGACGTCTGCCACCGCTGCGCGAGCTCCGCCTCCGTCGGCACATCGTCGCCGGGCGCCAGGCGGCCGCTGACGATGAGCCCGCGAAGGTCGTCCGCGATGAGCTTGTACACGGTGTCTGCCACATGGGAATACTACTCACTCCCGGTTTCCCGGCGATCCCGTCGCGAGAAGTGTTCGTCGAAGAGTGAGGTAGGTGAACAACCCTTGAACAATCACAACGTAGGTACACATCTTGCCGAGGTGGGTGCGAGAGTTCTCGAGGTTCTTCATCCCTCCCCTCACCCGAAAGGCTGTCATGAACCTCCGTGCAACCAACGCGTCGATCGCTCTGGCCGGCGCCGCACTCCTCGCCCTCGGCCTCTCCGCCTGCTCCGGCACCGCCGGCGCCACGCCCGGCGAGACCGCGAGCACCGGTTACGCCGTCGACGCCGACACGCTCGTCTTCGGCGTCGTGCCCGACTCGGCCGACACCGAGACCAACTACCAGCCGCTCATGGACTACATCGCGCAAGAAACCGGCAAGACCGTCGAGTACCACGAGTCCACCGACTACGCCGCGCTCATCGAGGCCGCCATCGCAGGCAAGATCGATGTCGCGTCGTTCTCGGGCTTCACCTACGTCACCGCCACGAACAACGGCGCTCAGCTCACCCCGATCTCGTCGATCGTCACCGAGGAGGGCCAGGAGCCCGGCTACTACTCGCAGGCGATCGTGCCCACGGAAAGCAGCATCCAGACCCTCGCCGACTTCGAGGGCAAGAAGGTGTGCTTCGTCGACCCGTCCTCGACGTCGGGCTACCTCTTCCCGTCGTACAACCTCCTCGAAGAGGGCATCGACCCCGAGACCGACGTGACGCCGGTGTTCGCGGGCAAGCACGACGTGAGCGTGCAGAAGGTCGGTGAGGGCGTCGAATGCGAGGCCGGGTTCGCCGAAGACAGCGAGGTCGAGAAGTCCGACAAGGTACGCGTCGTCGAGGAGACGATGGTGCCCGGCGCCCCGCTCGTCTCCTCGAACACGCTTCCCGCCGAGCTGAAGGACCAGCTCGTCGACATCCTCGGCGAGGTCACGATCGACGACATCATCGCGAGCGGCGTCGACAGCGCCGACTCGGACGGGTTCCGCAGCGTCTTCTACGCCACCAAGCCGGTAGACGACGCGTACTACGACCTCATCCGCGACATCTGCGAGGCGACGAACGCCACGCAGTGCCAGGGCTGACACCCGCACGCTGACGAGGACCCGAGCAGACATGAACACCCCCGCACCCGAGAACGTCGTCCGCCTGGACGGTGTCACCAAGCGCTTCGGCGCCACCACCGCCCTCGACGGCGTCTCGCTGACCGTGGATCGTGGCGAGATCGTCGTGCTGCTCGGGCTCTCGGGCTCCGGCAAGTCCACGCTGCTGCGGCACCTCGACGGGCTGGAGGCTCCCACCTCCGGCTCCGTCGAGGTGCTCGGCGAGGACGTGCCGCGCCTCACCGGCCGGCGCCTGCGCGCGCTGCGCTCGAGCGTCGGCTTCATCTTCCAGCAGTTCGAGCTCGTGCCCTCGCTGACCGTGCTCGAGAACGTCCTGACCGGGGCGCTGTCGAGCGTGCGCGGTCCGCGCCTCGGGCTGTGGTCGTACTCCAAGGCCCGGCGTCTCGCGGCCCTCGGTCACCTCGACCGCGTCGGTCTCCTGGACCGCGCCTACCAGCGCGCCGACACCCTCTCGGGCGGCCAGCAGCAGCGCGTCGCGATCGCGCGGGCCCTGATGCAGAACCCGAGCGTGCTGCTCGCCGACGAGCCGGTCGCCTCACTCGACCCCGAGTCCAGCGACCAGGTGATGGCGCTGATCCGCGAGATCGCCGCGGAGGAGGGGCTCACCGTCGTCTGCAGCCTCCATCAAGTGGACCTCGCGATCTCGTGGGCGGACCGCATCGTGGGTCTCCGCCACGGTGCCGTCGTGCTCGACCTCCCGACCCGCGACCTCTCCAAGGCGCAGGTCATGGAGATCTACGGCCGCGTCGCGACGACCACGGCGGAGCTGCGTGCCGTGCAGGACGAGCTCCTCATCGATGCCGCGGAGACGTCACGATGACCACGACCGTCGAGCGCCCTCGCGCCGGATCCGCCCCGGCGTCGCTGCGGGATCGCGCGCCGAAGCGTCCCGTCTCGCCGGAGCGCATCGCCGCGGGCCTCACGCTCGTCGCGCTCATCGCGCTGGCGGTCGCCGCGGTGGGCGAGGTGCAGATCTCGATCCCCGACATGATCGCGAGCTGGGGCAACGCCGAGCGCTTCTTCGCCCGGGTGGGTGCGCTGTCTTTCCCCGAACCCGCCGAGCTCGCCTGGCTCGTCGCGCTGACGCTCGGGCTCGTGCTGACCGGCACGCTGCTCGCCGCCGTGCTGTCCGTGCCGATCGCGTACCTCGCCGCGTCCAACACGACCCCGGGCAACGGCTGGCGTGCCGCGGCGCGCTTCGTCGGCGTCCTCACGCGTGCGCTCCCCGACGTCGTGCTCGCGATGGTGTTCGTGCTGATGTTCTCGCTGGGCGCGCTCCCCGGCATCCTGGCGATCGGCATCCACTCGATCGGCATGATCTCGAAGATGTTCGCCGACGCGATCGAGCAGATCGACGAGGGGCCTCGCCTGGCCATCCGTGCCGCCGGCGGCACCCGTGCGCAGGAGTTCTTCAGCGGCATCCTCCCGCAGGTGCTGCCGTCGTGGATCGCGACCGTGCTGCACCGCAACGACATCAATCTCCGCGGCTCGGTGGTGCTCGGCTACGTCGGCGTCGCCGGCCTCGGCCTCGAGATGTCGTACGCCTTCAAGTCGCTGAACTACGGTCTGGGTCTCGGCATCGCGCTGGTGATCTTCGTGCTCTGCGTGATCATGGAGATCGTCTCCAGCGTCGTCCGCGCCGCCATGCTCGGGCGCGTCGGCGACCGCGGTTCGTGGGCGGACCGGCTCGTCGGGCGGCGGCTGAAGTCGAAGAGAACGGATGCTGCGGCCCGGCCCTCCACCTCGGTGAAGCGTGGCGCGTGGGCGCAGTCGCCCGAGACCGCGCTCCATCGCCCCTGGACCACGGCGCGCGTGCGCAACGTCGCGGCCGGCTGGCTCACTGCGGCGATCGTGGTGGCAGGGATCTGGGTGTGCCAGATCAACTGGGGCGACTTCCTCACCGTGTGGGCGAAGCTCCCCGCTGTCGCCGTGCAGTTCTGGCCGCCGACCTTCGGGGTCTACGGGCCGGAGGTCATGTTCGAGGCGCTGCGCGAGACGATCGCCATCGCGCTCGCCGCAACGCTGCTCGCCCTCGTCCCCTCGCTGCTCCTCGGCTCGTTCGCGGCCCGCAACGTCGCTCCGAACGGCGGGCTGCGCGGCACCGCCCGCTTCGCCCTGGTCGGCATCCGCGGCATCCCCGAGATCATCCTCGCGATCGTGCTCATCGTGATCACCGGCCTCGGGATGCAGGCCGGCACCATCGCGCTCGCCGTCGGCGGGATCGGCCTCCTCGGAAAGCTCATCGCGGACTCGCTCGAAGAGGTCGACCGCGGCCCCGAGCGCGCTCTCTTCGCCGCCGGCGCCACGCGTGTGCAGGTGTATGCCGGCGCCACCGTGCCGCAGGGCACCCGCGCCCTGATCGGCCACTCGTTCTACCTGCTCGACACCAACGTCCGCGCCGCCACCATCCTCGGGATCGTCGGCGGCGGGGGAGTCGGCTACTACCTGCTCAACGCCAGCCAGGGCGCGAACTACGGCATGGTCACCGCGATCGTGCTGATGATCCTGGTGACGGTGCTCATCGTCGAGGGGATCGCCATGTGGATGAGGAAGGTCTTCCGATGAACCCGGTTCCGCACAGCGCCGCCGCGCGCCGAGGCTTCGATGTCGCGGTGGTCGGCGCGGGGATCGTCGGCCTCGGTGCCGCGTACGCCGCCGTCCGCCGCGGACAGAGCGTCGTCGTGATCGAGCGCGGCCCCGAGTCGCTCGGCGCCACCGTCCGCAACTTCGGCCACCTGTGCATCGGCGCGCAGACCGGGCTCGCCCGTCGGTACGCCGACGCCTCCCGCCCGCTGTGGATGCGGCTCTCGCGCGACGCCGGCTTCTGGCTCCGCGAGTCGGGCACCCTGGTCGTCGCGCGCCACGCCGACGAGGTCGCCCTGCTCGAGGCGGCCGCCCGCGACGACGGCATCGACCTGCTCACCGCGAGAGAACTCGAGACGCGGGTCTCGGTGCTGCCGGGCGTCGCCGCGGGCGGGGCGCTCATCGCTCCCGACCTGCAGACCGACCCGCGCTCCGCGGCGGCGGCGATCCGCACGCACCTCGCCCGGCTCGGGGTGCAGTTCCTCACCCGCACCTCCGCCGGCGCCGTGCGCACCGGGTACGTCGATACGACGCGGGGACGAGTGGATGCCGGACTCGTCGTCGTCGCCGTCAACCACGACCTCGACCAGCTGCTGCCCGACCTCGCCGAGTCGACCGGGATCGTGCGCTGCGGCCTCGACATGCTCCGCGTGCGCGGGGACGCGGCATCCATTCCCGCCCCGCTCCTCACCGGCTGGTCGCTGGTGCGATACGGACGATTCGCCGGTCTGCCCGAGGCCGCCGCGGTGCGGGGGCGCCTGCACGCGGAGCGTCCGGACCTCGCCGCCCTCGACCTCAACCAGATGTACACACAGCTGCCCGACGGGTCGATCATCGTGGGCGACACGCACCACCGCGGCGTCGCCATCCCGCCGTTCCAGCCGGAGGCCGCCGCCGATCTGCTGCTCGAGGAGTTCCAGGCGCTGTTCGGCTTCCGCGCCGTCGTGACGGAGCGGTGGCAGGGCGTGTACGCCAGCGGCCCCGACGACTTCCTCGTCGCCGAACCCGTACCGGACGTCGTCGTGCTCGCGGCGACCACCGGCATCGGAATGACCACCGGACTCGGCCTCGCCGAAACCGTCCTCGCCCCCCGCCTCGGCGCAACCGCCCAGGCCCTCACCCCCGAAGGATCCCCCGCATGACGACCACCGCATCGCCGATCGTGCCCGCCCGGCTCACCACCCCCGTCGAACTCGTCGTGCTCGACATGGCGGGCACGACGGTGCGCGACGACGGCATCGTCGAGCGCGCGTTCGAGCGCGCGGCCTCCGGGACGGGGGTGGCGGAACGGATGCCGTGGCCCGAGGCTCTCGACTACGTCCGGCGCACGATGGGCCAGTCGAAGATCGACGTCTTCACGCACCTCGCGGGCGGCGACACGGCGCGCGCGGCGGAGGCGACGGCAGCCTTCGAGCGCGCGTACGCCGAGCTCATCGCGACGGAGGGCGTCGAGCCCGTCGAGGGCGCGCGGGCGACGCTCGAGCGGCTCAGCGCGGCCGGCCTCTCGGTCGTCCTCACGACCGGGTTCGCGCCCGTCACTCGTGACGCGATCCTGGACGGCCTCGGCTGGCGGCCGCTCGTCGACGCGGCGCTCTCGCCCGTCGACGTCGGCCGTGGGCGCCCCGCTCCCGACCTGGTGCTCGCCGCCGTGATCGGGGCGCAGGCGTCGAGTGTGGCGTCCGCCGTCGTCGTGGGTGACACGACGAGCGACATCGCGACGGGCCGCGCCGCCGGCGCCGGCCTGGTGGTGGGCGTGCTCACCGGTGCGCACGACCGTGCCGCGCTCGCCGCGGCCGGCGCCGATGCGGTCATCGACGACGTGACGGCGCTCCCCGCGCTGCTCGGAATCGACGCCTGACGTGGCGTCACCGGCAGCGGCGCCGGTGCGGGTCTCGCGCGACGTCAGCCTCACACCGCCCGGCACCGCGATGGTGTGGCTCGGCCCGGGACGCCCTCACGAGGCTATCGCGGTCCCCGGTGTCACGCTGGCCGAGGGAGAGGTGCTCGTCGAGCTCGAGCTCGCGACGGTGTGCGGCTCGGACGTGCACACCGTGTCGGGGCATCGCAAGGCGCCCACGCCGCTCGTGCTCGGCCACGAGTACGTCGGCCGGGTCGTCGCCGTGCTCGACGACGTGCGCGCTGTGGACGGGCAGCGGATCGGGGTCGGCGACCGCGTCGTGTGGTCGATCATGGCGTCGTGCCTGAACTGCGACCGCTGCCGCCGCGGGATGCCGCAGAAGTGCCGCGACCTGCGCAAGTACGGCCACGAACGGCTGATCGCGCGGTGGGAGCTGTCGGGCGGGTTCGCCACCCATGTGCAGCTGCGAGCCGGTACGGCGATCGTGCGCGTGGGGGAGTCCCTGCCCGCCGCGGTGCTCGCGCCCGCGTCCTGCGCGACAGCGACCGCCTGGGCGGCGATCGACCGTGCCGCCGACATCGTCGACCTGGATCACGCCACCGTGCTGGTGACGGGCGCGGGACTGATCGGACTCACCGCGACCGCGATCGCGACGCACGCCGGGGCCCGGGTGGTCGTCGCCGACCCTGATCCCGCCCGGCGGAACCTCGCGAAGGAGTTCGGCGCGTCCGCGGTGATCGATCCGACCCAGCCCGGCTCCCTGGAGCGCGCGCTGCGCCGGGCGCGGGCGCGCGAGGTGGACATCGCCGTCGAGGCGTCCGGTGCGACGAGCGCCGTCTCGTTCGCGATCGACGGCATCGGCGTGGGCGGCGTCGTCGTGCTCGTGGGCAGCGTCTCTCCGGGCCGGCCGTACGCGCTCGACCCTGAGCACACCGTGCGCAACCTCACGACGATCCGCGGGGTCCACAATTACGCCCCGGAGGATCTCGCCGGTGCGGCGGCCTTCCTCGAGGAGCACGCGCACCGGTACCCGTTCGCGCAGCTCGCCGGCCGGCCGCATCCGCTGACCGAGCTCGACGAGGCGCTGGAGCGCGCGGCCGGTCGAACCGAGGTGCGGGTCGCGATCGACCCCCGTCGCCGGCGCTGATGCGACCCCAGGTCAGGGGCTCGCGTCAGCGGTAGTTGACGAACTGCAGGTCGACGTCGAGGTCGGCGGCCTTGAGCAGGCGCTGCACCTCCTGCAGGTCGTCGCGCGACTTCGACTGCACGCGCAGCTCGTCGCCCTGGATCTGCGACTTCACCGACTTGGGGCCCTCGTCGCGGATGATCTTCGAGATCTTCTTCGCGTTCTCGGACGAGATGCCGTCCTTGATCGTCGAGACGATCCGGTACTCCTTGCCGCTGGCGAAGGGCTCGCCCGACTCGAGGCTCTTCAGCGAGATGCCGCGCTTGATGAGCTTCGACTGGAAGACGTCGAGGACGGCCTTCGCGCGATCCTCGGTGCTCGCCTTGATGAGCACGGACTCGCCGCTCCACTCGACGGAGGCCCCGGTGCCCTTGAAGTCGTAGCGCTGCTCGATCTCTTTGCGGGCCTGGTTGAGGGCGTTCTCCGCCTCCTGGTGGTCGACCTTGCTGACGATGTCGAACGAAGAATCTGCCATGGCGGGCAGTCTATCGGCGGGTGCCGTGCGGCGCGGGGGGACGGATGCTGCTGCAAGCGGTTCCCGTCCAGGGCGGGCGTGCAAGCGATTCCAAACAGGCGAGGAAAGTCACGGCGAGATATCGATCCGAAGCCGATGTTGCCATATGGCGTCTGCTGAGTTAGAAATGTAAGCGCTTGCAATCGCGAGCGAGAGTCGAACCCGCACCGTCGCGACCGACAGTGCGGCCGGACTCACTCAGCACTCCAGAGAGGCACTGCACCGATGAAGGTGAACAAGAAGAGCTGGCTCGCGCTCGGCGGTCTGGCCGTCGCGTCGATCATCCTCGCGGGCTGCGCGGGCAACGGTGACGACACCGGTTCGACCGACGAAGGCGACGCCACGTCGACGCTGACCGTCTGGGTCGACTCCGAGCGCGTGGACGCGCTCGAGGGCGCCGCCGACGCGTACAGCGAGAAGACCGGCGTCAAGGTCGACCTCGTCGGCAAGGACGTCGGCACCATCAAGGACGACTTCATCCAGCAGGCGCCGACGGGCAAGGGCCCCGACGTGGTCATGGGTGCGCACGACTGGCTGGGCGAGCTCTCGACCAACGGCGTCGTCGCCCCCATCGAGCTCGGCGACACCGCCGGCGACTACCTCCCGGTCGCGCTCCAGGCCTCGAACTACGAGGGCACCACGTACATGCTCCCGTACGCGGTCGAGAACATCGCGATCCTCCGCAACGCCGACATCATCCCCGAGGCTGCCACGAGCTTCGACGACATGATCGCCAAGGGCCAGGCGGCCGGCCTCACCACCCCGTTCGTGGTCGAGCAGGGCGTCGAGGGCAACCCGTACCACCTGTACCCGTTCCAGACCGCGTTCGGCGCCCCGGTGTTCGGCACCGACGCAGAGGGCAACTACGACCCGACCGACCTGCAGATGGGCAGCGAGGGCGGCTTCGAGTTCGCCAGCTGGCTCGGCGCGCAGGGCGCTGCCGGCAACTTCAACACCGACCTCGACGGTGACATCGCCAAGACCAAGTTCCTCGAGGGCGAGTCGGCGTTCTGGCTCACGGGCCCGTGGAACGTCGGCACGGCGACCGACGCGGGCATCAACGTCGCGATCGACCCGATCCCGAGCCCGACCGACGCTCCGGCCCAGCCGTTCGCCGGTGTGAAGGGCTTCTTCGTGAGCTCGGAGTCCGACAACAAGGTCGCCGCGAACGACTTCCTCGTCAACTACATCGGCACCGAGGACGTCCAGCTCGAGCTGTTCAAGGCCGGCAACGTCCTGCCCGCCCTCACCGCTGCCGCTGACACTGCCGCGTCCGACCCGATCATCGCCGGCTTCCAGGCCGTCGGTGCCGACGCGGTCCCGATGCCCGCGATCCCGGCCATGGGCGCGGTGTGGCAGTACTGGGGTGTCGCCGAGGCCGCCATCATCAACGGCGAGGACCCGACGACGACGTGGCAGAAGCTCGTCGACGACGTGACGGCTGCCATCCAGTAATACCCCGCGGTCTCACGACCGCGACACGCGACCGGGACGGATGCCGAGGCATCCGTCCCGGTCCCGATGATGAGGACGACCCATGACCGACACGCTCTCCACCGAGACCGATGAGAAGGCG
>JAVBUG010000300.1:0-12319 GCA_031555515.1 Microbacterium sp. | reverse complement strand
GGCGAGGAGCTCGCCGACCGGACCGGAGTGCACGACCTCGCCGCCGTTGACGCCCGCGCCGGGCCCGATGTCGACGACCCAGTCGGCGGCGTGGATCGTCTCCTCGTCGTGCTCCACCACGATGAGCGTGTTGCCGAGGTCGCGCAGCGCCACGAGGGTCTCGATGAGGCGGCGGTTGTCGCGCTGGTGCAGGCCGATCGACGGCTCGTCGAGCACGTACAGCACGCCGGTGAGGCCGGAGCCGATCTGGGTCGCGAGCCGGATGCGCTGCGCCTCGCCGCCCGACAGGGTGGCGGCGGCGCGGCTCAGGCTCAGGTAGTCGAGGCCGACGCGGATGAGGAAGTCCAGCCGGAGGCGGATCTCGCGCAGCACCTGCGCGGCGATCGTCGCCTCGCGGTCGGTGAGCGTCAGCTTCGCGAAGTACTCGCGCGCCTCGCCGAGGCTCAGGCGCGAGGCATCCGCGATGGAATGCCCGTGCACCTGCACGGCCAGCACCTCGGGCTTGAGACGGGCGCCGTCGCACACCGGGCAGGGCACCTCGCGGAGGTACTCCGACCAGCGCTGGCGCTGCGTGTCGGACTCGGCCTGCGTGTACTGGCGCTCGATGTAGGGCACGACGCCTTCGAAGCCCGATGAGTACCGCATCTCGCGGCCGTAGCGGTTCTTCCACTTGACCGTGACCTTGTAGTTCTCGCCGCGCAGCACCGCCTCGCGCACCTCGGACGGCAGCCGCTTCCACGGGGTGTCGAGCGAGAAGGCGAGGTCGTTCGCGAGCCCCTCGAGCAGGCGCTCGTAGTACTGGAAGAGCCCCTTGCCCTGCGTCGTCCACGGGATGAGGACGCCCTCGCGGATCGAGAGGTCTTCGTCGCCGAGCATGAGCTCGACGTCCACCGACATGCGGGTGCCGAGACCCGAGCACGCGGGGCACGCGCCGAACGGCGCGTTGAACGAGAACGTGCGCGGCTCGATCTCGGTGAGCTGCAGCGGGTGGCCGTTCGGGCACGCGAGCTTCTCGGAGAAGGACTGCCACGCGGCATCCCCCTCTTCATCGACGAAGTTGACCTGCACGACGCCGCCCGCGAGCGACAGCGCGGTCTCGACGGAGTCGGTGACGCGGTCCAGGATGCCGGGAGCCGCCACGAGACGGTCGACCACCACCGCGATGTCGTGCTTGTAGCTCTTCTTGAGCGCCGGCGGCTCGGCGAGCTGGATCAGCTCGCCGTCGACGATGGCCCGGGCGTAGCCCTTCGCGCCGAGCTCCTTGAAGAGGTCGACGAACTCGCCCTTCTTCTGGGTGACGACCGGTGCGACGACCTGGTAGCGCGTGCGCTCGGGCAGCTCCATGAGCTGGTCGGCGATCTGCTGCACCGTCTGGCGCTGGATGACGGCGCCGCAGTCGGGACAGTGGGGCACGCCGATGCGCGCCCACAGCAGACGCATGTAGTCGTGGATCTCGGTGATCGTGCCGACCGTCGACCGCGGGTTGCGGTTCGTGGACTTCTGGTCGATCGAGACGGCGGGGCTCAGCCCCTCGATGAAGTCGACGTCGGGGCGGTCGACCTGCCCGAGGAACTGCCGCGCGTACGCGCTCAGCGACTCGACGTAGCGGCGCTGGCCCTCGGCGAAGATCGTGTCGAACGCGAGACTGGACTTGCCCGAGCCCGACAGGCCTGTGAAGACCACGAGCGAATCGCGCGGGATGTCGAGGTCGACGTCCTTCAGATTGTGCACGCGGGCACCGCGGACGCTGAGCTTTCCGCTGGTACCGCCGGCGGAGTTTCCGGTCAGATTTCCGGGCAGGGCGACAGGGACGATGGGCACCCGACAAGTCTAGGTGGGGGTTCCGACACGAGGGCTGGGAGCCGTTCGCCGTGGGCGAAGGTGCGCCTCCCCCGTCTCACTGACGCACCCCAGGACGCCCTCAGCGCGCGCCCGCGAAGGGCTGCAGCGCGTCGCGGAGCGCCAGAAGCGCGGCGGCGTCCGTCCCGACGCTGGCCATCACCTTGCCCGGCACCTCGAGCGCCCGGGCGCGCAGACGCGCACCCGCCTCCGTGAGGCGGACGTCGAGCACCCGCTCGTCGTCGTCGCGACGCGAACGAGTGACGAGATCCTGCGCCTCGAGGCGCTTCACGAGCGGGGAGAGGGTCGCGGGCTCCAGAGCGAGCTCGGCAGCCAGCTCGCGCAGCGACCGCGGCGACCGCTCCCACAGCGCGAGCATCACCAGGTACTGCGGGTGCGTGAGCCCGAGCGGCTCGAGGATCGGCCGGTACAACCCGACGACGTTGCGGGCCGCGGTCACCAGCGCGAAGCACACCTGGTTGTCGAGCTTGAGCAGGTCGTCGGGGCTGAGCTGGGGATCCGTCACGCGCTGATCCTATCGCGCACTAATCGTTAGTACACTAATGAACATGTCTGACACGGATGCCCCCACCCCCGGCCGTCGTCCGCTCCGCGAGCGCGTGCGCGAAGCCGGCGGTTGGTACGCGTTCCTCAACACCAACCTCATCCGTGTCGCCGGCCCTGCCGCCGTCGGACCCTACGAGACGACACCCCCGCCGAGTCAGGCGGAGCGGGCCGAGCGCGCATGCCCGCTGTGCGGCGCGCCGATCTCGCAGCACACCTTCGACCGCTCGGGACCGAAGCCCCTCATGCACTGCCCCTGACCAGCGCCACGCCAGCACTCACGGCGAGGACTGGCCCGGGCTCAGGCGTGACCCGCGCGCTCCATGGCGCGCAGCTCCTTCTTGAGGTCCTGCACCTCGTCGCGCAGGCGCGCGGCGAGCTCGAACTTCAACTCGCCGGCGGCCGCGAGCATCTGCTGGCTCAGGTCGGCGATGGTCGCCTCGAGCTGCTCCGCTCCTTCGGCCGCGATGCCCTCGCGCCGCAGCTGCGGGGTCGGGCTCTTGCCGACACCGGACTTGGTCTTCGCCGCCGCCTTGCCCCGCAGCATCCGATCCGTGTCGGACGCCTCGCGCGCGAGCACCTCGGTGATGTCGGCGATGCGCTTGCGCAGCGCCTGTGGCTCGATGCCGTTGGCGGTGTTGTAGGCGATCTGCTTCTCGCGACGACGGTCGGTCTCTTCGATGGCCTTGGCCATCGAGTCGGTCACCGTGTCGGCGTACATGTGGACCTGACCCGAGACGTTGCGGGCCGCGCGACCGATCGTCTGGATGAGCGACGTGCCGCTGCGGAGGAACCCCTCCTTGTCGGCGTCGAGGATCGACACCAGCGACACCTCGGGCAGGTCGAGACCCTCGCGGAGCAGGTTGATGCCCACGAGCACGTCGTAGACGCCGGCCCGCAGCTCGCTGAGCAGTTCGACGCGGCGGAGCGTATCGACGTCGGAGTGCAGGTAGCGCACGCGTACGCCGTGCTCGCCGAGGAAGTCGGTGAGCTCTTCGGCCATCTTCTTCGTGAGCGTCGTCACCAGCACGCGCTCGTCGCGCTCGACGCGGAGGCGGATCTCTTCGAGCAGGTCGTCGATCTGCCCCTTCGACGGCTTCACCACGATCTCAGGGTCGACGAGGCCGGTCGGGCGGATGATCTGCTCGACCACGCCGTCGGCGATGCCCATCTCGTACCGGCCGGGCGTGGCCGACAGGTAGACCGTCTGGCCCACCCGGTCTTTGAACTCGTCCCACCGGAGCGGCCGGTTGTCGAGCGCGCTCGGCAGCCGGAACCCGTGCTCGACCAGCGTGCGCTTGCGCGAGGCGTCCCCCTCGTACATCGCCCCGATCTGCGGGACGGTGACGTGCGACTCGTCGATCACCATGAGGAAGTCGTCGGGGAAGAAGTCGAGGAGCGTGTGCGGCGGCTCGCCCGGCGCGCGCCCGTCCATGTGGCGCGAGTAGTTCTCGATGCCCGAGCAGAACCCGAGCTGCTGCAGCATCTCGAGGTCGAACGTGGTGCGCATGCGCAGCCGCTGCGCCTCGAGCAGCTTGTTCTGCGACTCGAGTTCTTTCAGCCTGTCGGCGAGCTCGTCTTCGATCGTGCCGATCGCGCGCTGCACCGTCTCGGTGCCGGCGACGTAGTGCGACGCCGGGAAGATCGGGACGGCGTCGAGCCGCTGCACCACGTCGCCCGTCAGCGGGTGGAGCATGAACAGCGCTTCGATCTCGTCGCCGAACATCTCGATGCGGATCGCGTACTCCTCGTACACCGGGATGATCTCGATGGTGTCGCCGCGCACGCGGAAGTTGCCTCGCGAGAAGTCGACGTCGTTGCGGTTGTACTGCATCGCGATGAACTTGCGGATGAGCGCGTCGCGGTCGTAGACCTCGCCCACCTGCAGCGCCACCATCGCGCGCAAGTACTCGTCGGGCGCTCCGAGGCCGTAGATGCACGACACCGTGCTCACCACGATGACATCGCGGCGGCTGAGCAGGGAGTTCGTCGTCGAGTGGCGCAGCCGCTCGACCTCGGCGTTGACCGACGAGTCCTTCTCGATGAAGGTGTCGGTCTGGGGGACGTACGCCTCGGGCTGGTAGTAGTCGTAGTAGCTGACGAAGTACTCCACCGCGTTGTGCGGCATGAGCTCGCGGAACTCGTTCGCCAGCTGCGCGGCGAGGGTCTTGTTGTGCGCGAGCACGAGAGTGGGGCGCTGCACGGCCTCGACGAGCCAGGCCGTCGTCGCCGACTTGCCGGTACCGGTCGCCCCGAGCAGCACGACGTCGGTCTCGCCGGCGTTGATGCGCGCCGCCAGCTGCGCGATCGCCTGGGGCTGGTCGCCCGACGGCTCGTATTCGCTCACGACCTCGAAAGGCCGCACGGATCGTGTGGTCTGCACCAATCCAGCGTATGCGCGGCCTCCGACATTTCGGCAGGCTCACTGCATCGCATCCGGGCGGCGTTCGCGAAGAGCGGATGCCGCGACCCGCCGCTCGCGGGCGGTTCAGCCTCCGAAGCCCCCGCCGCCGCCGTCGAAGCCGCCGAAGCCTCCGGCGTCGAATCCGCCGAGACCGCCCCCGTCGAAACCGCCCCCACCGTCGAAGCCGCCGCCCGCGCCGCCGTCGTAGCCGGCCGAGCCGGGGTCGTACGTCTCGCCGATCCACGCGGGACCGTCGCCGAGCTGCAGCGATCCGGCACCGACCGTGTAGTACGCGGCCACCGAACTCGACACCAGGAACTGGTTCGCCACGAGCGTCATCACGCCGACGTTCAGGAGCATCGCGCGTGCGTCGACGCCGTCGCGCGGGTCGCGATCGTCGACCTCCACCGCCGTGCGGGCCGGCTCCGTCGCCGCCTCGGGCGAGGCAGCTCCCGCCGAGGCGCGCTGTGTCCGGTGCTCCTCGGCGCGCCGCACCAGTCGCGCGATCACCGAGGGATCATCGGATGCCGCGTCCCTCTCCGAGTCGGCGAGGAACGGCCGCAGCTGCTCGAACATCTCGCGCCGGCGCTCGGGCGGGACGTCCGCGAACGCGGACGCGTGCGCACTCTCGATCACCGACGCGGGCAGGGTGTTGAGGAGATAGACGTAGCGCGCGATGCGCTCCTCGTCGGTCGTCGCGCCGTACGGCGTCTTGCGACGCCGGAACCTCGAGAACACGGCCATGCGGTACCTCCTCGCTCCGTTTCCAGATTACGAGCGTGCGGCGCGCTGCGCGACGTGTTCGTCGAGCGCGCGCCACAGGTCGTCGACCTGGCGCTCGGTGTGCTCGAGCGAGCCCGCCGTGTCGATGACCACGTCGGCGATCCGCAGGCGGGCGTCGTCGGGCACCTGGGATGCGAGACGGGCCGCAGCATCCTTCTCGGTCATGCCGCGCAGGTCCACGAGGCGGCGGCGGCGGACGTCTTCGGGCGCGTGCGCCACGATGATGAGCTGCCACGGGTCGTCGACGCGCGCCTCGACGAGGAGCGGTACGTCGTAGACGACCACGGCCTCCGGGTCCGCCGCGAACGCCTCCTCAAAGCGGCGCGCGGATTCGGCACGCACGGCGGGGTGGACGATCCTGTTGAGCTGCGCGACAGCGGCGTCGTCTCCGAACACCCGGCTGCCGAGGGCGGCGCGGTCCAGCGAACCGTCGGGGCGCAGCATCCGTTCCCCGAAGTTCTCGGCGATCGCGGCCAGCACCGGCGAGCCGGGCTGCTGCACCTCGCGCACGATCTGATCGGCGTCGACGACGACCGCTCCGTGCTCGGCGAGGCGGCGGGCGATCGTGGACTTTCCCGAGGCGATGCCTCCGGTGAGGGCGACGAGCGGCATGGTTCGAGCATGCCACGCCGTGCCGGCCGGGGCGCTGCGGGCGCCCGCAAGCCTTGCGCGGTTCCTGAGGCGGGCCTGAGCGGGCATTGAGGCACCGGAGGTAGCCTCGGGTCACCCGAAGGACAGATCCACCCGTGTGGCACTGGGGAGGGCGGGAGATGAACGCCGGACGCGACATCGTGGCGACCGACGCGACACCGCCCCGCTGCACCAGCCGGATCGTCCTGGGGTACGGAAGGGTCGCGCGCGTGGGGACGACGGCGGCTCGGTTCCGTGCACGGAGGACGCGCGCAGGGCGGGATATGGGGAAAGCTCCCGCCCTACGCGCGGCCCGCCGGACCGGCGCAGTGGCGGACGCACGCGAGCAGAGCTCCACGGCCCGCCCCGCACACGGTCGCCTTCCGTGATCGTCGACGGCCTGCCGCACCCGTTCCGCAGCGCGTTCTGGGATATCATGACCGACGTCCAGGGTCCGTCGACGGCACCGGATCCGGAGGGTGCATCGGTGGAAGAAGCGCGCGTCGCGGTGGTGATCGAGGACGAGGAAGACATCCGTTCTCTCCTGTCGACCGTGCTCGCTCAGGCGGGCTTCGAGGTGCACGGCGCCGCGAACGGCGCGGATGGCGTCGAACTGGTGCGCGAGCACCGGCCGCTGGTGACGACGCTCGACGTCAACATGCCCGGCATGGACGGCTTCGAGACCGCCAAGCGCATCCGGGCCATCAGCTCCACCTACATCGTCATGCTGAGCGCCCGCACCGAAGAGATCGATGCCCTGCAAGGCCTCGAAGCGGGGGCCGACGACTACGTCGCCAAGCCGTTCCGCCCGCGTGAGCTGCGCGCCCGCATCGACGCCATGCTGCGGCGGCCGCGCCACGTGGCGCCGGCCGACCCCGACGCCAACGGCGACAACGGGTCGTCCGACGGTGTCTGGCTCGAGCACCACGGGCTGCGCCTCAACGCCTCGACCCACCTCGTGACCGTCGACGACCACGACATCGAGCTGACGCGCAGCGAGTTCGACATCCTCGCCGACCTGCTCGTGGCGGGCCGGCGCGTGCGCGCGAAGTCCGACCTCGCCCTCATGCTGCGGGGCGACCAGTACGCGGTCAGCGACTTCGTCTCCGACAGCGACGCGCGCGCGATCGAGGTGCACATGGCGAACCTCCGGCGCAAGCTCGGCGAGTCGCCCGCGCAGCCGCGGTGGATCGAGACCGTCCGCGGCGTCGGCTACCGCCTCACCGCCTGACCCGCGCCGGCGCGGCGGTGGGATGCCGCTACTCGCCCTCGTCGACGAGCACCGACGTCTCGACGTTCGCCGCGGCCCGGCTCGCCGCCTCGCGTGCGACGAGCATGAGCTCCGCGGGGTCGTACCCGGCCGTCTCGCTCAGCGCCACGCCGACGCCGACCACGGGGATCACTCCCCCGCCGACCTTGCCGAGATCGTCGAAGAGGCCGCGGTAGATCGCGCCCGCCTGGCGGCGTGCCTCCTGCGGGGACGCGATCGCGAGGCCGACGACCAGGCCGGTGTGCCCGTCCTGGCCCACGACGGCGTTCGTGGGCGCGTGATGGCGCACCCCGGCGCGCCACGTCGCCGCCACGGCCCCCGCGACGTCGCTGCCGAAGGCTGTCGAGATCTGGTCGAGGTCGTCGAGGCGGACGGCCGTCACTGCGATCGGCTCGAAGCGCCGTTCAGCCCGCCGGCACATGCCGTCGAGCACGACGGCGAAGGAGGCCTCGCTGAGGATGCCCTGCTCTTCGTCGACGGCCCGCGCCTCGCGCAGGTAACCGCGCATCGGCGCGCGGCTCGCCCGCAGCACCGAGGTCACGACCACCGCCACGATCGTCAGCGTCACCGTGAGGTAGCTCGTGCTGATGGTGCCGAAGGCGGTCTGGAACAGGGCGCTGTCGGGGCCGGAGGTCACGAACGCGGTGGTGCGCGACACGTAGTACAGCGACTGGATTCCGAGCACCGCTCCGAGCACCCACGCCGTGCGCGATTCCCGCATGTCGCCGCGGAGGCACTCGACGGCCCCTGCGCCGGCGAAGCACAGCAGCGGCACGAACATCCACAGGGCGCCCGCCCAGTCGCCGCCTGCGTCGCCCTCGATCGCGACCGCGAGGGCCGCACCCGCCACCGCCGCGGCGACGAGGATCGATGACCAGCGCATGCCGCGCCCGTTGAAGCGGCGGCATCCGAGCCACATGCAGCCGGTCCCCGCGACGAAGGCCGCGTTGCCGACCGCGATCGCCCACCAGGCGCCCTCCGACTGGGCCCAGACCGTATAGGCGAGGGTCGTCAGCATCGCCGCGAGGAACGCGATCGACCAGATGCGCCCCGCGCCCTCGTCGCGTCGCAGCAGCGTCTCGAGGATGAACAGGACACCGCTGACGTTGACCACCAGCGCGGTCATGACGAGCACGCTCGGCAGATCGAGGGTCATCCTTCGTCTCCTTCCGGGCCGATCGCGGGCAGTTTTACGATGAAGGTCGAGCCGACGCCGGCCGCGCTGTGGAGGGCGAGCTCGCCGCCGTGCGCCCGCACGATGTCGCGGGTGATCGCGAGCCCGAGGCCCGTGCCCGAGCGACGCTCGCCGCCCGCCTTGTAGTACCGCTGGAACAGCCGCGACCGGTCGGCGTCCGAGATGCCGACGCCGGTGTCGCGCACCAGGATCCAGCTCGAGGTGCCGTCGGTCGTGGTGCCGACGAACACCGTGCCGCCGTCCGTGTTGTAGGCGATCGCGTTCGACACCAGGTTGTCGACGACCTGCCGCAGTCGCAGCGGGTCGGCCCACACGGTCGCGGGTTCGAGACCGGTCTCGTCGATCGAGATCGCGCGCGCGGCGGCGCGCGGCAGGGCGTCGGCGGCCGCGGTGCGCACGAGGTCACGTGCATCGAGCAGCTGAGGGGCGAGGGATGCCTCGACCGACGACGGCGACGAGCTCGACGCCGCGAGGATGTCGGCCACGATGCGCAGCAGCCGCTCGGCGTTGCGTTCGGCGACGTCGAGGCTGGCGCGCACCGCGTCGGGGGTGTCGGGGTCCTCGATGGCGAGGTCGAGGTAGCCGAGGATCGAGGTGAGCGGCGTGCGCAGCTCGTGCGAGACCGACGCGACCAGGTCGTCGCGGGCGCGGAGCGCGGTGAGCTCGGCCGTCACGTCGCGCGACACGACCACCGCGCCGGCGTCGCCTCCGTCGGGGTCGATCAGGCGGCGCGCAGTGATCGTGAGCGCACGTCGGGGGCCGGGCTCCGCGCCGAACCACACCACCTGGTCGTCGAACGCCTCCCCGCGGCGCGCGCGCTCGAGCGGGAGCTCGTCGGGGGGCAGCGGAGAGGTCCCGTCGTCGCGGAACGCCGGGACCTCGCTGCCGTCGTGGTCGAGGTCGAATCCCTGCAGCAGCGTGCCGTGGGCCTCGTTCGTGACCGCCACAGTGCCGCTCGTCCCCATGCGGACGACACCGAAGTCGACGGCGTCCAGCACCTCCGTGACGACCTGCTCCTGCCGTCTGGTGCGCGCGAGCACGCTCGCCAGCAGCTGCGACTGCTTGGCCAGGAGCATGCGCTGCGCATCCGACCTGCGGGCGTTGAGGTGGCTCGTCGCGGCGACGGCGACGATCACCAGCGGCAGCAGGAAGGTGCGGTATGTCACCTCGGTGTCGCTGAGCGCGGTGAGCACGCTGACGATGCCCGCGATCGCGACGATGACGCCGAACAGCCCGAGCAGTCCGAACCCGCCGGCGAGCCAGGTCGCGGGGAAGATCCAGAGGAGTCCCAGCGCCGTGTCGGGCGCCGCGACCTGCATGAGCGTGATCGCGACGATGTCGATCGCCGGAACCACCGCGACCCACCCGTACGGCAGCCGGTTCCACGGCACGACGAGCGTCGCGGCGGTCACCGCGACCACGACGACCACGCCCAGGAAGAAGAGCATCGGCTCGCCGCCGAAGGGCCCGATCGCGACGAGCACGCCGAGCACGAACACCACCGCGGCGAGCAGGAGCTGGTTCAGCGTCGCGGTGCGGCCGCGCGTGCGGTCGGCGGCCTCCGGCGCGGTCCCGCCCGTGCGGGAACGCGCCGCGGGCCCGTCTGGCTCGCCCGGCGTCGCGGCGGTCATACCGCGACGGTAACGGATGCTGCGCCCCGCCGCTCGGACGGCGCGCTCGCCGCCGTCGTCCAGGGGCGTCGGGTCAGAAGCCGAAGTCGCCGAAGTCCCCGAATCCGCCCATGTCGCCGGCCGCGGCATCGCCGCCCCAGCCCGAGCCCGGATCCCCGCCCCAGCCGGACCCCGAGTCGGCGCCGGCATCCGCGGCCCCGGTCTCGCCGGAAGCCCCGGTCTCGCCGGAGCCGCCGTCGGCGGCGGATCCGTCCTCGTAGCCCTGGTCGTACGCCAAGCCGGGCGCCATGAACGAACTCACGAGCGCCGAGCCGATGACGTAGCCGACCACGGTGCCGAGGATCGACGACCCGAGCATCGAGCCGAACGCGGGACCCTGGCGCTGTGGCCCGAGCGTGCGCTCCATGAACCCGGGGTTGGTGTACTCGGCGCGGGTCGCCGCACGGGCCATCGCCTGCGGATCGGTCGAGCGCGGCTGCTCCTGCGGCGGGAGCCCTGCCGAGAGCTCGGCGAGCACCTGCTGTCGCTGGGGCTCGGTGAGCTTCGCGAAAGCCTCGGCGTGCACCTGCTCGATGGTCTCGGGCGGCGCGGTCTTCAGCAGGTACCGGTAGCGCTCGATCGCGATCTCGTCCTCGCTCCGGGGCGGCTGCATGCCCGGCCCCTGGGCGCCGTAGCGGTTCTGCGGGACGGGCGGCGCCTGGCGCGCGTCATCCGTGCCTCCGAACAGTCGGTCGAGGAATCCCATGTGCTGCTCCGTCGTCTGCGTGGGCGGGTGGACCCTCACGCTAAGCGTGGTTCCTCGGAAGCTGCTGGAGGATCTGCCGTCGTTCTCGCAGAGCGTACGGACTCACCCGCGCGCCGCGAGCGCTTCGCTCAGCCAGCGGGCGTGGAGCTGCCACGGGTCGTCGACACCGGCCGCGAGGACGGCGATGTGCGCGCTGAGGACGTCGGAGCGGCGGAACCACTCGGTGCCCGGGAAGCGGTCGGCCGCGAACTGCACGTGCCGTCGCTGCTCGAGCGCGCGCCCACCGCGCTCGAACGCCAGCAGCTCGTCGTGCCAGATGGCCCCGAAACGCTGCCGTGGGTTCGCGCTCGTGCCGATCTTCACGCGATCGTCGTACCGCAGGTAGTACACGACGTCGACGCGCGGTGGAGCGATGTCGTCGTCGGGCAGATCGCCGTAGCGCCACTCGCACACGGCGCACAGCCAGCCGGACGGATAGCGGACACCCAGCCGCGAGCCGCACAGCCGGCACGGCGACGGCAGCGCGTCGGTGACACCGTGATGGGCATCCGCCCACTCCCCCGCGGCGGCGAGATGCCCCTCGCACAGCGCGACCGGAGCGTCCGCCGGCACAGGGCCACGGCATCCGTCGTCGTCCACAAGGCATCGCGTGGCGGGAGGATTCACTGGCACACGGCGACGGTACCGGCGACCTCCGACGCCCGGGATACGCGAAAGGCCGTCACCCCGCCGAAGCGGTGGTGACGGCCTTTCGAACCAGACGGTTCAGCGAACCGGGCGGCTCAGCTCAGGATCAACGACCCGAGAGCTTCTCGCGGAGGGCCGCGAGTGCCTCGTCGTCAGCCAGCGTGCCCACGGGGCTGCTGTCGGACGAGAAGCTGGACGAGCCGGTCTCGACGGGAGCGTTCGCCTCGGCCTCGAGGGCCTTGGTGACGGCAGCCTTGTGGGCCTCCCAGCGAGCGTGGGCGGCAGCGTACTCCTGCTCCCACTTCTCGCGCTGCTCGTCGAAGCCTTCGAGCCACGCGTTGGTCTCGGGGTCGAAGCCCTCCGGGTACTTGTACTCGCCGTGCTCGTCGTACTCGGTGACCATGCCGTAGAGGGCCGGGTCGAACTCGGTGCCGTTCGGGTCGACCGACTCGTTCGCCTGCTTGAGCGAGAGCGAGATGCGGCGACGCTCGAGGTCGATGTCGATGATCTTGACGAAGACCTCTTCGCCGACCGACACGACCTGCTCGGCGAGCTCGACGTGCTTGCCCGA
>JAVBUG010000377.1:0-6317 GCA_031555515.1 Microbacterium sp. | reverse complement strand
GCCCTTTCACGGCGGTAGCACGGGTTCGAATCCCGTTGGGGTCACTCCACAATTCAATAAGCATGGCCCTGTAGCGCAGTTGGTTAGCGTGCCGCCCTGTCACGGCGGAGGTCGCGGGTTCAAGTCCCGTCAGGGTCGCTCCGAGCGACGGGCCCTTTTTTCGAAGAGGGCCTTTCGTCTAGGACGCGGCAGGTCTTGTATAAGAGATGCCGCAAGGCTCTGTAGCTCAGTTGGTAGAGCGTTCGACTGAAAATCGAAAGGTCACCGGATCGATGCCGGTCGGAGCCACTGAAACCCCCGCGTAGCTTCTACATCGCGGGGGTTTCGTCTTTGTTGTGGTCACGGCGAGGTTGCGACCTCGCAATTCGGGCCGCTCATACCCCCCACCATCGACCCCATGCGAAATCACCCGGACGCCGGCGTCGATCTCGCCGATTGCGGTGGCGGACGTGTCAGCGCGGGTCATGGGTCACCCACGAGGTAGTCCTCCCGCGTGAGTTCTTCGAGCGGTCGGAAAGGCAGGGACCCGAGCGCGGGGATTCCTCTTCTGGTGCTCGCGGTCGACGTCGCCTCAGCGGCGCGACGCGCTGCTCGGGGTCAACGTCGCCGCCGGCGGATCCTCGGCCGCCGCGCCCGTGGCCGTCGGGCTCCCGTCTCCGACCGGGCGGCCGTCCCAGCGGGTGAAGACGATCACCATGAGCGCGATGATCACGAGCAGCAGCGGAAACAGCAGCGCGCCGCGAAGGCCGAAATGCTCGCCCGCGTAGCCGAGTACAGGAGGACCGACCAGGAAGGCGATGTAACCGGCGGTCGCGACGAGCGAGATGCGGGCTGTCGCGTCAGGTCCGGAATCGCCTGCGGCAGAGAGCGCGACCGGAAAGCCCAGGGATGCGCCCAGACCCCAGAGCACCACGGCGATCACCGCCGCGGTCGGGTGATCTACCAGTGAGACGACGGCCAGACCCACCGCGGCGGACACCGCGCTCACGGTCAGGATCAAACGCCGGCCCAGACGGTCCACGAAGCGTCCGCCGACGAAGCGCCCGATCGTCATGGATGCGGCGAAGAGCGCGAACGCCCCCGAGCTCCACGCCGGGTCGAAGCCATGGCCGTCGACCATGATCAGCGGCAGCCAGTCGTTCGCCGTGCCCTCCGCCAGGGCCATCGCGAGGATGATGACGCCGATCAGCAGCAGCGCGCGGTCACGCAGGAGCGAGGTCGCCCGGGCGCCGGCTGCCGCCTTGGCGGCACCACGCCCGACCCTGCCGACGCCCGACGGGATGGCGCGGATCGCAATGAGTGCCGTCACGAGCGACAGCACGGCGGCGCTGAGCAGATGCCAGAGCACCGGCACCTCGATCGCTGCGAAGAGCATGCCCACGAGAGCGCCGACCGTCGTGCCGAGGCTGAAGAAGCCGTGCATGGTCGGCAGGAACGACCGGCCGGTGAGACGCTCGACCTCACCGCCGTCGACGTTGATCGCGACCTCACCGCCCCCGATGCCTGCGCCGCACACGCCGAGCCCGATCGCGACCAGCCATGGCAGCCCCATGACCGAGCCGACGCCGATGAGCGGAAGACTCGCGACCCCGCACATCGCGCCCAGCAGGATGATGGGGCGTGTGCCGAAGCGTGCGACCAGCGCCGCCGAGCAGAGGATTCCCACCATCGAGCCGACCGAGAGCCCGGACAGGACCATTCCCATCTGGGCGGTCGAGGCGCCCAGCGCGTCGCGGATGGCAGGCGTGCGAGTCACCCACGATGCGATGACAACGCCGGGGATGAGGAAGAGAACGCAGAGCGCGAGCCGCCGCGCAGAAGTCGACACCGTCGATTCCTTTCGGGTCGTAGGGCAGGTCTCAAGATCTGTACATTAGTACATAAATGGAAGGCGAAACCGATGTCGTCGAACACGAAGCGGGGACCGAACGACCCGGATCGAGCCGATCGCATCACCGCGGCCGCGCTCGAGATCATCGCCGCGGAGGGGATCCACCGCGCGAGCCACCGTACGATCGCCGCGCGCGCCGGCGTGCCGCTCGGGTCTCTCACGTACTATTTCGCCGACCTTCGCGAGCTGCACGAGGCGGCGTTCCGCCTGCTGGCGGAGCGCCTCTCGGCGCGATACCGGACGGCGCTGGAGACCGCGCCCACGCGGGACGCCGCGGCGAACGTGGTGGTCGGTCTGATCGTCGGCGACGAGTACGTCGACGCGACCGAGATGCACGCGCTGTTCCAGATGTACGCGTCCGGCAATCACGACGAGGGCGTGCGCCGGCTCTGCAGGCAATGGCTCGAGGAGAGCAGGGCGAGCCTGGGACTCCACTTCTCGCCGTCGACCTGCCGGGCCCTCGACGCCCTCGTGGAGGGCTGGCCGATCCACCGGGTCTTCGAGGGCGGGCACCTGGATCGCACCGTCGTCGACCAGGCCGTCCGGGCGATCATCGCCGGGCTGGAAGACAAGGAGGAGCAGCGCTGAGCCCGCACCCGCGCGCACGGAGGCCTCGCCCCCTTCAGGTTCGCGGATCAACGGCCTGCACCGCGTGAAGGAAGATGAACACGACGAACACCGTGGTGAAGTACGCCAGCACGCCGAACACCGCGCCGTTGACCAGCCACAGGATGTCGAGCGACTGGTGCACCAGGTGCGAGATCGGAGCCGAAGCGCTGCCAGCGGATCTTCAGCAACCGCCTCTTGTGGTGAGGTCGGATGTTGCGACTATTGTTTTTCGATAGGTACGTACCGTTTATCGATAGGCAGACTCGCATGCAACGCACCACGATCGTCGTCCTGAAGGTCCTCATCGCGGCACTGCTCGCGCTGCTGCTGTGCTGCCAGGTGTTCGTGGTCCCGGCCGTCGCCGCGCAGTCGGCGGTGCGCTACGCCGAGATCTCGTACTTCGAGATCCCGGGCACGATCGTCGGAATCCTCTTCCTCCTGTGCGTGCAGGTGGTGCTCGTGTGCGTGTGGCGGCTGCTGTCGCTCGTCCGCGAAGACAGCATCTTCAGCGAGAGCGCCTTCCCCGACGTCGACGTCAGCCTGGCCGCGGTCGCGTTCGCGACGTTCCTTGTGCTCGTCGCGCTCATCGCGCTGAGCCTCACGGGATTCATGACGCCGTCCATCACCCTGCTCCTGCTGCTCGGCGTCGTGGTCGGCGCCGGCCTGTCTCTGCTGATCGTGGTGTTGCGGGGCCTTCTGCGAAAAGCGTCGCAGCTCGAGCACGACCTCTCGGAGGTGGTGTGATGCCGATCATCATCAACCTCGACGTGCAGCTGGCGAAGAAGAAGATGTCGGTCACCGACTTCGCCGCCGCGATCGACATCACCCCCGCGAACGTCTCGGTGCTGAAGAACGGCCGCGCGAAGGCGGTGCGCTTCACGACGCTCGACGCCATCTGCCGCGTCCTCGAGTGCCAGCCGGGCGACATCCTCGAGTGGGTGCCCGACGACCATCCGGCGGCGATCGCCGCAGCGGAGGGCGAGGGATGAGCACGGCTCCGGCGGGCGTGCGACCGGCGCCCGCCTGGAGCGCCACCGCCATCGCGGAGCTGCTCGACGTCGTGCGCTGCCCGGTGTGCGGCTCGGGCATCGTCGCCGAACGACACTGCCCGGCGTGCGGCGCAGACTTCCGAGGTGCGATCGGGCGCGACCTGTGGGCCGCGTCGCAGGACGCGGTGGATGCGCTTCGCGTGCGCCAGGCGCTGCTCGAACGGGTGCCGATCGTGCCCGTCACGGCCATCGCGCCGGAGACCGTCGCCGAACCGTCTGCGACGCAGCCGGCGGCGCCCGCCGCTTTCGCGCCCGCCCCCACGCCCGGCAGCTCGGCGACCGTGCAATCCGTCCTCGCCGTCGCGGGCGCGGGCCTCGTCGCCGTCGCGGCGGTGGTGTTCACGTTCTTCAACCCCGACCTCGCCGACCCGCTGCCGCGCGCCGCGATCACGGGTGGGATCGCCGCGGCGTTCCTCGGTGGCGCGGCTCTGCTCGCGCGCCGCGGCCTGCGCTTCTCGGCCGAGGCGATCGGCGCACTCGGGGTCGTCTTCCTCGCCCTCACGGTCACGACGGTGCTCGCACTGCTGCCGGCGGGCGTGGAGGGCTGGGTCTTCACCGCCCTGACGACGCTGGTGGCCGGCGGCGCCCTCGCGGCGTTCGGCCCGCGCGCCGGCATCCGCGCGTGGCTCTGGAGCGGCCTCCTGGCCCTGACCTTCGTGCCACTCATGCTCGCCCTCGCCACCTCGTCGGCGCTCGCGACGACGGCCGGATGCCTGGCCTCCGCCGCCGCGTCGAGCGCCCTCGTCGCGTACACCGCGCGGGCCGGGTCCGACCGGCCGCTCATCGCAGAGGCGGTGACCCTCACCGTGGCGCAATCCGCCTTCGCGGCTGCGGCGCTCGTGACCGTATGGGGGACGGATGCTGCGACCGGCGTCTCCCCCGCGTATCTGGCCGGCGCGACCCTGGTGGCGATCGCCGCGCTGGCAGCGGCATCGGCCCGCCACGTCGCCGGAGCGCTGTGGAGCGGCGTCGCCGGTGCCGCGATCGTGGCCGCCGCGGCGGTGCTGCCGCTCTCCACGGCGAGCGCCCCCGGATGGTTCGCGGCCTTCCCCGTCGCCGCCGGCCTCGGGCTGGTCGTCGTCGGCGCGCTGGCCCCGCTGCAGCGCCTGGTCGCGCGCGGCGCGCTGTTCACGGGAGCGGTCGCGGTCGTCGCCGCCATCGCCGTGGTCCCGACGCTGACCGCGCTCCTGACGCTGGCAGGCGTCGTCGCCGGCCCGACGGGCGGCGCCGTCCTCCTGCCGGGGACCGCGCTCGAACTGACGGTGGGGCTGGCCGCACTGGCACTGTCGCTCGCGTCGTTCGCCGCCCTCACGGCCCCGCGCGACATCGCACTCGCGGGCTGGGCGGGGGACGCAGCCGGGCCCACGCGCCCGGTCGATGCGGCCGCACCGGTCGAGTCGTGGCGCCCGCCGGTGACCGGCACGCGCTGGCTCGGGTTCCTGGGCGCGTGGTACGCGGTGCTCGCGTTCCTGACGGTGCTCGCGCTGCCGGGCCTCGAGGTGTGGGCGCGCGTCGTGCTCGCGCTCGTCGCCGCGGTCGTCGCCGGCGTCGTGCTGACGACGCGACTGCGGGATGCTTCGGCCGCCGTCCGCATGCCGCTCGTGGTCGGCGCGCACGCCGCCGTCGCGTTCGCCGCGGTGCTGTCCTGGCGCGGCGCCGACCTCACGGTGTGGGCGGGCGCCGCGGTCGTCGCCACCCTGGGCGTGCTCGCCCTCACCGTGCCGCGCGCGATGCGCTTCGTACACGTCGGTGTGGGGTTCGCGTACGCGTTGGTGGTGCTCGCGACGGCACTGTCCCGCGCGGGCGCCGACCCGCTCGTGGTCGTGTGCCTCACGACGTGCGCCGCCGGAGCTGTCGCGATCGCGGCCACGTTCGCCCGGCGGGTGCCGTCGCGCGAGTGGTACGCCGTGCTCGCCGTGACGGCCGTGCCCTTCGCGATCGGCGTGCTGCAGGTGGTGTTCGAGCGCAGCGGCTGGACCGCGCTGTCGACCGCGGTCATCTTCTGCCTCGCGCTGACGCTCGTGACGACGACGCGACCGGGACTGGCCATCGTCGTGCGCACGCTCGCCGCCGCGACGCTCGTGCCGGCCGTCGCCGTGGTCGCGGTGTGCCTCGGGGCGCAGCTGCTGCCGATGAGCGGGTCGCCGGTCGTACTCCCCGTCATCGCGGCGATCGTCGCCGGGGTGCTGGCATCCGCCGACCTCCTGGCCGACGCGCTCTCACGCCGCGTGCCGCACCGCCACGTGCGGGCCGCAGGGCTCGCGGTCGAGGCATCCACTCTCCTCACGGCCGTGATCGCCGTCGGACTGTCGCTCCTCCGCACGTCGGCAGGGCTGCCGACCACGCTGCTCGTGCTCGTGATCCTGGGCATCGGGTTCGTCGCGACCGCCCTCTTCTCGCCGCGCCGGTACGCGTGGCCGCTCGCCGGCGCGGCGTTCACGGGTGCCCTGTGGAGTGCGTGGGGCATCGTCGGCGTCACGGGCCTCGAGCCGTATCTGCTGCCGCCCGCGCTGGGCGTCGCGATCGTCGCTGCGTGGTTGACCGCGCGGGGGCGTCGGGCCGTCGGTCTGTACTCCGTGGGCCTCGCGGTCGCGGTGGTCCCTGTGCTGATCGCTCTCGCGCTGGACGGCACGGATGCTGCGATGCCCGCGCTCGCGCTGGACACCGGCTTCCCCGCCCGGGCCTACGCGCTCGTGGGCGCCGCGTGGGCGCTGGTGGCAGCATCCGTCATCGTCACGCGCGTGTCTGCTCCGCGCGTGCGCCGCCTG
>JAVBUG010000229.1:0-9087 GCA_031555515.1 Microbacterium sp. | reverse complement strand
CCCCGACGAGGTCGAGGCATTCACCGACGCCACGGACGAAGCCCTCCTCAACACCGGCAAGGCCCTCATCGCGTGGGACAAGTGGGCCGACGACCCCGGCACCGCCGCCGGCGAGTCCCTTTTCAACGTCGCCACCGCGCTCATCCCGGCAGGCGCAGCCGTCGCCGGCGTGACGACCGCGTCGGTCGCGGCATCCGTCCTCACCAAGATGGCGCGCGTGGTCGACCTCGTCGACCCCGCCGCGTGGGCAGTCAACGGCACGCTGCGCGTCGGCTCTGCCGGCGTCGGCTCGCTCGACAGCCTCATCGGACGCCTCGACGTGCCCGCTTCGAGCCTCGACGCCCCCCATGTCGAGGTCTACACGGCGATCGACTCCGGCTCGGCGCTGCGCACCCTCGACGCCTGGGGCGTCGACCCGAACACCGTCACCGCCCGCATCGACGACGGCATCCCCGTGCTCGAGGCCCACGGCCTCCGCATCGAACTCCCCGAGGGCGCCTTCGACGCCGGCCGCGCCGGAGAGGGGGCGACGGATGCCGCGATCCCCGCGCACGTCCGCGAACCCGAACTCGTCGCCGCCGGCGGCGTGCGGGGCGAGGCAGGGCCCGGTGCGGTGAACTCGATCGTCGACGACGCCCCGCTGCGGACCGAGACCGGCGGAACGGGCGACAGCGGACAGGCAGCGCCGCACGTGGACCCCGGCGGCCCCGCGGATTCGGTCGGCGGCGGACAGGGCGGCGCGGGCTCGGACGCCGGCGGCGGTTCAGGCTCCGGCGGCGCGGCCGAGAATGTTCCGCCGCACACCGGCCTCGACGCCCCTCCGCACCACACCGGCGCGGATGCGCCAGCCCTTCCCCTCGACGAGATAGCCGAGATCAACGGCGAGTACCGGCTTCCCAGCGGCGAGGTCGATCCGTCGCGCCTCGACATGTGGTCCGAGGAGATCTCCGCCGCCTACCCCGCGCTCACGCCCGAGCAGGTCCGAGGGATCTACGACTACACGACGAATCCCGGCTATGAGGCGATGAACCCGTACCTGCGCGGCTACGGGACGACTCCCGCCGACATCCCGGGCCTCGAGAATCGGATCGCGGACGCCACCCAGGGCCTCGCGAACCTCCCGGCAGAGCCGTCGTTGCACACTCCCTACTCCCGGGGCGTGACATTGAATCCGGACTTCCTCGCCCAGTTCCAGCCGGGCGAACGGTGGTCCGATGCGTCGTTCATGAGCTCGACCAGCAACCCCCACGTCGCCGACGACTTCGCGCAGGCCGCCCTCGCGAAGGGGGAGATGCCCGGCGTCATCACGATCGACGGCCAGACTCCGGCGAGCGTCACTCCGCTCTCGCGCTACCAGCTCGAAGCCGAGTTCCTCTTCCAGCGGGGCACCGAGTTCGAGGTCGTCAGCAAGTTCCAGGATGAGAACGGGATCTGGCGCATCCACCTCCGCGAGGTCCTCCGATGATGTCCGCGGACGGCGCACCGGCGATCGACGACGCCGCGCTCTGGGCGGGGGTCAACGAGCACGTACGGGCCACGCGCGGATATCTCGGGTTCTCCAAGATGCTCGGCGCGCGCGACGACGAGGACGCGGCGCGGCGCTGGCTCGGCGCGGTGCGCCCGATCCTGGACCGCCTGGCACCGGTCGTGACCCTGCGATACAGCGGCCCGGCGCGGCTGGAGGTCGATCACGGCATCGCGATGCAGTTGCACATCCATGACGTCACCCTCTTCGCCGACGATGTCCCCCGGCTCAAGACCATGATGCTCTTCGATCCTGCGGCGCTGACGCTCGCGCTGGTGGGACGCCGGCGTTGGGGCGACCGCTGGAGCACGGCCCTTCTCGGGCACGGGTCCCGTCGGCCGGTCGTCCCCCGCTCCGTCGGGACCGACACCGAGACGTTCCCCTGGGTCGCGCAGAACCCGGGAACTCCCGGACCTTGGACATCCGCGGCGACACAGATCGACGCCGAGATCGCAGCGAATGCGGAGGATCTCGGCTTCGACCGTGTCACCGCGCTGTACCGCAACTTCGAAGGGGCGACGAATGAGTGACGGCATGGCGGGCTTCGTCGAGGCGGCGTCCCGGCTTCCCCGGTTCGTGGGGATGGTGTGGCGCGCGGCGGGGTTCGAGCTCACGTCTCCGTTCACCACGGACGCGCCCATCCCGACGACACGGAATCTACGCGTCGCGACCGAGAACTTCCGCGTGGACGGTGTGCACCTTCTCCTGTCGACGGCGGGCCGTGACATCGCACCGTTGTCGGCGCACGCCTCCGAGGGCGAGGTCGTGCTCCTGCCCGGCGCGCTTCTGGTGCCCGTCACCGGACGCCACGACGTGGAGGGCCTGCGCGTTCAGGTGATCCTGGAGCAGCCGGCTCCCGGCACCGAACTTCCCGCGGTGCCCGGCGACGACGAGATCGGAGCTCTCGTGCGCGCTGCTCGCACGGGCGTCGCCGTCGAGGTCCATCAACCCGGGCGCTTCGGAGCGGCCTGACCCAGAAACCCCAGGTCGCGGCATCCGTCTAAACTCGACAGGTCCTCGCGGACGGAATTCCCCCTATGACGACACCGGACCAGACGCGCCCCGCCGACGTCGACCCGCTCGTACTCACGACCCGCGCCGGCGCCGGCCAGCGCGTCGGAGCGTTCGCGGTCGATGCCCTCGTGCCTCTCGCCCTCGCCGCCGTCGCGGCGGTCATGTTCGCGATCGGGTACTCCGCCGCCGGCGGGATCGCGGTGCTTCTCGCGGTCGCCTGGATCGCGACCGCCCTCACGATGCTCGCCCGCACCGGGAGGTCGCCCGGTGCGGTGGCGGCCGGCACGCGCACCGTCGACCGTGCGACGGGCGCCGCGGCCGGGGCATCCCTCCTTCCCGCGCTCTTCGCCGGGCGTCTGCGCACGTGCGACCTGCGTCGTGGACGCGACCCCTTCGCGCCCGCTCTCGCGCCGTTCGAGTTCCCCGCAGCTGACGCGGCACCCGTCGCGCCCGCGCGGACGGCGCTGCGCGGCGTCGCGCCCGTGCTCGAGCTCGACTCGGGCCAGCGGCTCTCGCTCGACTCCGCGCTCATCATCGGGCGCAACCCGACCGCGCCCGCCGACGCGCCCGCTGACGTGTACCGGTGGGCCGACCTGTCGCGCACCCTGTCGCAGTCGCACGCGCGCCTCGAGTGGGACGGGCGCTTCGTGTGGGTGACCGACCTGGCATCGACGAACGGCACGGCGCTGCGCACCGCCGGTGCGTCGCAGGAGCTGCTGCCGTTCCAGCGCACGCCGATCCCGGGGGAGGTCGAGCTCGAGCTCGGCGACCGCGTGATCACCGTGAGGACCCCGGCGTGAGCGGCGCGACCATCGACCATCCTCTCGTCGACGGGTACGGCACCGGTTGGATCGCCACCGAGACCCGCGCCGACGTCGTGTCACTGAACGTCGGCATGAGCGACTTCCTCAACCGCGTCACCGGTGCCGGGCAGAGACCCGTCATCGTGTCGGGCGAGTTCTCGCGGATGACGCAGCCGCTGGCCGCCGCGCTGTCCGACGTCGGTGGCCACTGGGTGATCCGCACGGCCGGCGACGGCTGCTACGACGCGCGCACCGGCGATCGGCTGGCGAAGCCGCAGGATGCGCTCGGCCCGCGCTCGGGCGCGACGCACCCCGCCTTCGTGCGGGCCGCGGTGGCGACCCGGCTCCAGCTCGTCGCGACCGTGTCGACGCGACACCGGGTGAGTCGCCCCGTGCGGCTCGGCGGCGTGCTCGAAGCCGCGTCCGAGGCGTTCGCGGGGCGCGCACCCGCCGCATGGGGGCCGACGGAGCCGCTCGTGGCGCCCTGGGACCGCGACGAGCTCACCGAGTACTCGCGTCGCCGCATGCCGATCGACAGCCGGTGGGCGGCGGTCACCCACGGCGATCACCCCGTGCTCGGCACGCTCGAGGTGGCGCGCACCTCCGAGGGCATCGAAGAGACGACGCACGTGTGGGCCGATGTCGCCGGTCCGGGCGACGCGCGCGCCGACGGACTCGCCCTCGAGGCGCGCGAGCTCCTCTCACGTGTGGCGGGGATCGGGATGCCGCTGCTCGGCGTCGCGTTCGCCGCCCTGGGCGCCCCCGACCTGACCCGCCGCTCGACCGCGGCGCCGCTGCCCGAGCCGCTGGCGCTGCTGGTCGGCCCGCCCGGCGTGCGCGCCCTGGGACTCGAGCCCCGCGACTGGGCGTCGGGCTTCGGCGCCGCCGTCGTCGGGAGTCCGCGTCTGCCGGGTGTGCTGCTCAGCCTCGGCTCGACGGCAGGCGGCGGCTGGAAGCGCCTCGCCGACGTGCTCGCCTCGTTCGACTCCGGACGCGTCGCCGACCTGCTGGCCGTCGCACCGCACGTCGCCGCCCGCCTGCGCGAATACGACGCGCGCGAACGAGAAGGAGGGGCGTGATGCCCGACCAGCGCGACACCGTCCTCATCGAGCAGGCGAAGATCCAGCGCATGCGCCTCGGATCGGCCCTGCTCCACGGCCACATCGACGAGCGGCGCACCGTGAACGACCACATGCGCCGGCTCGTGGCCTCCCTCATCATCGCCGCCGTCGCCTGCGCCGTCTGCGTCGGGGTGTCGTTCGTGATGCAGCTGCTGTCGGACCAGGCGCAGTCCGCGCCCGCTCCGACCTCCACCGCGCTCACCGTCAGCGCCGCCGTCGCCTCGATCCACCCGGAGGTGCCCCGAGCATGAACACCCGCCTGACCGTCGCCGGAGCGACGCGACGCAGCGAGGTCGTCGTCGCGAGCGACCAGCCGCTGGGCGCCGCCCTGCCCCGCCTGCTCGACCTGCTCGGCGAGACCACCGGCACCGTCGCACGCCCGCTCACACTCGTGTCTGCCGACGGCGACCAGATCGACATCGGCCGCTCGCCGCAGCAGCTCGACCTCGCCGACGGCACCCTGCTGCGCCTGGTGCGCCTCGACGCCGCGCCGCCGCCGCCCGTCGTGATCGACGTGACCGACGCCGCAGCCGACGCCCACGGCCTCCGCCCCGACCGCTGGGACGACCGCGCGCGCACCATCGCCGGCGGCACCGCCATCGCCCTGGCGACCGCGGTCGCCGGGTTCGTGGCGCCGTGGGGCGGGCCGGTCTCGGCCGCCTGGATCCTTCTCGGCGCCCTCGCGGCGCTGCTGGCCGTCGCTACGCTCCTCGGCCTCATGCGCGTGCGCCGCGTGGCGACGTGCGTGAGCGCCGGCGCGGCGGGAATCGTCCTCCCCCTCGGCGCCGCAGCTCTCACCTCGGCAGCATCCGGCGGGTACGAGCCGGCCGCCGCCGCGCTGCTGGCCGCCGCCGTCGTCATCGCCGCCGCGTCGGCCGTCGTGCTGTTCGGGCTCGGGGTGGCCCTGCGCCGCCCTGGCGCAGCGGCGGGCGGAGCGGTCGGCGCCGTGGGCGCGACGCTCCTGCTGGTGCTGGTTCTCGCCGGAGTCGGCGCCCCGGCGGCCGCGGCGATCGCGGGAATGGTCGCCGCGTTCGCGACCGGACCCCTGCCGTGGATCGCCCTGTCGGCCGCAGGTCTCACCGCGCTCGACCAGCGGGCGGCCGAGGGCGCGCAGGTCACGCGGCCGCGCGCGTTCGCGTCGATCGACGACGCGTACTCCGCGCTCACGTGGAGCGTGACTCTCGTCGCCGCCCTCCTCGCGACGACCGGGGTCGCCCTCGTGCTCGCCGACGAGCTGTGGAGCGGCCTGCTGGCCCTCGCGCTCGCCCTCGTCGCCGCGCTGCGTTCGCGCGCCTTCCCGCTGCGGGCGCAGGTCTCGGCTCTCTGGGCCGCGGCCGCCCTGATGGCCGCGGTCGCGATCGTGGCGAACCTCAGCGGCGCCGACGGCTGGATCGGCGCGGCGATCGCGGCCGCCGCCGCCGTGGTCATCGCGGCGGGCGTGCTCGCCCGCCCCGTACCCCACGTGCGCGCGCGCCTCCGCGGCTTCGGCAACGTGATCGAGACGCTCGCCGTCGCCGCCCTGCTCCCGCTCCTCCTCGGCGCCCTCGGCGTGTACCAGGAGCTCCTCGGCATGTTCGGCGTCGGCTCGTGAGCACCGTCGACCTGCGCGAGCTGCCGTCCGCCCTGTTCGGCAGCGGCGTCGCGCGCCATGCACGGCTGACGGACTGGGATGCCTCGATCCGCAGCATCCTCCCCTCCTCACGGAGGATCGGATTCGTGTCACTCACGCCCGGCGCCGGCGCGAGCACGCTCGCCCGGCAGGTGCTGCGCATCGTCGCGTCCCGGCGTCCGGATCCCGTGCTCGCGGTGGACGTCGCCGGCGGCTCGAATGGCCTGGCGACGAGGCTCGGCGTTCCGCTCACGCCGGCTGACGACGCCCGCGCCGCGGCGCGCACCACCGCGGACGCGCTCACCGGTCTGGTCGGCCGTGACGGCTGGCACGGGCTGCGACCCGCGACCGCCGAAGGCGCGGTCGCCGCCTGGCTGGCCGAGGCCGCGCCGATCACCCGTTTCTTCGACGTCTCGATCACGGACTTCGGCGCACGGGATCCGCGCGTCGACCTCGCCGCGTGCGCGGCACTGTCGGACGTCGTGTGCCTGGTGGCCGATGCACGCCGCGCGTCGGCCGAACTCGCGCGCGCCGTCGCGCCCGCCATCGCCGAGCTGCCCGAGCGGCCGACGCCGGTCCTCGCCCTGGTCGACCACACCCACCAGGGCGACGCCGTCGCGAGGGCGCTGGACGCAGACCCCTGGCCGGTCGTCGGCATCCCGTTCGACGCCGGTCTCCGCGCCGGTGACGACGGGCCCCGCGGCCACACGACCCGCCGCGCACTGCTGCGTCTGGCGGCCACGCTCGTGTCCGGCCGGAAGGCGGTGCCGGCGTGACCGCCCGCATCATCCACCGCCCTGCGCGCCTGACGCAGCCGGCCGAGCCCCCGGCCGAGCTGGTGCTCGCGCCGCCGCCGCCCCTCGGCGAGGGCGCCACCGGCTTCCCCCTGCAGTCCCTGCTGCCGATCGTGGGCAGCCTGTCGTCGATCACGATGATCGTGCTGCTGCGGAACAACCCGGTCATGGTCGTCGTCGGCGCCGTGATCCTCGTCGTGGCCCTCGTCGGCGGCGTCGGCATGGCGTTCACCGCGCGCGGCAACGCCGCCCGGCAGCGCCGCGTGCAGCGCGAGCGCTACCTCGACTACCTGGAGCAGACCCGCGCGACGGTGCGCGAGCTCGCCGACGCTCAACGCAGCACGACGCTGGCCCTGCACCCGGAGCCCGCCTCCCTCGTCGAGATCGGCGCGAACCCGGCACGCCGCTGGGAGCGCCGGCCGGGCGATGCCGACTTCCTGCACGTGCGGATCGGCACCGGCGACCTGCAGACGGTCGACGTGCGCCTGCCTCCCGAGCAGAACCCGGTGCAGCCGTTCGACCCGGTCATGAAGGGCGCGGCGGAACGCCTCGTGCGGCTCGCCGGGGTAGCCCAGGGCATGCCGGCCGTGCTCGACCTGGAACGAGGCGGACACGTCTCGATCGTGGGAGAGCGCGCCCAGACCCTCGCCGTGTGCCGCGCGATCGCCGCGCAGCTCGGCGCCCTCCACTCCCCCGACGACGTGCACCTCGCGGCCGTCATCCCCGAGGCGGCCCGTGACGCGTGGCGCGGATTCGACCTGCTGCCGCACGCTTCGGCCGCGACGCCCCCGCCCGGCGCCCTCGGTGGCCGGCGCATCGCCCGCACCCTGCCCGAGCTGCTGGCCCTGATCGGCGACGAGCTGCGCGAGCGCAGCGCCTCCGCCGCCGCGACGCGCCGCAGCGGCCGGCGGACGAAGCCCGGCCGCCTGATCGTCTTCATCGACGAGGGGACGGATGCTGCGACCCCGGTGCCCCGCCTGGACGCGCTGCTCGACCTCGCCGACCTCGGCATCACCGTCGTGCACGTCGTCGACGACCGGCTCAAGGAGCCCTCCGCCGTCGCGGCCCGCGTCACGGTGACCGACGGCACGGCGACCATCGAGCACCCCGGCACCGGCGAGGAGGCCGTGCGCGGCATCCGTCCCGATCTCGTGACGCCCGACATGCTCGAGGTCGTCGCGCGACCGCTCGCGGGACTGCGGCTCACGCGCACGAGTGCGGTCGACGCGCAGACCACGCTCGCCCCCGATGTCGCCGAGCTGCTGGGCATCGCCGACGTCGACGCCATCGACCTGCGCGAGGCGTGGCGCCCCCGGTCGGGCGGGGACTTCCTCCGCGTGCCGATCGGCGTCGACGACCGCGGCGGCCCGGTGCTGCTGGACCTCAAGGAGTCCGCGCAGCTCGGCATGGGTCCGCACGGCATCTGCATCGGCGCGACAGGCTCCGGCAAGAGCGAGCTGCTGCGCACGCTCATCCTCGGTCTCGCGCTCACGCATTCGCCCGACGACCTCAGCATGATCCTCGTCGACTACAAGGGCGGTGCGGCATTCGCGCCCTTCGCGGGGCTTCCGCACGTCGCCGGCATCATCGACAACCTCGCCGACGACCCGCAGCTCACCGAGCGTGCCCGCGAGAGCATCCAGGGCGAGGTCGTGCGGCGCCAGCGCCTGCTCAAGGACGCGGGGAACGCGGCATCCATCGGTCACTACCGTCAGCTGCGCCGCGAGCGACCGGACCTTCCCGCACTGCCGCACCTCTTCCTCGTGATCGACGAGTTCGGCGAGCTGCTCACGGCCGAGCCGGACTTCGTCGAGCTGCTGCTGACGATCGGCCGCATCGGCCGCTCGATCGGCGTGCACCTGCTGCTGTCGAGCCAGCGCATCGAGGGCGGGCGCCTCCGCGGCCTCGACACGTACCTGTCGTACCGGATCGGTCTGCGCACGTTCTCGGAGTCGGAGTCGGCCGTCGTGCTCGACAGCCCCGACGCGTTCCACCTGCCGGCGATCCCGGGCTTCGGCTACCTCAAGGTCGACACCTCGGTGTACACGCGGTTCCGCGCGGGGTACGTCTCCGGGCCGGTCCCCGAGCCCGCCGAGGCCGGGCCGGTGCACCCGGACGCGCCCCTCGTGCTCGAGCTGCCGGCGTATGACGCGGCCGTCGTCGAGGCCGGCGACGACGTCGACGGCCTCGCCGAGCCGGAGGCGCCCACGACCGGGCGCAC
>JAVBUG010000014.1:0-3556 GCA_031555515.1 Microbacterium sp. | reverse complement strand
GTGTTCGCCGCAGAATCACCCCCCCCTTCCCGGGGTTTGCTGCGGGGTTTTGGGGCGCAGATTCTCGTTGGGGGCTAACAATCGGCGCCCCGACGGACAATCCGCGCCCCAAGACCGACCGTCCGGGCGTCAGCGCACAGGCCGGATGCCGAAGGCCTCGAGACGCGCGCCGAGCTCGGACGCCGTCGCCAGGTGCGGCCAGCCCCAGCGCGCGTATCGGCGCTGGGTCGTCCCACGGATCCAGTCCTCGCGCTGTTTCTCTTCGTCGAGCGTCTGCGAAGAGGTTCGGCCGTCGAGGAGCTGTCCGTCGACGTACTTGATCGCTCCGTCGAACTCGCCGAAAGCCACGACGTCTTCGAGGCCGGAATCGACGTAGAAGGTCTTTCCGTGCGGCCCGGGGACGGCCACCTGAAGCTCGATGGTCCGGAACCCGAGCTCTCGCAGTCGGATCCGACTGATGCTCTCCCCGGGAAGCTGCGCACGGCCGTCGGCGAAGGCCAGAACTCTTCGTGCGCGCGTCTGGCCGTGCGCAGATCGTCCCGCGATCTGGGTGACGCTCTCGCGGAATGCCTGAGCGCCGTCCAGGTCGTACGAGCCTGGTCCCGACACGAACTGTGTGCGCAGCGCCGCATCCGCGACAGTGGCCGCCTGCTCGAAGGTCGCGGTGCGTGCGACATCCGCGACCGTGCGTGCGAGGGAAGTGACCCGCAGGCCGTCGATCTCGACGACGTCCTCGTCGGACAGCTCACCGCGGTGGCGCACGACGCCGAACGCGGCGCCGGGTCGATCCGCCGTCGCGATCGTGTGGATGCGCTCGCGATCGGCGCGATACAGCGGCAGCCCCGTGCGCTGCGGCGGCAGTTTCGTGCGACACGACGGGCGGGCTCGCCGACACGTCGGTCAGTGCCCGGGCGCGGGCGACGGCGCGGGCTTCGGGCTTCGCCGCCTTCCACGCGTCGCCGCGAACGAACACGCCCGGTCGGACCTTCACGAGCTTCCCGGTCCGAAGCGCCCCGGCGAGACGTCGTGGACTCACCCCGCGCAAGAGCAGGTCGTCGTAACGAAGCAGGCGCAATGCGGTCACCGCACGAGTCTTCCCATCGGCGATCCCGCTGTGGCCCCCGGCCGCCCCCCACCGTGGACGACACCGCCGAACGACGCGAATCGCCGATGTGGGGAGGAGCCGCCACCGCTCCCCGCCTCATGGGCGCACGCGGCCCTCTCCAGGGGTTTGGGGCGCAGTATCACCGTTGGGGCGGAGGATATGCGCCCCCACGGAGAGATCGCGCCCCAAACCCGGGACTGGGGCCGGACGCGGCAGGGCCGGGCTGCCACGACCTGGAGGGGGACGGATGCTGCGCCCCCGGCGTCAGCCGCGGGCGAGGCGCTCCGTGAGGTCGAGGCGGACGGCGGGCCACTCGGCCGGGAGGATCGAGAACACGACGGTGTCGCGGAGGGTGCCGTCGGGGCCGAGGCGGTGGTTGCGGAGCACGCCGTCCTGCTTGGCGCCGAGGCGCGCGATCGCGGCACGGGACTGGCGGTTGTGCCAGTGCGTGCGGAACTCCACCGCGATGGCGTCGCACACCTCGAACGCGTGGGCGAGCAGCAGCAGCTTCGACGCGGTGTTCACGGCCGTGCGCTGCGCCTCGAGCCCGATCCAGGTGTGCCCGATCTCCACGTGCCGGTTGGCCTGGTCGACGTTGCAGAACGTGGTCTCGCCGACCACGCGCCCGGTGTCGAGCCGGCGCACCGCCCACGGGTTCATGTGACCCTCGTCGCGCCACCTGAGCCGTTGCGCGATGTCCGCGGCGATGCCCTCGGGACGCGGCACCGAGGTGTACCAGGCGTGCTCCAGCCCCACGGCCGCGGCGGCGAGGTCGGCCTCATGCTCGGGGGAGAGGGGTTCCAGGCGCACGTGCGCGTTCTCGAGCGTGACCGGCGAGGTGAGGAGCATGTTCCGAGCGTAGGCCGCGGGTGCGCCGCACCACGCCGACTGGGCAACGTGCGAAGCATCCCGATCCCGTTGACGTCCACATGCGCGCCTGCGCGTCGTCATACTTCGCAATTGTTCGCCCCGCCCGGCCCTCGCCTTCGGAGCCCCGCTTAGGGTCGAACAGTGCGTCCATTCCGGCGCATGCACAGCGAAGAGGACTCGAAACAGATGAAGACGAAGAGGCGAGTGATCGCCCCCATCGCCCTGGCACTGGCGGCGACCATCGGTCTGGCCGCCTGCGCGCAGGGTGATGCCGCACCCGAGACGTCCGGTGCCGAGGCCACCGGCCAGCTCACCTACGTGATCGCCAGCGACCCGTCGTCGCTCAACCCGATCAACGTCAGCGACCGCTGGGGCCTGACCGTCACGAACATCGTCTACTCGCCGCTCGCCCGCGTCGAGGGCGACGGCACCGTCGTCAACGAGCTGGCCGAGTCCATCGAGCCGGCCGAGGACGGCCTTTCGGTCACCGTCACGCTGAAGGACGGCCTGACCTGGTCCGACGGCGAGCCCCTCACGGCCGATGACGTCGTCTTCACCTATACGAACAAGGCAGTCCGCGAGAACGGCAACGCCGACCTGCTGTACGTGGGCGACGAGCCCATCACGGCCGAGGCGACCGACGAGCGCACCGTGGTCTTCCACCTGCCGAGCGTCAGCGCCGCGGCCCTCAGCAACATCGCGACCGAGACGTACATCATCCCCGAGCACGTGTACGGCGATGTCACGGACTTCTCGGTGACCGAGCTCGACCCGCTCGCGGTCGGCTCGGGCCCGTACACGCTCACCGAGTACGAGCGCGGCCAGTACCTCACGTTCGAGGCCAACGAGAACTACTACGGCGAGGCGCCGAAGATCCCCGAGCTGACGCTGCGCATCGTCTCGGATTCCAACACGACCAAGACGGCCCTGCAGACGGGTGAGGCGGATGCCTCGTTCGCGACGCCCGACCAGATCACCGAGCTCGAGGGCGCGGGCCTCAACGTCTACCCGTACGCCGAGGGCCGCGTGGCCTACCTCGGCCTCAACGCCGCGAAGCTCACGGATCCCCAGGTGCGTCAGGCGATCTTCTTCGCTCTCGACCGCGACGAGATCAACACCGGCGCGTTCCTCAGCGACGACTACTACGAGAACGCCTACACGATCCTCCCGCCGAGCAACGCGTTCGCGACCGAGGACGTCGAGAAGTACGAGCAGGACACGGATGCCTCGGCCGCCCTCCTCGAGGAGGCCGGCGTCTCCGACCTCTCGTTCACGCTCGCGTACGCCGGGGCCGACCCCGCGCAGAAGACCGAGGCGACCCTCATCCAGCAGCAGCTGAAGGACGCCGGCATCACGGTGGAGCTCGCGGGCATCGAGCCCGCCGCGGTCTTCGAGGAGATCCAGAAGGGCGCCGACTCGCAGTACGACGCGTTCCTCGGCGGCTACATCATGGGCCAGGACCCCGACGCGTACAGCCTGCTGTACCGCACGGGCGCCTCGGCGAACTACTTCTCGTACTCGAACCCGGCCACGGACGCGCTGTTCGACCAGGGTGCGGTCGAGCTCGACCCCGAGGCCCGC
>JAVBUG010000329.1:0-19889 GCA_031555515.1 Microbacterium sp. | reverse complement strand
TGTTCGCCGACCGCACCGCCGGCTTCCTCGCGGCGCTCGACGAGGCGGGCGTGCCGCGACGCGACGTGCTCATCGAGCATGGCGACCACAGCCGCCAGGGCGGGTTCGATGCGACCTCGCGGCTGCTCGAGCGAGTGGGGCGCCCCGAGGCGATCATGGCGATCAACGACACCCTCGCCGTCGGCGCCCTTGCGGCGATCCGGTCCGCGGGCCTGCGGGTGCCCGACGACATCGCGCTGTCGGGCATCGACGACGATCCGGTCTCGCGCGACGTCAGCCCGCCGCTGACGACCGTCAGCTTCCCGTTCGACGAGCTCGGCGTGCGCATCGCGGACCTCGCGCTCGACAGCGGCGAGCCGCCCGCCGAGCCCCTGATCCTCGCCGGACGCGTCATCGTCCGCGAGAGCACGTCGCCTGCGCCGCGGGACTGATACCGGGTTTTCTCCGTCGAGTGCCGCTCGGGGTACGCTGAGAAAGCGTTACCAGGGAACTCGAAGGAGCCGAAGATGCCGATCTCCCCGTCCCGCGGTGCCCGCCACGTCATCGAGGCGCTCCGCATCACCCCGCTCGCCTTCTCGGATCCTCCGCTGCTGAATGCCGGCGGCGTGCACGAGCCGCTCGTGCTGCGCGCCCTCGTCGAGCTGCACGCCGCCGGCGACGGTCGCACCGTCATCGGGCTGGGCGAGTGCGCCGGCCACGCGTGGCAGCTCGATTACCTCGAGCTGCTCGCCTCGCTGCTCGAAGGGCTCGACCTGTTCGACCGGTCGGGTCTGCGCCGCCTGGTCGAGACCGTCCTCAGCGGAGCGGACCCCGCGGTGGACGTGTCGCCCTCGGCGCCGTGGCGGCGCTGGGCCGACCGCGGCTCCGCCGACTCCCGTGGGCCGGCGCCCATCCCGGCGGCGCCGTTCGACGTGCAGCGCGTGTTCTCGGCACTGGAGGTCGCGCTCCTCGACGCACAGGGCCGCCTTCTCGGGGTTCCCGTCGTCGACCTGCTCGGCGGCGCGGTGCGCGAGCGCGTTCCGTACAGCGCGTACCTCTTCTACAAATGGGAGGGGCATCCCGCGCTGGACGGGCGTCCGGCCATCGGCGACGAATGGGGCGAGGCCCTCGATCCGGCAGGCGTCGTCGATCAGGCGCGCCGCTTCGTGGACCTCTTCGGCTTCGGCTCCCTCAAGCTCAAGGGCGGCGTGATGGACGCCGACGACGAGGTCGAGGCGATCCGCGCGCTGCGCCGCGCGTTCCCCGACATTCCACTGCGGCTCGATCCCAACGCGGTGTGGTCGCCCGAGACGGCGCACCGGGTCGCCCCGGAGCTCGAGGGGCTCCTCGAATACCTCGAGGATCCGGTCGCCGGCGTCGACGAGATGGCGCGCCTCGCGCGGGCGACGTCGCTGCCGCTGGCCACCAACATGGTGGTCGTGTCGGAGGCGACGATCCTCCCCGCCGCGCGGGTCGACGCGATCGCGATCCTGCTGGGCGACCACCACTACTGGGGCGGACTGCGCGGCTCGGTCGAGCTCGGCGCCGTCACCCGTGCCATGGGCTGGGGGCTGTCGATGCACTCCAACTCCCACCTGGGCGTGAGCCTCGCCGCCATGACCGCCGCGGCGGCGTGCACGCCCGAGCTCGCCTACGCGTGCGACACCCACCTTCCGTGGAACCGGCACGACGACATCGTCACCGAGCCCGCCCCTTTCGTGGACGGCGCGGTCGCCGTGCTCCGCGGCCCCGGCCTCGGCGTCGAGATCGATCGCACGACGGTCGACCGGCTGCACCGGCAGTACCTCGAGGCCGGCCGCGAGCACCGCAACGACGGGGAGTACCTCCGTCGCGTGCAGGCTTCGGAATGAGAGAACGGATGCTGCCGCCCGACGTCGGGCGGCAGCATCCGTTCTCCGTTTGTCGAAGCGGGTCACTTGCCCCCGGTCGTGGCGATCCCCTTCACGAGGTACTTCTGGCCGACCATGAAGGCCACCAGCACCGGCACGAGCGACACGATCGACATCGCGAACATGCCGCCCCAGTTCGACTCGCCCTGCGCGTCGACGAAGGTGCGCAGCGCCACCGGGACCGTCATCATCGAGGGGTTGGTCAGATAGATCAGCGACGAGAAGAAGTCGTTCCAGCTCGAGATGAAGGTGAACACGGCGGTCGCCGCGAGCGCGGGGGTCAGCAGGGGCAGGATGACGCGCCAGAAGATGCCCCAGAATCCGCAGCCGTCCAGGCGCGCGGCCTCGTCGAGCTCGCGGGGGATCGCCCGGATGAACTGCACCATGAGGAAGATGTAGAAGGACTCCGTCGCGAAGAACTTCGGCAGCAGCAGCGGCCAGAACGTGTTCACGAGGCCCATCTGCGAGAACACGATGTACTGGGGCACGATCACCACGTGCATCGGCAGCATGATCGTCACCAGCATGAGCGCGAAGAGCGTGCGCTTGAACCGGAACCGCAGGCGTGCGAACGCGTACGCGGCGAGGGCGCACGAGAGCAGCGTGCCCACGATCGAGCCGAGCACGACGATCGCCGAGTTCATCAGGTAGACGCCGAACGGCTGCGCGAGCGCGTTCCAGCCGCTCTCGTAGTTGGTGAAGTCGGGGTCCGAGACGACGAGGCCCGGTTCGCGGAAGATCACGTCGTTCGGACGGATCGAGCTCGCGACCATCCACAGCAGCGGATACAGCATCACGAAGCCCGCGACGATGAGGAACGTGTGGCGCAGCAGCGCCCGCAGACGTGCGCGGCGGTTGAACACCACGTTCTTCGCGGATCGCTTCGACGGCTCGGCGGCCGTGGGCTCTTCGGCCGTCGCCGGCCGCGTTGCGAGATCAGTCATCGTAGAACACCCACCATTTCGCGGCGATGAAGTTGACGGCGGTGAAGGCGCCGATGATCACGAGCAGGAACCATGCCATCGCCGAGGCGTAGCCCATGTCGAAGTTGGCGAAGCCGCGCTGGTAGAGGTACAGCGTGAAGAACATCGTCGAGTCGGACGGTCCGCCGCTGCCGCCCGAGACGATGAACGCCTGGGTGAACGACTGGAACGCGGCGATCATCTGCAGCACGAGGTTGAAGAAGATGATCGGGCTGAGCAGCGGCAGCGTGATCCGGAAGAACTGCTGCACCTTGCTCGCGCCGTCCAGCGACGAGGCCTCGTAGTACATGTCGGGGATCTGGCGGAGGCCCGCGAGGAAGATCAGCATCGGGGCGCCGAAGGTCCACACGTGCAGCAGGATGATCGTGCTGAGGGCCGTGTCGGGGTTCGAGATCCAGCCGGGGCCGTCGATGCCGACGAGCGCGAGCAGCTGGTTGATCAGCCCTTCCGTGCCGAACATCTGGCGCCACAGGATGGCGACGGCGACCGAGGAGCCGAGCAGCGACGGCAGATAGAAGATCGAGCGGTAGATGCCGAGGCCTCGCAGGCCCTTGTCGAGGATCATCGCGATGAACAGCGCGAACGCGAGCTGCAGCGGCACCGACACCAGCACGTACGTGAAGGTGACGCGCAGCGAGTTCAAGAGGCGGGGGTCCTCGAACATCCGGACGTAGTTGTCGAGCCCGTTGAACACCGGCGCCTGCAGAAGGCTGTAGTCGGTGAACGAGAAGTAGAGCGACGCGATCATCGGGCCGAGCGTGATGACCACGAGCCCGATCAGCCACGGCGTGAGGAAGAGGAACGCCGCGCGGTTCTCGCCCCTGCCGGGCTTGTCGTCCGCGCCCTTCTTGAGTCGGGAGAGTTCGGAGATCGCGCTCATGTGCGGGCGCTCCGGGTGTCGGCGCGGACCATGTGCATGGGGAAAGACCTCCTCGTCCTGATCGTCAGAAAGCGTTCCCTCTGACCAAGACATGACAACACCCGAGTGGCGTCCGTGTCAACCGGATGGATGAGGGCGTGATGAGAATCACGCGGAAAATCGGGAAGTTCGCGATTGTTTTCGCCGCGGTGTTGACATCGGCCGAGCCGCTTTCGTATGTTTCTGGAAACGCTTTCCCCGATCCCGAGGGATGCGAGTGCGAAAGCCTTCCCAGTGCGAAGGCGACGTCAAGTCGAAGGAGACGAAGTTGACCACGCATCGAGTACACCGCCGCGCCGCGATCGCGCTGCTGGCCGCAGCAGCGCTCGGGCTGACCGCCTGCGCCGGCGGTGGTGCCCCGCAGGCCGACCCGGACGCGCCGGTCACCCTGCGCTTCACGTGGTGGGGCGGGGACCTGCGCAATCAGATGACCCTGGACGCGATCGCCGCGTTCGAGGAGGAGCACCCGAACATCACCATCGCGCCCGAGTGGGCGCCGTTCGACGTATTCTTCGCCCGGGGCGCGACCCAGGTCGCCGCCGGCGACGCGCCCGACATCATCCAGATGCCGGAGGGCTTCTTCAGCGAGTACGTCGGCCGCGGCGCGCTGCTGGACCTCAGCGAGCTCGACATCGACCATGGCGACATCCCCGACTCGGTGTGGAAGACCGGCGAGGTCGACGACGCCCTCTGGGGTGTGCCCGCGGGCGTCAGCACGTACGGGATCATCGCCAACAACGCGCTCTTCGAGCAGGCGGGCATCGAGCTGCCGGATGACTCGACGTGGACGTGGGACGACTACGCGGAACTCGCCACCGAGCTGAGCGACGCGCTCCCGGATGGGCTGTACGGATCGCAGACGCCCGGCACCGACCAGAACACGCTCGGCGTGTGGCTGCGGCAGGACGGCGCGCAGCTGTTCGAACCGGGCGAGCTCGGCTTCGAGCCGGACGATGCCGCGAGCTTCTTCCAGTTCATCACCGAGCTGCGTGACTCGGGCGCCATTCCGCCGGCCGAGGAGGTCTCCGAGCAGATGGGCATCGACCTCGCGCAGAGCGGCACCGGCACCAATCGCTACGCGCTCGGCTTCTGGGCCTCGAACCAGCTGAAGAACATCGAGGCGGCGTCCGGCAGCGACATGACGCTGCTGAAGTTCCCGACGAAGGAAGGGTCCGACGCCGACGGCGAGTTCGCGATGAACACCATGTGGTACACCGCCTACGCCGGCACCGACCACCCCGCCGAGGTCGCGCAGTTCATGGACTTCCTGATCAACAGCCCCGAGGCCGGAGCGATCACCCTCACCGAGCGCGGAGCACCGGCGAACACGAAGGTCGTCGAGTCGATCACCGACAAGCTCGACCCGGCCGACGTGGAGTCCGTCGCGTTCCTCGACTCGGTGCGCGAGGTCGCGCTCGAGACGCCGCCGGCGTCGCCGCCGACCGGCGCGAGCGGGTTCCAGGAGGTGCTGCGCCGCATGGTCGTCGAGGTCGCCTTCAACCGGCTCACGCCCGACCAGGCCGCCGAGCAGCTGGTCTCGGAAGTCTCCTCCCAGATCCGCTGACACCGCGGCGGCCCACGCCGCCGCCGTCGATGGCAAACCCCGCCGGTCCCGAGGCACGACCTCGGGACCGGCGTCCCCAGAAAGGCCTGAACATGTCCCCCTCCCGCTCGCCGCTGCGCGTCGGCATCATCGGCACCGGCGACATCGCGCGCGTGCACGCCGAGGCGCTCGAGCGCCTGAGTCCCCGAGTGACGTTGGCCGCCGTCGCCGACGTCGACCTCGACCGGGCGACGGCCTTCGCCGAACGTCACGGTGCGGCGAAGGTGCACGCCGACGCGGCCGCGCTGCTCGCGGACGGCGTCGACCTGGTGCATGTGTGCACCCCGCCGCAGACGCACGCACCTCTCGCGATCCAGGCGATGCGCGCCGGAGTGCCGTCGCTCGTCGAGAAGCCGACCGCCCTGAACCTCGCGGAGATGGCCGAGCTCGAGTCCGTCCAGGCCGAGACCGGAGTCCCGGTCCTCACGGTGTTCCAGCACCGGTTCGGGGCCGCGGCTCGCCATCTCCGCGCGCTGGCCGAGTCAGGCGCGCTCGGACGCCCGCTCGTCGCGACGTGCGAGACTCTCTGGTTCCGCCCCGACGACTACTTCGCTGCCCCATGGCGGGGGCGATGGGACGTGGAGGGCGGCGGTCCCACCATGGGACACGGCATCCACCAGTTCGATCTTCTCCTGTCGATCTTCGGCCCGTGGGAATCGGTCAGCGCGTTCGCCGCCCGTCAGCTGCGGCCGACCGACACGGAGGACGTGTCGATCGCCCTGGTGCGGTTCGAGAACGGCGCGCTCGCGACCGTGGCCAACTCGCTGGTCTCGGCGCGGGAGACTTCGCGGCTGCGCTTCGACTTCGAGCACGCGTCGGTGGAGGTCGAGCACCTCTACGGGTACACGAGCGACGACTGGACCTTCACCCCGGCTCCGGGGCACGAGCACCTCGCCGCGACCTGGGCCGAGGGGCTGGACCAGGGGGCGATCAGCGGTCACCTGGACCAGTTCCGCGCGATCCTCGATGCGTTCGAGGCCGGTGCGCGCCCGCCTGTCGATCTCGCCGACGCCCGTCGCACGCTGGAGCTCGCCGCCGCCACGTATGCGTCGGCGTTCCGGCGGACGCCGGTCGCCGCCGGCGACATCGTGGGCGGCGACCCGTTCGTACGCTCGATGAGCGGCGGCATCGTGCCCTGGGCTCCGGTGAAGGAGGTGGCGCTGTGAGCGGCCTCCGCGCGATCCATGACGTCGGATCCGCCGTGACCGTCCGCGCAGGCGAGGTCGACCTCTTCACCTACGTCTACGTGCCCGACACCGCGCCTGTCGAATCGCCCAAGCCCTACCTGCATCCGATCCGCACCCGCGCCGGCCACCTGGTGAGCCTGTTCCGCCCGCACGACCACGTCTGGCACAAGGGCCTCGCGTGGGCGCTGCCGGTCGTCGGCGACGAGAACTTCTGGGGCGGCAACACCTACGTCCATGGTCAGTTCTACGTGCAGCTGCCCAACAATGGCGAGCAGCGGCACGACGGTGCGCTCGAACTCGAGCTCGAGGCCGACGACCGGCGGGTCACGCTCGCCCATGCGCTGCGGTGGATCACCGAGGCCGGCGACGAGATCTTCACGGAGCGGCGCGTGCTCACGGCCACGATCGTGGACGGGGACTCCTGGGCGCTCACGTTCGACACGAGTCTGACGAACGTCTCCGCCGAGCCGATCGCGATCGGCTCGCCGACGACGAAGGGGCGCGAGAACGCCGGCTACGGCGGGCTGTTCTGGCGGGGTCCGCGGTCGTTCACGGACGGGCAGCTGGTGGCCCCCGGGATCACCGGCTCGGGCGATGCGGTTCGCGGGCAGCGGCACGAATGGATGGGCTTCGTCGGTCGTCACGACGACGTCGACGCCACGGCGCTCGTGCTGATGCTCGACGACGCGGCGAATCCGCACCATCCGCCGCAGTGGTTCGCGCGATCGGAGGAGTTCGCGGCGCTGAACCCCGCGCCGTTCTTCACGCAGGAGCTCCACGTCGCGCCGGGCGAGACCGCGCGGTTCCGGTATGCGGTCGGCATCGCGGACGGCGGCGCGGCCGACGCCGCGCCCCTGGCCGACGCGCTCCGCGGCATCCTCCAGCCGGCGACCGCGTGAGCGCACCCGCGACGAGGAGCACACCGATGTCCATCCCGAGCTCGACGTTTCCCGGCGGCACCTCCGTCAGCTTCCTCGACGTGTACGACGACGTCGCCCCCGACGGCCTGCGCGGCGGCAGCCCGCACATGCACCTGGTGTCGACCGAGGGGTACGTCGTGGTCGGCGGCGAGGGCGAGCTGCACACCCTCAGTGCGTCCGGAGCGCAGCAGACTCCGCTGCGCGAGGGGTCCGTGGTGTGGTTCACCCCGGGGACCATCCACCGCGCGGTGAACCGGCGCGACCTCCGCGTCATCGTGCTCATGAGCAACGCGGGCCTTCCCGAAGCCGGCGATGCCGTCATGACCTTCCCCGAGAGCATCGTCGCCGATCCGGCCCGCTACCGGGCCGCCGCGGCGCTTCCGGCGCGCGAGAGCATCGCCGATCGGACGACGGATGCTGCGCACCGGCGCGACCTCGCGGTGCAGGGCTTCCTCGCCCTCCGGGCGGCGGTGGAGGCCGGCGACCTCGACGCGCTCCACCGCTTCCACCTCGCCGCCGCCGCGATCGTGAAGGAGCGCGCGCCGGAGTGGATCGACCTCGTCGAGAGGGGGCCGCTGGCGCAGGCCGAGGAGAGTGCGCGTGCTGCCCGCCGGGTCGCAGAGGGCCGGGCCGAGCACCTCCTCTGGTCGACGCTGCAGTCGTCGCCCGCCCTCGAGGGCGAGCCCCGCTTCGGCATGTGCGGGCGCCTGCGCCCCGTCGACCTCGCCGAGCGCGTGCTGGTGTTCTAGATCCTGGGCTCCATCCGCGCCGCACCCGACGCGCGGGCCGAGGTCACGCTGCGGCGCTCCACGCGGTAGCCCGTGAGGATGATGGCGAAACCGGCGAAGGCGAGGACCACGCCGACCCAGGCGGAGGCGACGAAACCCCAGCCGAGGACGATCACCACGCCGCCGAGGAACGCGCCGAGGCTGTTGGCCAGGTTGAACGCGGAATGGTTCAGAGCCGCCGCGATGGACTGGTTCTCGCCGGCGACGTCCATGAGGCGCGTCTGGATCGAAGGACCGAGGACGAGGGAGACGAGGCCGACCAGGAAGCTCGCGGCCGCGAGGGTGACGATCCACTCGGCGGTGAGCGCGAGGAACACCAGCGCGGCGGCGAGAGCCGGGAGTCCGAACAGCAGCGTTCGTCGAAGATCGATGTCGGCCAACCGCCCGCCGAGGAGGTTGCCGATCGTCATGCCGACGCCGACGAGCACGAGGACGATCGACACCGTCCACGGCGGCGCGCCCGCGACATCGGTCACCAGCGGTGCGATGTAGCTGTACATCGTGAACAGGCCCCCGAGACCGATCGCGCAGGCGCTCAATGCGAACCAGACCTGCGGGATGCGGAACACCTGCAGCTCAGCGCGGAAGGTGCGGCCGGGGGATCCGGGGCTGTGCGGGACGAACACCGCTATCGCGATCGTGACCAGGGCGAAGATCGCCGCGACGGCGACGAATGCGGCGCGCCAGCCGAGCTGCTGCCCGAGAACGGTCCCGGCGGGCACCCCGACGACATTCGCGACGGTCAGCCCCGAGATCACGAACGCGACGCCCTTGCCACGACGTGCGGGCCCGAGGATGTCGGCGGCGACGAGCACCGCGATGCCGAAGTACGCTCCGTGGGGGAGCCCGGCGAGGAAGCGTGACGCCGCCACCAGCTCGAACGTCGGTGCGACCACCGTGAGTGCGTTGAACACCGTCAAAGACGACGCGAGCGCCACCATCACGCGCCGCCGCGGAAATCTCGCGACGGCGCCCGCGATGGTGGGCGCTCCCACCACGACGCCCAGTGCGTACATCGAGATGAGCAGCCCGGTGTGCGCGATGGCGTCGTCCGGGTTGTCGGCCCACGGCGCCGGAAGCAGTTCTCGTGCGATCTCGGGCAGCAGACCCATCACGACGAACTCGGTGATGCCGATGCCGAAGCTCCCCAGGGTCAAGCTCACGAGAGCGGGCGCGACCAGCGTCGACGACCGGACTCTCCCGGCGTCCTGTTCCCCTCCCACCGGCCGGGACCCCTAAGCCGTCAGACGTGCCGAGACGACGTCGGCCGCGGGGACGAGCTCCCCGGCCGCGGCGACGCGCAGCGCGTTCGCGGCGATCGTCAGCGCCGGCCCCACCGCGGCGGCCGAGACGAAGAACGACGCATCGACGACCCAGAGGTTCTCCACATCATGCGTCCGGCAGTCGGGCGTCAGGACGCTGGTCTTCGGGTCCTCTCCCATCCTCGCCGTGCCGCACTGATGCGCCAGCGTCGCCTGGATGCCGAACTGCTCCGCGAAGATGAACGGGTACCCGGCACCGCGCATCGCACGGCTGAGCCGACGGACCAGCTCCTTGTGCGGCTTCACGTTGGTCGGGCGCCACCGCAGGCGGGGGCTCCCGTCCGGGTTCACGAGAATCCGGTTGTCGGCGAGGGGCACGTCCTCGGTGACGACGAACGCCTCCACGCTGCGGTCCGTGATGAAGTCGAGAACCGCGTCGGGCACCCAGGGGCGAGCCGACTTGATCGTCGCCGCCTGGAGCTTGCCGATCCCCTGGATGTGTCCGAGCGGGAACTCGTTGTCGGGGCCGGCGAAGTACCAGTCGTTCAGCGCGAACGTCTTCTGGAAGTGGGTGTGATGCGCCTTGCCCAGCCGCGACCCCGACACGGCGGACGACACGTGCGTCATGAAGTTGCGTCCGACCTGGTCGGACGAGTTGGCGACGCCGCCGGGCGCGGATCGCAGCAGCAGGGCGGCGGTGTTGATCGCACCTGCGGCGAGGACGTACTTCTCCGCGCGCACGTTCTGAACACGTCCGCCGCGCAGCACCTCGATTCCGGTGACCAGGCGACCGCTCGAGTCCGTGTGGACTCGTCGCACATCCGTGTTCGTGAGCAGCCGGACCGTCGGGGAGTTCAACGCAGGTCGCACGGCAGACACGTCGGCGTCGCCCTTGGCGTCCACCAGGCACGGGTAGCCGTCGCACGTGCGGCACAGCACGCAGTCGCCGCCCGGGCGGTAGTCCACCGCCTGGGGGAGCAGCGTCGGGCGGAGCCCCTGCTCGACGAAGTTCTCCACCATGCGGCCGACCGCCGGTTCGTGGCGGATCGCCGGGAACGGGAACCGGGTCGAGCGAGGCGGGTTCGTCGGATCGGCGTCGCTCCCGTGCACCCGGTACAGCTTCTCGGCCCGCGCGTAGAACGGCTCGAAGTCTGCGTAGTGCACCGGCCATGCCGGCGAGAGCCCGTCCTGCAGCGCGAGCTCATCGAAGTCGGCCTCGCGAAGCCGCTGCAGCGCAGCGCCGTACATCTTGCTGGCGCCGCCGACGTAGTGATAGCTGTGCGGAACGAACGACTCACCCGTGAGGTCGTCCGTCCACGGCGTCGAGTTGCGGTACCGCTTGAGGACGTTGACCTCGTAGGGCGACCAGTTCTCGCGCTCCCGGGGGAGGAAGTCGCCCTTCTCGATGAGGAGCACGCGCGCGCCCGACTTGCGCAGCGCCCAAGCGAGCGTCCCGCCGCCGATGCCGGCGCCGACGATGACGATGTCCGCTTCGAGTTCGCCCGAGAAGTCGGCCGGGACGACGGGCGGCGTTCCGGCGCCGAACAGTGCGTCAGCCACGGGCGGCCCAGACCAGGCCCTGACGGATGAGGCGGCGTGCGTGCGGAGTCTCGACATCTTCGAGGAAATGCCCGGGAGAGAAGTAGAACACGCGGCCGCGGCCCCACCGATGGGTGTAAGCGGCGGGCATCACGACACCGTCGATCCACGGGAAGTGCTCGCCCGTGAAGGTCGTCGTGGCGAGGACGTGGACCGCGGGGTCGACGTGCATGTAGTACTGCTCCGACGCGACGGTGAAGCTGTCGACGCCCTCGGTGATCGGATGGTCGCGATCGACGATGTCGACGCTGTACGGCACATGCTCGGCTTCACCGCCCGGGTGGGAGAGGAACGAACCACCCGTCAGGAGGCAGTACTGCAGACTCGACCGGAACGACGCCGTCATGCCGTGCCACCCCGCGAGGCCGGTGCCGCCGCCGATCGCCTCGGCCAGGCGCCGCTCGGCCAGCGGCGTGAGCGAGTCGTGCGTCGAGGAGGACGTCCACCCCATCACGATCAGGTCGTACACCGTGAGATCGGCCTCGAGCCGGTTGGGGTCGGTGATCTCGTCGACCTCGAATCCGAGCTCGCTCAAGAGCGGTCGCGCCCACTCGGCGAACGCGTCGGGCGAATGGCCTTGGAATCCCCCGAACAGGAACAGCGCACGTGTCATGAGGTCGACATTAGGAACTCGCCGAGGGTCCAGGAATGAGCAGCATGAGAAATCACCGCCTCCATGACCTGCACACTGTGTGCCTGATGCGGCTCAGCCCCGCGTGGATAGCTTGATCACTCGAGCGATACGAATTCCCGAACGCTGGAGGAAGAGCAGTGAGCAAGAAGTCAGTACTCGTGATGGGCGGAACGCGCTTCATGGGCCTCACGACCGTCAACCGACTCATCGAGCGGGGTCACGACGTGACCGTGTTCAACCGCGGAACCCGAGGCGACATCCTGCCGGCCGAGGTCACGCAGATCCGCGGCGACCGCGACCGGGCTGAGGACCTCGCCCAGCTCAACGACCGCGGGTTCGATGCGGTCGTCGACTACTCGGCGTACTTCCCGTACCAGGTGACCCTTCTGCACGAGACGGTCCGCGATATCCCGGCCCTCGTCCACTGCTCGTCGTCGGCCGTGTACGCCGAGGAGCCGGTCATCCCGTGGCCCGAGACCAACCCGCTGAGCCCGTCGCGGCTGTGGGGTCAGTACTCCCTCAACAAGCTCGACGGTGAGGCGGCGCTGCGCGAGGTGCGCACCAGCGGCTCCACCGCGGTGCTGCGCCCGCCGTACGTCCTCGGGCCCAACAACTACAACCTGCGCGAGGAGTTCATCCTCAACCGCATCCTCGACGACGCAGAAGTGCTGATCCCGGGCGACGGGCAGGCCGCTGTGCAGATGTACTCGACCACCCAGATCGCGCACAGCGTCGTCGCCATGGTCGAGTCGCCGCCCACCGGCTGGGAGGAGTACAACGTCGGCTGCGAGTGGTACCTCACGCTGCCGGGCATCGTCGAGTCCGCGGCTCGCGTGGTGGGCAAGCCCGCGCGCAGCCGAGTCGTCGGCGCAGGCGCCTTCGGCACGGGTCTGGAGTCCTTCGACGCGACGAACATCCTGTTCCCGTTCCCGAACGCCCCCCTCGTCGAGGACGTGAGCAAGCTCGCCCGCGACGGATACCTGGCGCCGAACGAGACGATGGACGAGATGTTCGCCGCCGCGCTCGAAGACCTCCTCGCCAACCCGGAACGACGCACGTGGGAACTCTCCGCGGCAGAGCTCGCGCACGGCGCAGTTCGCTGACTTCGCCGTCCTGCGGTCGCGCCCCACGGCGCGGCCGCAGGAATCACCCTGGGATCACCGCCGGACTTAGAATCTGGCGATGGAGAGGAACTCGGCTGCGATGGTCATGACTGTCGGCGCAGCGTTGCAGCTCGAGGTGTTCCAGCGCATTCCGCTGAAGGTGTATGCCGGCGAGCACAACCTCGAGCGGACGCTCCGCTGGGTGCACCCCAGCGAGATCCCCGACATCGCCCGCTTCCTGCGCGGCGATGAGATGCTGCTCACCGCCGGCCTCGGCATCGGCGACAGCCCCGAGCGGCAGCGAAGCTTCATCGCCGACGTCTCCGCCGCCGGGGCCGCGGTGCTCGTCATCGAACTGAGCGGACGCGCGTTCGACACGATGCCGTCCGCCCTGATCGCCGCGGCCAGGGAGCGCGACTTCCCCCTGGTGGGACTCGATGGCGAGCTGCCCTTCGTCGAAGTGTCGGCGCAGGTGCACGAAGCCATCGCCGACCAGCGGATGCTGGACCTCAGCGCGTACGAGCGGCTCAACGCCGCCTCGATGGAGCTGCTGCTCTCGGGGCGCGACCATGTCGCCTTCATCGACATGCTCGCCGAGGAGGTCGGCCACCCGGTCGTTCTGGAAGACGCGACCCGCCCGGTGATCGCCTTCGCCGGCGAATCGGCGAGGGCAGCCGAGATCCTCACTGAGTGGAGCCACCATTCGCGGATCGACCACCAGTCCCGTGGAGCGGACGCCGGCGGCGGCAACGACGCCGCGAACTGCACGCGCCGGGCCGTCGTCCTCCGCGGCGAGAGGTGGGGCTGGTTGCACATCCTGCACGAGGGCGCGCCGATGCCCGGCACTGCGGGCTATGCGGCGGATCGTGCGACGGACGGCATCGCGATCGCCCTGCTCGGCGCACGTGAGAGCGGCGCACGACTCGCGCAGCGCCAGAACGCGCTGATCAACCGGCTGCTCCTCGGCGACATCTCGGGCGAGGCCTTCGTCAGCCGCGCGCTGCGGATCGGACGCGATCTGCGAGACCGTGCCCTCCTGGCGGTCTTCGTCCGCAAAGAGGAGCAGGTCGCGGCTACCACCGACGAAGCCGTCGAGGACCTCTGCCGGGAGCTTCAGATTCCCGCCGTCGTCGCGGACGTCGGCGACCACACCCTGGCGATCGTGGGACTGCGGCGCGGGTCCTCCGACAAGCGGCTCGTCGAGAAGCTGTCCGGGCGGGATGTGCGCGCCGGCGTGAGCCGGACGGTCTCCGCGTCTCAGCTCACGACGGCGATCGAGCAGGCGCGCAGCGCAGTGTCGGTCGCGACCGCGCACCCTGAGAAGGGCGTGCACCGCTTCGACGACCTCGGCGTGCTGCGCCTGCTGGCGTCTCTCGCGAACGGACCCGAGCTGGCGCGCTACATCGAGGACGAGCTCGGCCCGATCCTCGATCACGACGCACGGGCCTCGAACCCGCTGCTGCCGACGCTGAGGACCTATCTCGCGTGCGACGGCAACAAGTCGCAGACGGCCCAGCTCCTGTATGTGCAGCGGCGCACCCTGTACTACCGCCTGGAGCGCATCACGAGCCTCCTCGGCCGTTCCCTCGAGGACCCCGACACGCGGCACTCGCTCGTCTTCGCCGTGCGCGGATACGACCTTCTTCAGCGCGCCTCGTCGTAATCAGGCGCGCCATCCAGGGCGCACAGCGTCGTGCACGGAACGGCGCAGGGATTGCGCATGATGTGTCTAACGTGGCCGGACGCGGGATCCAAGACTGGGTTCAGGCCCGATCGCCGACGTGGCGCCCGGGTCGCACACCGAACCACGAGGAGACCCACATCGTGTCGACCATCCTGAAGGCAGCGACCGGCGCCGGCGAAGCGCGATACTCGAGTGCCCCCGCAGTCATCGAGACGGTGGCGCGCGTGCTCGACGACATCCGGGCGAACGGCGACGATGCGGTGCGCCGGCACTCGATCGCGTTCGACGACTGGGCGCCGGGATCGTTCCGCCTGACCGAGGCCGAGATCGCCGCGATCGTGAAGGGGCTGCCGACCACCGTGGTCGACGACCTGGTCTTCGTGCAGCAGCAGGTGCGCAACTTCGCCCGGGCCCAGCTCGACTCGATGCACGAGATCGAGATCGAGACCCTGCCCGGCGTCCGGCTCGGACAGAAGCACATCCCGGTATCCGCGGTGGGCGCTTACGTGCCCGGCGGGCGATACCCGTTGACGGCGTCCGCTCACATGACAGTCGTCACCGCGCGGGTCGCCGGTGTCGGGCGCGTCGCTGCGACGACCCCGCCCGATGGGCGCAGCATCCCTCCGATCAGCGTCGCCGCCATGCACCTCGCCGGAGCAGACGAGATCTACGTCCTCGGCGGTGTGCAGGCCGTCGGCGCGCTCGCCCTCGGAACCGAGACCATCGACCCCGTCAACATGCTGGCCGGCCCCGGCAACGCGTACGTCGCCGAAGCGAAGCGCCAGCTGTTCGGCGAGGTCGGCATCGACCTGTTCGCCGGTCCCACCGAGCTGCTCATCGTCGCCGACGACTCTGCCGACCCGGTTCTGGTCGCCGCCGACCTGCTCAGCCAGGCCGAGCACGGACCCGACTCGCCGTGCGTCCTGGTCACCACCTCGGAGCGTGTCGGACGAGAGACGATCGCCGAGGTCGCGCGCCAGCTGGAGGTCCTGCCGACGGCGGATGTCGCCGGCGTCGCGTGGGAGAACCACGGCGAGGTGCACCTCGTCGACACCGTCGACGACGCGTTCGCGCTCGCGGACCGCTTCGCCAGCGAGCATGTCCAGGTGCTGACCGAGGAGCCGCGGCGCGCGCTCGAGTCCATGCACCACTACGGGGCGCTGTTCCTGGGCGACAAGACGTGCGTGCCCTTCGGCGACAAGGCCATCGGCACCAACCACGTCCTGCCGACCCTGGGCGCCGCCCGCTACACGGGGGGCCTGTGGGTGGGGAAGTACCTGAAGACGGTCACCTACCAGGAGATCCTCGACGCGGACTCCAGCGCCGAGCTCGGCCGCATCGCCGCGCGCGCTGCGCGGCTGGAGAACTTCGAGGGACACGCCCGCTCGGCCGAGCTCCGTGCCGCCCGCTTCGGCGGCGACCGGCTTCCCTGGTGGGAGCAGCTCAGCGACCGAACGCTCGTCTGACGGGAGAGGAGATCGTGGTGACCGCCGTCATCGTCGACGACGACCCGACCGGTGTGCAGACCCTGCGCGATGTCGTCCTGATCTTCGGGGTCGACGACGAACTCCTTCGCGAGAGTCTCGCCCGCGGATCCTCCGCGGTGTGCGTGCTCACGAACAGTCGTGCGCTCTCGCCGGAACAGGCGCGGCACGCCAACGCCCGGGTCGCCGACCTGCTGCGCCGAGACACCGCGGCCCCGATCGTCGTGAGCCGCGGAGATTCGACGCTGCGGGGCCACCTCGCGGTCGAGACGGAAGCGCTGCTGGAGGGACTCGGCGCCGGGGACGGCGAGGTGCGGAAGATCTTCGTCCCCGCCTTCGTCGAAGCCGGCCGGACCACGCGAGGGGGCCGGCACTTCGTCGAGATCGACGGGGTCGCGACCCCCGTCGCGGAGACCCCGTTCGCGCGCGATGCGCGGTTCCCGTTCCGATCCTCGGAGCTGCCGGACTATCTCGAGGAGATCGGCGCGGTCGCCGCAGCCGACGAGGTCCGCGTACTCACGCTCGACGTGGTGCGGCGCGGCCCGGACGCCGTGTCCGCGGCGCTCCGAGGGAGCCCCGGCTCGTGGACCGCGATCGACGCCGCCACGATCGAGGACATCGACGCGATCGCCGCCGGGGTCGAGCGGCTCCACCGGGAAGGCATACCCGTGCTGGTGCGCTGCGCGCCATCGCTCGTTCGGGCGCTGGTCGGTCAGCAGGCGCGCCCCGCACTCACCGATGACGAACTCACGGCAGCTTTTCCCGCACGGACCGGGCACGGCCTGGTCGTCGTCGGATCCCACGTCCCTCAGACGACGCGGCAGCTGGCGGCGCTGAAGGAGGGGACGGGACTCACCCACATCGCCGCGCCCCTGGACGTGCTGCTGCACGACGACGCGGGCGCGCGCGTCGCGCTCGCGGGAGACATCGTCGCGGCGCTGGCGATGACCGAGGTCGTGCTGTCGACACCGAGGTCAGAAGTCCGGGATCCCTCCGTCGACGGGGAGCTCGCGCGGAGGATGTCGGACTCCCTGAACGAGATCGTGCGCGAAGTCCGCTCTCGCGCTCCGCTCGCCTGGGTCATCGCCAAGGGCGGCATCACCTCGCACGAGACCGCCGCGACAGGCCTCGGGGTGCGAGCGGCCACCGTGATCGGCCAGCTCTTCGACAGCAAGGTGTCGGTGATCCGGCCGGATCGCGCCGCGGACCCGAGCGTGATCGGGCTGCCGTACGTGATCTTCCCCGGGAATGTGGGCGGGGACCACGACCTCGCCATCGCCGTCGAGCGGATGCGCGCACTCGTCGCATCCGGCAAGGAGGAACAATGACCACCGTAGGTTTCGTCGGGCTCGGAGCGATGGGGCGCCCGATGGCGCGCCACCTCGCGGCACGCGGCTTCGCCGTCGTGGGTTACGACCCGTTCGCGCCCGAGGATCTCGAAGACGGGTTCGACCGCGCGCCCGATGCCGCCGCCGCAGCGCAGGGAGCGGACGTCGTGGTGCTCATGGTCGCGACGCCGGAACAGGCGATGGGGGCGCTCGAAGGCGAGGCCGGAATCCTCGCCGGGCTGCGCCGGGATGCTGTCGTCGTCGTGACCGCCACCGTCGGCCCCGACGCGATCGCCCGTCTGGCGGACGCGGTGCGCGGGCGCGGTGGGCACCTCGTCGACGCACCTGTCTCGGGCGGCGTCGCGCGCGCGGGGACGGGCGATCTGCTGATCATGGTGGGCGCCGAGGACGAGGCTGCCGAGAAGGCGGACGCGGTGCTCCAGGAACTGGGTGGAGCGGTCTTCCGCGTCGGGGACCGCGTCGGCGACGGCCAGCGGATGAAGCTGGTGAATCAGCTGCTGTGCGGTGTGCACATCGCCGTCGCCGGCGAGGCACTCGCATTCGCGCGGTCGATGGGGATCGATCCGGCCGCAGCCCTGGAGGTGCTGTCGTCAGGTGCCGCGGCCTCGTTCATGCTGTCCGATCGCGGACCGCGGATGGTGGCGGAGGACTTCGAGACCCCCAAGAGCGCCGTCGACATCTTCGTGAAGGACCTCGGACTCGTCACGTCCGCATCCGCAGCCGAGCTTCCCATCGCCCACGCGGCCCATGAGCGCTTCGTGCTCGCGTCGCACTCGGGCAAGGGGCGCCTCGACGACTCGGCGGTCATCACGACGTTCGTCAGCACGACCCAGGGGGCAGCATGAGCATCCGCGAACTCGAGGGCAGAGTCGTCATCGTCACCGGTGGCGCACGGGGCGCGGGCAGGGCGATCAGCGAGCGCGCGGCCGCGGCAGGCGCGCGGGTGATCGTCGCCGACCTCGACGCCGACGGTGCCGCCACCACCGCGAGCCGCATCGCCGATGCCGGCGGCGCGGCGCGGAGCATCCGCGTCGACGTGTCGGACGCGGACTCCTACGCCACCGCGTTCGGGCTCGCCCTCCAGGAGTGGGGGCGCGTCGACGGCGTCGTGAACAACGCCGGCCTCATGATCGTGGGTTCCGTCGAACAGACGACCGTCGACGGGTTCGACCGGGCGATGTCGGTGAACGCTCGGGGCGCCTTCATCGGCTGTCAGCTCGCGGTCGACCGGTTCCGTGCGCAGGGAGGCGGGGGAGCGATCGTCAACATCACCTCCATCTCCGGCGAAGTCGGTCTGGAAGGCCAGGTCGCGTACTGCGCATCCAAGGGCGCGGTGAAGATGCTCACCAAGCAGCTCGCCGTCGACCTGGCGGCACAGGGGATCCGGTGCAACGCCGTCGCCCCCGGATCGATCGGCGGTGAGTTCCTCGACGACTACCTCTCCGGCCTGCCCGATCCGGGACGCGCGCGCGAAGAGATCATCGCAGCCCACCCGATGAGCCGCGTCGCGGACCCGGCCGAGATCGCGGAGCCCGTCGTGTTCCTGCTGTCGGATCGTGCGTCGTTCATCACCGGCGCCATCGTGCCGGTCGACGGCGGGTACACGGCGCGATGAACCTCGATTCCGTCGGGCGGATCGTCGATCTGTCCCTCACCCTCGCGCCCGAGCTGCCGGGGTCGTGGCCGGGCGCCCTGCCCTTCCGGCATTTCGTCGAGCACTGGTTCGAAGAGTCGGACGACGGGCCGTCGATCCGGCTCTGCGGCAACAACGCTCCCTACCGATCGCACGGCCTGATCCTGGACGAGCACACCGGCACCCATTTCGATGCTCCCGCGCACTTCCTGGCGGAGGAGTCGTCAGGTCTGTCCGCGGCGCATCCGCTCGGGGCGTTGACGGGCGACAGGATCGATCCGTCGCAGTTCATCGGCCCGGCCGCGGTGATCGACGTGACCGACCTCATCGGAAGCGCCGGGCCGGGCCTGAGCCCGCTCATCACCGCGGAGCGGGTCCTGGCATGGGAGGAGACCCATGGCCGGCTCGCGCCGGGCGAGATCGTCCTGTTCCGCAGCGGCTGGGACGAGCGATACGTGCGCGGCGCCGGAGGCGAGCACTACATCCGCCGACCGCTCGAGCAGCGCGATGCCGATGCGTGGCCGGCACCGGATGTGACGGCCATGCGCCTGCTCGTCGAGCGAGGGATCCGCTGCGTGGGGACCGACTCGGCGAGCATGGGACCGGCTCACGACGGCGCCCCCACGCATGTCGCAGGGCTGTCGGAGGGCCTCGTCTTCGTCGAGTGCCTCGCGATGCTGCACCACCTGCCGGTGCGCGGCGCCTGGTTCATCTTCCTGCCCGTGAAGGTCGCGCGTTCCGCAGGCGGGCCCGGGCGCGCGATCGCGCTCCTGCCGTAGGAGCGCCAGGCACGCCGCGCACGTCGCCGGCCCGCGACGCGCGGCCGGCGACGCGGTCGGCTGCGCGCCCGCG
>JAVBUG010000251.1:0-35225 GCA_031555515.1 Microbacterium sp. | reverse complement strand
GTCGTCCTTCTCCTTCTTGAGCGCGAGCTCTTCGAGCTTGAGCCGGTCGACGTGGCGCCGCAGCTCGTCGATCTCCAGCGGCGCGGAGTCGATCTCCATCCGCAGCCGCGAGGCGGCCTCGTCGATCAGGTCGATGGCCTTGTCGGGCAGCTGTCGCGACGGAATGTAGCGATGGCTGAGGGATGCTGCGGCCACGAGTGCTGCGTCGGCGATGGCCACCTTGTGGTGGGCCTCGTACCGCTCCTTGAGCCCGCGCAGGATCGCGACCGTGTCTTCGACGCTGGGCTCGCCGACGTAGACCTGCTGGAAGCGACGCTCGAGCGCAGCATCCTTCTCGATGAACTCGCGATACTCGTTGAGCGTGGTCGCACCGATGAGCCGGAGCTCACCGCGGGCGAGCATGGGCTTCAGCATGTTGGATGCCGCGACCGACCCCTCGCCGCCACCCGCGCCCATCAGCACGTGCAGCTCGTCGATGAACGTGATGATGCGGCCGTCGGACTCGGTGATCTCCTTGAGGACGCTCTTCAGGCGCTCCTCGAACTGGCCGCGGTACATCGCGCCCGCGACGAGCGCGGAGATGTCGAGGGTGACGAGCTCTTTGTTCTTGAGCGACTCGGCGACGTCCCCCGCGACGATGCGCTGGGCAAGGCCCTCGACGACGGCGGTCTTGCCGACGCCGGGCTCGCCGATGAGGACGGGGTTGTTCTTGGTGCGGCGGGTCAGCACCTGGCTGACCCGCCGGATCTCGCTGTCCCGCCCGATGACGGGGTCGAGCTTGCCCTGGCGGGCACGGTCGGTGAGGTTGATCCCGAACTGCTCGAGGGCGCTCTGCGCGTCCTCCTGCCCGGGCTGCTGCGTGGCGTTCATATGTCTCCTGAAATCTGTGGATCTCGACTCTTCGTCAAAGTTGAGTCGTTATGGCTCAAGTTTACCAGCGGCCCGGCCGGCGAGCAACGCGCTGCTAGTCCTCGATCTCCGCCCGGGCGTCGGCGTAGGCGCGGCGCAGCCCCTCGCCCACCCACTCGGTGCCCCGGTAGACGTTGTCGGCGCCGATGTCGGCGGTGAGCCCACCGGCCTCGAGCTGGGAGATGACGCGATCCTCGGTCGCGACCACCTTCAGGGTCGAGTCGGCGTCGCGCAGCTCGGCCGCGAACCGGCGCAGCACCTCGACGTGCGACAGGCCGATCTCGTCGGTGCCGCGCAGGCGCACGATCACGACCGCGCCGCTCGACTCGCGACTGACGTCGGGCAGCTGGCGCTCGAACACCGGCGCGCTCGCGAAGAAGAGGCTGCCGTACGGCTGCAGCACCAGCACCTCCCCCGGCGGCACGACGGCCGGAGGGTCGATCTCGCGCATGCGCCCGTCATCCGTCATGCGCACCGCCCGAACCCGCACGCTGTTCGACTGCTCTGCGACGAACAGGATGACCCCGAGCCCGACGCCGACGAGCACGGCGAACTGCAGCGGGATGATCAGCGTCAGCCCGAACGTGACGACCATGATCGTCGTCGGCAGCGGTCCTGACTTCATGACCGAGTAGACGCGGCTGGGCTTGATGGCGCGCCACCCGACGACGATGAGCAGGCCGGCGAGCGCCGGCATCGCGACGAACGCCACGACGTCCGCCAGCAGGAACACCACGAGCGCCATGACCCCACCGGCGACGAAGAGCGAGAGCCGCGTCTTGGCCCCCGCCTGCACGATGAGCGACGAGCCCGACATCGACCCGCCCACCGGCATGCCCTGGAACAGCCCCGACACGACGTTGCCGAGTCCCTGCCCCATGAAGTCGCGGTTCGCGTTCGCCCGCTTGCCGTCGGCGGTGGGGATGCCGGCCGACACCGCCGCACCCTGGACGAGGCCGATGAACGTCAGCGACAGCGCCGGGATCAGCAGGTTCGGCGCGTCGGCGATGCTCGGCAGCACCGGCGCCGGCAGGCCACGGGGCACGTCGACGATGTCGCGGAGCAGCACGACCGGGTTCTGCACCCAGAGATTCAGCAGCACAGCGCACACCGAACCCACCACGACGGCGATGACGAGCCCCATGCTGCCGACGCGGGTCGGCAGCAGCACCACGATGATGAGGATGGCGATCATGCCGACCACGAGCGACGGGATGTTCCACTGCCCCACGTGCACGAGCACGTCGATCGTCTTGAGGAGCCGGTTCGCGCCCTGCGCCTGATACCCGGTGAAGTTCGACAGCTGCCCGAGGATGATGTTGACGCCGATCGCAGTGACGAACCCCGTCATCACGGCGGTGGGCACGAAGCTGATGAGCCGCCCGCCCTTCAACAACCCGGCGATCACCATGATGATCCCGGTCAGGATGGCGAGCGTGAAGAGCCCGCGATCGGGGTTCGGAAGGTTCTCGAGACCGGCATCCGACACGACGAGCGCCATGGCGCTCGTCGCCTGCACCGCCATGAACGCGCTGCTCGTGAGCACCGCCGCCCCGACCATGCCGAAGAGATAGCCGTAGAGTCCGGCGAGTGGATTGACCCCGGCGAGCAACCCGGCCGCGAGGCCGTCGGGCACCGCCTCGACGCCGAGGATCACGCCCGCGACGGCGTCCTTGCGCAGCGTCTTACGCGAGAACCACGACCTCGGATCGAACCCCACGAGTCACACGCTAGCGAAGGGCTCCCCGCACGCGATGGGAACCTTTTCGACGCGCACGGACATCGCGCGTAATTCACGCGACCTGCATGAAGAGAACTCTTCCCAGGATTCTCCCAGGATGGCTAATGTGACGGCTAGCGGCACAACACCGCGCGGGCGCCATGTCGCCCGAAGCTGAACGGCCTCCCCGGCCGACATGAAGGGACCTCGCCATGACCAACTCTGACGTCAACACCTCCGGATGGGCAGGATGGGGCGTCTTCGCCGCTGTCGTGCTGATCGTCGGCGGCACCATCGACGCCTTCCACGGCCTGCAGGCGCTCATCGGGCCTGACACGGCCTACTTCCTCGGACAGGAAGCCCTCTTCTCGATCGACATCCAGGGCTGGGGCTGGTGGCACCTGATCGCCGGCGCCCTGCTGATCCTCGTCGGCATCTTCCTGCTCCTGGGTGCGACCTGGGCCCGCGTGGTCGCGATCATCCTGGTGGCGCTCAACGCCATCGGCCAGATCACGCTGATCTCGGTGCAGCCGTGGCTGTCGATCGCGCTCCTCGCGATCGACGTCGTCGTCATCTACGCGCTCACCGTGCACGGCAAGGAGATCGACGCCAAGAAGGCCTGACCCCCGTCGTAGGGCGCGACGACCGCGCTACGCCACGGATTCGAGAACGGATGCCTCGGCTCCCGCTTCGGCGGAGGCCGAGGCATCCGCCATCTCATCGAGGTGGCACGCGAAGCGCGAGCGGTACGCGGTGGGCGTGGTGCCGAGCACGCGCGCGAAGTTCTGGCGCAGCACCGCCGCCGACCCGAACCCGCTCTCGTAGGCGATGCGGTCGAGACCCAGGTCGGTCTTCTCCAGGAGCCGCTGCGCGTGGATGATCCGCTGGCGGGCGAGCCACGCGGCCGGCGTCGCGCCGAAGTCGGCCTTGAACCGCCGGGCGAAGGTGCGCGGCGACATGTGCGCCTTCGTCGCGAGCTGGTCGACGGTGAGGTCGAGGCGCAGGTTGTCGAGCATCCAATCCGTGACGGGTGCGAGCGACAGCGACGTCGTGGCGGGCAGCGGGTTCGCGATGAACTGGGCCTGGCCGCCGTCGCGCTGCGGTGGCACGACCATGCGCCGCGCGATGATGTTGGTCAGCTCGGCGCCGAGCTCCTGCCGCAGCAGGTGCAGGCAGGCGTCGAGGCCGGCCGCGGTGCCGGCACTCGTGATGATGCGGCCGTCCTGCACGTAGAGCACGTCGGGGTCGACGTCGATGGACGGGTACATGTCCTTCATCTTCTGCGCGTACATCCAGTGCGTCGTCGCGCGGCGGCCGTCGAGCACGCCCGACGCGGCCACGACGAACGACCCGCTGCACACGCTCAGCACCCACGCATCGCGGGCGACCGCGGCGCGGATGACGTCGAGCACGCGGCCGTCGACGTTGCCCCAGTACTGGTGCGGAACGGGCGAGACCACCACGAGGTCGGCCTCATACGCGAACGACAGGTCGGCGTCGACGTTGATCGAGAAGCCCATCTTCGACTGCACGGCGCCGGGGTCGGGCGTGACCACGCGGAAGTCGAAGTTCGGGATGCCGTCGTCGGACCGGTCGAGGCCGAACGCCTCGCATGCGACTCCGAACTCGAACGGCGCGAACCCGTCCGTGACGATGCAGGCCACTGTCTTCATCAGAACCTCCGCGACTGGCAGTTTTCGTACGATCTGTGTCCATTCTGCCACTCGTGGCAGGACTGACGCAAGCGTAGCGTTTCTGCCATGTTCATGGTGATTCTTCTCGCAGCCCTGTCCGCGGTGGCCTTCGCATCGACGATCGCCGCCCTCCGCAACGACGGTTACCGTCGCCTCCCCACCGATCCCACCCGCCTCCCCTGACGTCGGGCCCCGCCCGGCGGCCCTCAGGTGTCACGACACGCGGGATCGCCACGCCGACCCCGCGTGTTGCGCCACCTGAGTCAGCGGGGGGTGGCGCGGTCGTAGACCTCGACCATCGCCGCGGTGCGCGATGACTGCCGGAAGCGCTCGCGGATGGTCGGGTCGGGCACGCGGGGGCTTCCGGCGGAGATATCGGATGCTGCGACCCGCAGCGCGTCCGCCAGCGCGGCCACCGACGGGTCAGGGGTGACGCCGTCGCCCACGGCCCAGAAGCCCGTTCCCAGCTCGGCCGCGAGGTCGGGGTCGCTGACGACCGACGGGGTGCCGAGCGACGCCGCCTCGAAGATCGTCATGCCCTGCGTCTCGAAGCCGATCGAAGTCTGCACGACGGCGTCGGCGGCAGCGATGCGCCGCAGAGTCTGGGCGTACGGCATCCGTCCCGCGAAGATCACGGTCGCTCGGGGCTGGAGCTTCTCGACCAGACGCTGCGCCGCGCGCAGCTGCCCGCCGCCCCCGATCACCTCGACCTCGGCGTCGATCCCCGACGCGGCCACCGCCTCGAGGAACGGCATGAGCCGCTTCTCGGGGCTCATGCGCCCGAGCCACACGAACCGCGGGCGCCCGGTGGCGCGCTCGGTCGGAGCCGTCGCCAGCACCTCGTCGAGGACGTCGTCGTCGATGCCGTTCCAGATCACGTCGACCGCGGGAACGGCCGACGCATCCGCCCCGGGCACGACCCCGTTCGCCTCGAGCCTGCGTGCGAAGTGCATCGACGGCACGGTGATCGCAGCAGCATGGGCGCCGAACCGGCGAAGGTAGGCCCAGCCGTCACGCCCGCGCTCGTCGGCGCCCGCCCCGCGCCCGAGCGCCCGCCGCTGCCACGCGTTCAGCACGCGCAGCACGGTCTTCGGGAACGGCGTGGTCGCCTCGATGCCGACGTCGAGCCGGTTGTGCATCGTATGCACGATCGGGATGCCGTGCCTCTCCGCGAACCGCACGCCGATGAACGCACCCCAGAAGTCGCCCTGGATGTGCACGACGTCGACCGGAGGGCGGCCTGCGAGCGCAGCATCCAACCATCGATCCGTACGCCGGCCCGGCCACGACATCGAGTACTCGCGGTCCACCGTGATGGGGATCGACGGCAGGTCCACGTACGACGGATCGGCCGCCGCGCCGCGTTTCGACTCTGCGTTTCGACTCGCAAGCTCGCTCAACGACCGGTTTCTGCCGTGCATCGCGGGCGCGACCATCGTGACCGTGTGCCCGGCCTTCTCGAGGAAGCGACGCTGCAGGCGCATCGAGACCTGCGCCCCGCCGAGCGATTCGGCGTGCTGGTCGCCGAACATCACGACGTGCACGGCGGCCTACTCGGGCAGGGGCTCGTCGCGGTACAGCGCCTCGAAGGTGTCGAGCGTGCGCTTCATGTCGTGCACCTTGACCCCCTCGAGCGAGCACTGCTGCATGCGCCGGCGCTCTTCGGGCGACTGCGTCAGCACCGTCGTGAGCGTCGCGGCGAGGTCGTCCACGTCGCCGGGGCGGAACAGGTACCCGTTCTCGCCGTCGTGCACGAGGTGCGGGAGCGCCACCGCGTCGGCCGCGACGATCGGCAGACCCGAGGCCATCGCCTCCATGGTCGCGATCGACTGCAGCTCGGCGATCGAGGCGATGACGAAGAGGCTCGCGTTGGTGAGCAGCGACCGGATCTCCTCGTCGGTCGTGTGCCCGTGGAAGTACACGCGGTCGCCGAGACCGAGCTCGGCGACGAGCTGCTCGAGGTTGCGGCGCTGGTCGCCCGAGCCGACGATGTCGAACCGCACGTCGAGCGCCGGGTCGAGCTTCGAGATCGCGCGCAGCACGACGTCGATCTGCTTCTCGGTGGTGAGGCGACCCACGAACACCAGGCGGTGCGCGTCGCGGGGCGTGAGGTCGGCCGTGTAGTTCGACGCGTCGATGCCGCAGCTGACGGGGATCACGCCGTCGATGTCGATCGTGCGCTCGAGGAACTCGGCAGCCTTGCGGGTCGGGGTCGTGACGGCGCGCGTCATCTTGAACGTGCGCTCGGCGTCCTCCCACGCGAGCTTGACCGCGTCCGGGGTCCACGACGGCGGAAGCACCGTGAAGTCGAGCACGTTCTCAGCCATGACGTGGTTGGTGGCGACGACGGGGATGCCGCGCTTGCGGGCCTCGCGCGTGAGACCGCGCCCGATCACGATGTGGGACTGGATGTGCACCACGTCGGGCTGCACCTCGTCGAGCACGCGGCGCGCGTAGTGCTTCGACATGAACGGCATGACGAACGTGAGCCAGTCGTGCGGGTACCAGCGCCACGACGGCAGCCGGTGCAGCGTCATCGACTGGCCCTCGATGACCTCGGTGAACGTGCCGTGATCGCGGTGCCTCTTGCTGGGCGCCATCACGTGCACCTCGTGGCCGCGCGCGACGAGGCCGGCGGCGAGGCGCTCCGCGAAGCGTGCGGCGCCGTTCACGTGCGGAAGGAACGTGTCGGCGCCGATGAGGATCTTCAGCGGGCGAGGGCTCGCGGCGTCGGCGGGGGTGTCGTCGGGCGTCGCAGGATCGGTCACGGTTGGGGCCTGTCTGTGCGGCGGGGGGCGCGCGGCAGCGGATGGTCGCCGTGCGCCCTCCACCCTACCCGAGGGGCTTCCGGGGCCTCCCCAGGAACGCGCCACTCGTGGCACGTACCCTGGTCGCATGCCCCGACTGCAGGCCGACGCCGACCCGAACCTCTGGGTGCCCGTGACCGAGTCGCTCGGCTTCCGAGGACGCCGTCACCGGAAGACGGCGATACGGATGCTGCTGAACCAGGCCGGCGGCCTGATGGTGGGTCCTGCGGGCGCGACGCCGATCGAGTCGTCGGGTGCCGCGAGCGGGCAGCCGCGCTCAGGGAACGGCTTCGCCGCCTGGGCGATGAGCCAGGCCGCGCCGTTCCTGATGCGCAAGGCCGCGGGACGCGTGCTGGTGTGGGTGTGGAAGGCCGACGCCGAACTCGTCGTCGTGATGGCGCAGGTGCAGCAGGCCACGAACGACCTCCGCGCCGCCCGGGCGATGATGCCGATGGAGTACGACGACACCGAGTCGTTCCGCAACCCCTACCTCGGCGTCGGCGAGAAGCTCGAGATGCCGCTCCCCTCCGACACGCGCACCCCGCCGTTCGCCACCTACACGTGGGACACCGGCACCCACTTCGTCACGGTCACCGCCGTCTGCTCCGACCGCGAGCGCTTCGGCACCGTCATCGGCAGCGTCGACGACCTCGCGCGCACGCTGCGTGTCGTCGACGACCTGACCGTCGGCGAGTCGCCCGAGGTGCTCCGCATCGAGCCGAAGAACTGAGAGACTCGCGCAGGTGACCGAGTCGCAGCATCCGTCGTCCCATCGCCCCCTGCGGATCGGCGTGCAGCTCGCGCCGCAGCACGGGTCGTACACCGCCTATCGCGACGCCGTGCTGCGCGCGGAGGAACTCGGCGTCGACGTCGTCTTCAACTGGGACCACTTCTTCCCGCTCACCGAGCCCTTCGAGGCAGCGCACTTCGAGGCGTGGACGGTGCTGGCCGCCATGGCCGAGCAGACCGAGCGCGTCGAGTTCGGCCCGCTCGTCAACTGCAGCTCGTACCGCAATCCCGATCTGCAGGCCGACATGGCCCGCACCGTCGACCACATCAGCGCCCGTGCCACCGGAACAGGCCGCCTCATCTTCGGCACCGGGTCGGGGTGGGCGCAGCCCGACTACGACGCGTACGGCTACGAGTTCGGCACGGTCGGCTCGCGACTCGACGACCTCGCCGAGGACCTCCCGCGCGTGCGCGCCCGGTGGGAGCTCCTGAACCCGCCGCCGACCCGGCCGATCCCGATCCTCATCGGCGGTCAGGGCGAGCGCAAGACGCTGCGGCTCGTCGCCCAGCACGCCGACATCTGGCACACCTTCACCACGCTCGACGACCTGCCCCGCAAGATCGGCGTGCTGCACGAGTGGTGCGCGCGCGAGGGCCGGGATCCCGCCGACATCGAGCTCTCGACCGGTTACACCGTGCGCGGATTCGGTCCCCTGCTGGAGGGGACGGATGCCGCGTCCCGCCTGTACGACCTCGGGTTCCGGCTGATCGTCCCGGCGATCGACGGGCCCGACTACGATCTCGCGCCGGTGAAGGCGCTCCTGGAGTGGCGCGACCGGATCAACGGCGTCTGAGCGCGATCGGCCGATACGTTAGCCAGGCCGATATCGTTCGACAACCCTCAGGAGGACGCCCATGGGCGCCGTCATCGGAGAGATCCTTCCCCTCGCGCTCGGTGTGGCGATCAGCCCGATCCCGATCATCGCGGCGATCCTCATGCTCCTCTCGCCGAAGGCCAGGGTCACGAGCGTCGGGTTCCTGCTCGGCTGGGTGCTCGGCATCGTCGTCGCGGTGACGGTGTTCACGCTGCTGTCGTCGATCCTCCCCGAGCAGGACGAGGATGCCTCGAAGCCGATCCAGGGCGTGATCCAGCTGCTCCTCGGGGTCGGGCTGCTGCTGCTGGCGCTGCGTCAGTGGCGCGGGCGGCCGAAGGCGGGCGAGGAGCCCACCATGCCGAAGTGGATGCAGGCGATCGACAAGATCACCTTCCCCGTCGCGTTCGGCCTCGGCTTCCTCCTCTCGGCGATCAACCCGAAGAACCTCCTCATGGCCGCCGCGGCCGGCGTCGACATCGGGTCGGCGGGGCTCGACGTCGGGTCGAGCGTGCTCGTGATCGCGGTGTTCACGCTGATCGCGGCATCCACGGTCCTCGTTCCGGTGGTCGGCTACCTCTTCGCCGCCGAGAAGCTCCGCGGCCCGCTCGACGCGCTGCGCGTGTGGCTCGGCAAGGAGAACGCGGTGATCATGGCCGTGCTGCTGCTCGTCATCGGCGTCTCGCTCATCGGCAAGGGCATCGGCTCGTTCTGAGCCTCACCCGTCTGCTCACCTGTCACGATGTGCCGGGTCGAGTTGCACTTCGCGACAGGTGAGCAGCGAAGCACTGGGGTCTCGTGCGCCCGGGCTACGGTGGAGCGGTGACTGCGGCGACCCACGACCAGGTGCTCCTTGACGGCGGCGTGTTCCGCATGGGGTCGGACGAGTTCTACCCCGACGAGCAGCCGGTGCACGAGCGCGAGATCGCGCCGTTCCGCATCGACCGGTACGCGGTGACCAACGCGCAGTACGCCGCCTTCGTCGACGACACCGGGTACGTGACGGTCGCCGAGCGCGAGCTCGACCCGGCCGCGTTCGAGGGTGCGGATCCCGCCGACCTCGTCCCGGGCGCGATGGTTTTCACGCCGACTCCGGGCCCCGTCGACCTCCGGGACTGGCGCAACTGGTGGCGGTGGCAGCCGGGCGCGTTCTGGCGCCGGCCGTTCGGACCCGAGTCTTCGATCGACGCGAGGATGCAGCATCCGGTCGTCCACGTGGCCTTCGAGGACGCGACGGCCTATGCCGAGTGGGCCGGGCTGCGCCTGCCCACCGAGACCGAGCACGAGTATGCCGCGCGCGGCGGGCTCGAGGGCGCGCGATTCGCGTGGGGCGACGAGCCGTACCCGGGCGGCGTCGCACAGGCGAACTCGTGGCTCGGGCGGTTCCCCTACGACAACCAGGGAGTCGGCGATGCCGCACCCGTCGGCTCGTACGAACCCAACGGGTACGGCCTCTACGACATGACCGGGAACGTCTGGGAGTGGACCACCGACTATTACACGCCGCGCCACCTGCGCCTGTCGGACAAGCCCGTCGACGCCGGCAAGCGCGCGAACCTGCTCGCCGCGGCGAGCGCGCAGGACGGCTTCCCGTCGATCCCGCGCCGCGTGCTCAAAGGCGGCTCGCACCTGTGCTCGCCGGACTACTGCCTGCGCTTCCGCCCCGCGGCCCGCTCCCCCCAGGCCGAAGACACCGGCATGTCGCACATCGGCTTCCGCTGCGCCGCCGACGCCTGACCCCCGCTCGTTGAGCGAGCGAAGCGAGACGAAACGCCCCGGACCCGGCGCAGACGCCTGACCCTCACTCGGCCGGCGGGAAGACCTCGGACCAGTCGTCACGCACGCTCACCACGGTGAAGCCGTGGACGGACGCCGCCTCCAGCGCCTGCTCCGCGCCCTTGTCGTACGGCGCATCCCCGCGGCCGCCGTCGTCGTCGTGGTGCACGAGCAGCGCGAGGCTGCGCGGATTGCCCTGGGCGAAGCGGAGCATCGGGATGTCGCCGTTCGAGTTGCCCACGGCGAGGATCGGGCGCCGCCCGACGCGCATCCAGATGCGCACCGGCTTCTCGGGGCCGTCGTCGAAGAACGCGAGCTTCGCGGTGTACCGCACGACGTTGTCGGCGGCGTCGTACTCGAGGCCCATGCCCGTGCCGACGACGCGCTCAGCTGGGATCCCGTAGTAGTCCTGGGTCATCGGCCGCATGAAGTCGCGGTCCCCGCCCGACACGATGTACGCGGTGAACCCGTGCGCCTCGAGGAAGCGGATCAGCTCGACCATCGGCTGGTACACCGTGTGCGCGTAGGAGCTTCCGAGCGACAGGTGGCGCGCGTCGCGATAGAACGCGGCGACGGATGCCTCGTACTCCTCGACGCTCGCACCGGCGCTCGATCCCGACACTGCCGCGATGAGCAGCCCGAGATCGGAGTCGTCGCCCGCGTAGTGCTTGTCGACCGCCTGCCCGAGCCAGGCGAAGTCGCCCGACGCCGCAGCGCGGAACGGCTGGCGGTCGGTCAGCGACGGATCGGCCGCTGCCTGCGCCTTCCACTGCTGCAGCAGGTAGTGCAGCTGGGTGGGCATCGGCTTCTCGGTCCACAGGGTCCCGTCGTTGTCGAAGACGGCCACGCGGGCGTCCGGTGGGACGAAGTCCGGCCCTCCCTCCGCGGTCACGGCGGTGACGAAATCGAGGATCGCGGCACGGGTCGCCGTGTCGCGCCACGAGGGCAGTGGCTCGCTCATGCGGCGACTCTAGCGGGCATGCGAGTCGAGGCTTCCGCGAGACACGGAGTCCCAACTAGGGTGCCAAGTGGGAGGCCTCGTCGGGCCTCCCTGCTTGTTTGTGACGTGTGTGAAGAACGGAGAGACCCTGTGCCTCGCGAATTCCAGGGAAAGATCGAACTCGACGTCCGCGACTCGGTGGCGGACTGGGATGCCTTCCTGCCGATCAAGGCCCCGAAGGACGCACCGAACGTGCTCGTCGTGCTCTACGACGACACCGGCATGGCCGCGTGGTCGCCCTACGGCGGCCGCATCAACATGCCGACGATGGATCGCCTCGCCGAGGGCGGCCTGACGTACTCGCAGTGGCACACGACCGCGCTGTGCTCCCCCACGCGCTCGACCTTCCTCACCGGACGCAACCACCATCTCAACGGCTTCGCGACGATCTCGGAGTCGTCGACGGGCTTCCCCGGGTACAACTCGCACATCCCCGACTCGAACGTGACGATGGCGCACCTGCTGCGCGACGCCGGATGGTCGACCTTCTGGGTCGGCAAGAACCACAACGTGCCGATCGACGAGTGGACCGCCGGCGCGAGCAAGAAGCACTGGCCGCTCGCGCAGGGCTACGACCGCTTCTACGGCTTCGTCGGCGGTGAGACGAACAACTGGTTCCCGTCGCTCGCCGAGGACAACCACTACATCGACCAGCCGTACCTCCCCGAGCAGGGCTACCACCTGTCGAAGGACCTCGCCGATCAGGCGCTCAAGATGATCCGCGACGTCAAGCAGACCGAGCCTGACAAGCCCTGGTACCTGTGGTTCTGCCCGGGCGCCAACCACGCTCCGCACCACGCCCCGCAGGAGTACATCGACAAGTACAAGGGGAAGTTCGACGACGGCTACGAGGCGTACCGCGACTGGGTGCTCGAGCGCATGAAGGAGAAGGGCATCGTCCCGTCCGACACCGCGCTGACCCCCTTGAACCCGATGCCCGAGGGGACGTTCTCGCAGACCGACGAGGTGCTCCCGTGGGACACCCTGTCGGAGGAGCAGAAGGCGATGTTCAGCCGCATGGCAGAGGTGTACGCCGGCTTCAGCGAGTACACCGACGCGCAGGTCGGCCGCATCATCGACTACCTCGAGGAGTCGGGCCAGCTCGACAACACGCTCGTCATCTACTGCGCCGACAACGGCGCCTCGGGCGAGGGCAGCCCGAACGGGTCGGTCAACGAGGGCAAGATCTTCGGCGGCTACCCCGACAGCCTCGAGGACAACCTCCGCCAGGTCGACAAGCTCGGCTCGCCCGACACGTACAACCACTACCCCACCGGCTGGGCGGCGGCGTTCTCGACGCCGTACAAGATGTTCAAGCGGTACACCTACCAGGGCGGCGTCGCCGACCCGCTGGTCATCCACTGGCCCGCCGGCTTCGGCGCGAAGGGCGAGGTGCGCCACCAGTACCACCACTCGACCGACATCGTGCCGACGATCCTCGAGGCGTGCGGGGTGTCGTTCCCCGACACCTACAACGGCGTCGAGCAGACGCCGCTGTCGGGCGTCTCGATGGTGCCGTCGTTCGACGCCGCGCCCGACGGGCCGACGAACAAGAAGACGCAGTACTACGAGATGTTCGGCCAGCGCGGCCTCTGGCACGAGGGATGGAAGGCCGTCACCGTGCACGGGCCGGTCAGCGGCAAGGGCGACTTCCCCGGCGACGAGTGGGAGTTGTACCACACCGACGTCGACCGGTCCGAGGCGCACAACCTCGCCGCCGAGCACCCCGAAAAGCTCGAGGAGCTCAAGGCGCTGTGGCTCGAGGAGGCCAAGGTCAACAAGGTGCTGCCGCTGAACGACCTGCAGATCATCGGCAGCCCGAAGGACTTCGAGACCTTCATCAAGATGGAGTTCCACCAGCCGGCGCCGCCGTCGGGGCAGTTCGTGTACTACCCGGGCACGAGCGAGGTTCCGGAGCGGAGCGCCGCCAACGTGCACGGCGGCTCGTACAAGATCGCCGCCGAGATCGAGTTCACGCCTGACACGCAGGGGGTGATCTTCGCGCACGGTTCACGCTTCGGCGGCCACGCCCTCGTCGTGAAGGACGGCCAGATCCACTACGTGTACAACTTCCTCGGCATCCCGCCCGAGGACCACGTGTCGGCTCCGGCGCCCACGTCGGGCAAGCACATCATCGGCGTCGAGTTCGTCAAGGAGGGCACCGGCGACTACCGCGAGCCTAAGGGGCCGGTGAAGCTCTACATCGACGAGGAGCAGGTCGGCGAGAAGCAGATCCGCACCGTGCTCGGCCACTTCTCGCTGTGCGGCGAGGGCCTCACGATCGGCCGCGACAGCGCCGACCCGGTGTCGTCGCTGTACGGCTACGGGTTCGACTTCGCCGGCGGCGAGATCAACAAGGTCGTGTTCGACATCGCCGACGACGTGTACCTCGACCTCGAGGCGCACCTCGCGGCGGCCTACGCGCGCGACTGACCCGGACGAACGAGAGGGCGGGTGCTGCGGCGGTTCGCAGCATCCGCCCTCCGTCGTTTCAGGGTCGGGAGGCGGATGCTGCCGCCAGGCCCTCCTCGACGGTGGCATGTACGCGGCGCGCGGCGACGAGCCCTTGGTACCACGGTGTGCGGCCGGCGACGGTCTCGGCCGTGTCGGGCAGCGCCGCGATGTGGAGGGTGATCCCGCGCTGCGACAGCTCGCGGTCGAGGTCTTCGAACATGTCGAGCACGGTGATGGTGACGAGGTACTGCCGCTCGAGGTCGAGCACCACCGCGGTCGCCTGCTCGTCGGTGGCGAGCGCGATGATGGCTTGCTCGTTCTCGAGCGCGCTGGCCGTGTACGTGGCGCGCAGCATGTGCACCGCGACCGCGCCGCCGCGCCGCCCCTCGATGTCGAGCTTGGGGATGTTGGCCTCGCGCAGCACCATCACCAGGGTCACGACGACGCCGAGGAACACGGCAGGGAGGAGCCCCGCGACCAGCCCGATCAGCGCGACGGCGACCGCGACCCAGAAGTCCCGCGGGCTGATGCGCGCCCAGCGCACGAGTTCCGGGATGTCGATGAGGCCGATGACAGCGACGAAGACCATGGCGGCGAGTGTCGCCTCGGGCAGCAGGCTCAGCACCGGCCCGAGGAACAGCGCGACCAGCACCGCGAGCGCGACGGTCACGAGGGTCGACAGCTGCGTCTTGGCTCCGGCGCTCTGGTTGACCGCGCTCTGCGAGAACCCGCCGGCGGCGGGCATCGTCGTGAAGAACGCTCCGGCGACGTTGGCGGCACCGGTCGCGAAGAGCTCCTGGTTGCTGTCGATCTGCGGTTCGGAGGACTGACGGATGCCGCGCGCCACCGCCGCCGACTCCAGGAACGCCATCACCGCGATGGCGAGGGCGCCCGGCACGAGGGCTGTGAGGTGCGTGAAGTCGGGGAATCCGGGGACCGGCAGCCCTGACGGCACCGGATCGATGAGGTCCACGCCGGCGTCGGCCAGGCCCGCGAACGCCACGAGCAGGATGCCGCCGACGACCACGATGAGGGTCCCGGGCACCTTGGGCGCGAAACGCTTGAGCACGAGCAGCGTCGCGATCGACCCGGCCGACAGCGCGACCGTGGGCCAGTTGACGCTGCCGAACGCCTCGCCGACGGCGACGAGCGACCGAAGGAAGCCGTGGCCCGTGAAGTTGTAGGTCTCGCCGAGGAGCTTCGGCAGCTGCCCCACGGCGACGGTCGCCCCGACGCCGATCTTCATGCCGAGCAGCGTCGCACCGCTGATGTTCTCGACGAGCGAGCCGAGCGTGAAGAGCCGGCACAGCAGCAGGATCGCCCCGACCAGGAGCGTCAGCATCATGAGCGATCCGAGGGCGTCGTCGGCGCTCTCGGCGCTCGCGGCGACGCCGGCGGAGACGAGCGTGGTCGCCGTCAGCGTCGCGATCGTCGAGGTGGTCGAGACGCTCATCGCGCGGCTGCCGCCGAGGAGCGCGTAGACGAGCATCGGCACGATGCAGGTGTACAGGCCGACCTGCACCGGCAGGTTGGCGATCGTCGCGTACGCCATCGCCTGCGGCACCACGACGGCCCCGGCCGAGAGCCCGCCGACGATGTCGGGCGCGAGCCACTCCCGGCGGTACCCGGCGAAGGTCGGCAGCAGCCACCGCGGGCGCGGCGAGGGCGCGGTCGTCGTCATGTGCCGAATCTACCCAGTCGCCTCACCGGCGCCGGCGACCCCCGGGCAAGGTCCGGCGCGCCCCTCGTATCGGTACGGACGCGACGCGCCGCGAAATCACGCGCTGTGAACGACGCGCCACGGCCACCTGCGGTGCCACACTTGCCCCGTGGACTCCGGTTTCTTCGCCAACCTGACCTGGTCGCTCGCCGCGCTCGTGCACGCGGCCATCGTGATCACCGCGCTCATCGTCATCCCCCGCGGGCGAAAGCCCACGGCCGCGATGGCGTGGATCCTGCTCATCGTCATCCTCCCGGGCATCGGTGTGGTGCTCTACCTCGTGATCGGCAACTTCCGGCTGCCGGCGAAGAGACGCGCCGAGCAGGCGCGCATCGACGAGATCATCCGCGGCAGGGTGACCGACGGCGCGCTGGCCGAGACGGATGCCTCGTGGCCGCGGTGGTTCCAGCGCGTGGTGCAGCAGAACCAGAACCTGACGGCGCTCCCCGCCTCGGACGGCAACGAGGCGACGCTCCTGCCCCACTACCAGGAGTCGATCGACGCGATGGCCGCCGAGGTCGACACGGCGAAGGACTTCGTGCACATCGAGTTCTTCATCGTCGGATGGGACGACACCACCCGCGGATTCTTCACCGCGATGGAGCGCGCGGTCGCGCGCGGCGTCACCGTGCGCCTCCTGGCCGACTACGTCGCGACCAAGAAGGTGGCCGACAGCGACAAGATGCTGGCCGAGCTCGACCGCATCGGCGTGAAGTGGGCGTGGATGCTCCCGGTCGAGCCCTTCAAGGGCAAGTACCAGCGCCCCGACCTGCGCAACCACCGCAAGATCGTCGTCGTCGACGGCCGCGTCGCGTTCATGGGCTCGCAGAACCTCATCGCCCGGCACTACGACTCGCAGAAGAACATCAAGCGCGGCCTCAAGTGGCAGGAGCTCATGACGCGGCTGACCGGGCCGGTCGTCGCATCCGTCAACACGGTCTTCCTGTCGGACTGGCTCATCGAGACCGGGGAAGACCTCTCGGCCACGGCACAGGTGCCGCCGTCTCAACTGCCGGTGTCGACCGCGCCCGACGCGCTGCAGTGCCAGGTCGTGCCGAGCGGCCCGGGCTACGACACCGAGAACAACCTGCGCCTGTTCCTGTCGCTCATCTACGGGGCGACCGAGAAGGTCATCCTGACGAGCCCCTACTTCGTGCCCGACGAGGCGATGGTCTACGCCATCACGAGCGCCTGCCAGCGCGGCCTCGAGGTGCAGCTGTTCGTCTCCGAGATCGGCGACCAGTTCATGGTGTGGCACGCGCAGCGCTCGTACTACCAGGTGCTCCTCGAGGCCGGCGTGCGGATCTTCCTGTACCCGGAGCCGTTCATCCTCCACTCGAAGCACTTCTCGATCGACGACGACATCGCCGTCATCGGGTCCAGCAACATGGACATCCGCTCGTTCAGCCTCAACAGCGAGGTCTCGCTCATGGTGCGCGGCGAGTCCTTCGTCGCCGGCATGCGCGAGGTCGAGCAGGCCTACCGCGACGCCGGCCGCGAGCTCACGCTCGAGGAGTGGAAGCGCGAGCCCGGCAAGGCCACGTTCCTCGACGGCCTCATGCGCCTCACGTCTGCCCTGAACTGACGTTTCTGGCGCCGGAAGCCGGCTAAACCTTGAGGTTCTGCTTCGGGACCACGACCTCGCGGATGATCAGCAGGATCGACGCCATCACGGGGAGAGCGACCAGGACGCCGACGATGCCGGCGAGCGCGCCGCCGGCGAGCGCGCCGATGAGCACCAGCGCGGCGGGGATCTCGATCGCCTTGTTCATGACGCGGGGGCTCACGACGTACGACTCGATCTGGATGTAGACGAGGTACGCGATGAAGAAGATCAGCGCCTGCTCGGGGCTCGTGAACAGCGCGATGATCGACGCGAAGATCCAGAAGATCACCGAACCGAACAGCGGGATCAGCGTCACGACGAACGCGATCACCGCCATGAGCGCGGGGAACGGCAGCTGGATCACCACGTGCAGGACGAACACCACGGCGGCGTTGATCGACGACAGGATGACCGATCCGATCAGGGCGCTGCCGACGGAGTCGGTGATCCGCTCGGTGAGGTCGGCGAGGCGCACGCGGCTGTGCGCGGGCGCGAGGTCGTAGAAGGCGCGCTTGGCGGCCGTCAGCGACGCGAGGAAGTACAGCGTCAGCGCGATGACGACGAAGCTCGCCGAGATCGCCGCGACGAATCCGACGCCGACCGCCAGCACGCCTCCGCCGAGGGCCGCGAGGGTCGACGGCGCCGAGATCCACGCGGCGATCTGCTCGAGGGCCCCCAGCACCGCAACCTGCGCGTCGGGCGTCAGCCTCGCGAACCAGTCGGACTGGGGGATGTTCTCGACGAGCTCGGGGATCGCCTGCACCAGCTGCACGATCTGGGCGATGACCGGCGGCAGCACGAACACGAAGAACGCCACCGCGATCAGCGCGAAGCCGCCGAACACGATCGCGATGCCGGCGCCGCGCTTGACCTTGTGGCGCTCCAGCATGCGCACGATCGGGTCGAGGCCGATCGCGAGGAACATGCCCAGGATGATGTAGACGAGGATCGTCGAGATCGACCCGATGGCCGAGCCGAGCACGATCGCGCCGAGCACGCCGATCGTGACGAGGAACCCCGTCGCGAGCGGATGATCGAGCCCTGCCAGCACGCGCGAGAAGCGGCGGGGGCGCTCTTCGACGCCTGCGGCGACCACGCCGGCGTCGGAGCTCTCGGGTTCGTCGGTCATGAGGATCATGATGCCGCCATTCCGTCCGAAATCGTTCAGATTGCGTCATGTGCAGACGGCGTGTTTGGGGGTAGTGTCGCGACCACGGCCGGCGCAAGGGGCGCGGACCGCAACTTCACAGTGGCGGGCTTCGGTCCGTCCTCACGATTGGCAACCTCGCATGGGCAATTTGTGGGACTTCGTCCTCTGGTTCTTCTGGATCTTCGTCTTCGTCGCGTACCTGATGGTCCTGTTCTCGATCATCGGTGACATCTTCCGCGACCACGACCTCAACGGCTGGCTGAAGGCCATCTGGATCCTGTTCCTGATCTTCGTCCCGTTCCTGACGGCGCTGGTGTACCTGATCGCCCGCGGCAACAGCATGCAGAAGCGGTCGATCGAGCAGGCGCAGGAGATGCGCGCCGCTCAGGACGCCTACATCCGCCAGACGGCGGGCACCGGCGGCTCCAGCGCGGCTGACGACATCGCGAAGGCCAAGTCGCTGCTCGACTCGGGCGCGATCTCGCAGGCCGAGTTCGACGCCCTCAAGGCCAAGGCGCTGGCAGCCTAAGCCGGCACCGGAACAGGAGAAGACATGACGACCTTCGACTACGGCCCGATCGAGTTCTACGCGATCGGCTTCGAGGGCGACCGCCCGGGCCCCGCGGTGCTCCAGGCGATCGACGACCTCGTCGCCGCGGGCACCGTCAACGTGCTCGACCTCGTGTTCGCCCGCCGCTCGCCCGAAGGCGAGATCGAGGTGCTCGAGCTCTCCGACACGATCGACGACGGCGCTCCGGCGCTCGACCTCGCAGGTCTCGCGGGCCAGGACGACATCCTGTACCTCGCCGAGAACCTCGAGCCGGGCTCGTCCGCCGCGATCCTCGTGGTCGAGCTCCTGTGGGCGAAGTCGTTCGCCGCGGCGCTCTACGACGCCGGCGGCGCCGTCATCGCTCGCGAGAGCATCCCGGCACCCATCGTCAACGCGTTCCTCGCCGAGAACGCGGACTGAAGGAGGAAAGACACATGCCACTCGGAAGAATGGGCCGTCCCGGCCTGATCGGCATGGCCGCCCGCACCGCTGTCGTCGCCGGTACGGCGACGGCCGTCTCGGGCAGCGTCGCACGCCACCAGCAGCAGAAGTACTACGACCAGTCGCAGCAGCAGGCCTACGAGGCCCAGGCCCAGCAGGCGGCCATGGACCAGGCGGCGGCGCAGGCCGTCGCCAACGCCCAGGCCGCTCAGGCTCCTGCTCCGGCGCCGGCTGCCGCGCCCGCCGAGGACGACATGATGGCCAAGATCACGCAGCTCGCGCAGCTGCACGCTCAGGGCATCCTGTCGGACGAGGAGTTCGCGGCCGCGAAGGCCAAGCTGCTCTCCTGACGCATCCCGTCGAGAAGGCCGCGTTCCCCACGGGGGGACGCGGCCATCTTGCGTGAGGGGGATGGATGCCGCGCCCCGCCGCGCGCTCGGATCCCCGCGGATCAGCCGCCCGGGCGGTCGTCGCCGCCGTCGCCCATCGGTCCGCGACCGTGCTCCGGTCCCGGCCCGCGTTCCGGTCCGGGCGCGCCGCCTGAGGTGCCCGGCGCCGGAGGCGCCATGAACGCGTCGAGCTTCTCGGTGAGGATGCGCAGCTGCGCGCGCGTCGCCGGCTCTTCGTCGTCGTGCTCACGAGCGGCCCGCTCGAGCACCCACGAGGCGAGCGTCGCCGTGATCACACCCGCGAGCGCCACCCCGCCGAACATGAGCCCGACGCCGACCCATCGGCCTGCGCCCGTCACCGGCGTGTAGTCGCCGTAGCCCGTCGTCGTCACGGTGACGGACGACCACCAGATCGCGATGTCGAAGGTCGTGATGTTCGCGTCAGGGGCGTGACGCTCGGCCTCCAGCACCGCGAGGGATGCGAGGTAGATGAGGATGAGCGACGCGCCGACGCCGTAGACCAGGATCTTCGTGCGCAGCGCGCCGCCGGCGGTCGTCCTCATCCCCGGCACGTAGGTCAGCACGCGGAGCAGGCGGACGAGCCGCAGCACCGGGATGACGGCGAACGTCAAGGCGGCCAGGTGCTTGCGGAACCACACCCGCTTGTCCTTCGCCAGGGAGAGGCGCACGAGGTAGTCGGCGATGAACATCGCCCACGTCACAGCGATCACGGTCGTCGCGACGGTGCGGCCCGGACCGTTCAGGTCGGCGATGACCCGCCACGAGTACGCCACCAGGTACGCGAAGCCCGCGACGATCAACGGCCCGGAGGTCCGCTTGTGCCAGGTGTGCTCGTCCACAGCCGAATCATGGCGTATGCGCGTCGCCGAGCCCGGCGGGCGCGCCCCGCCCGGCGGGATCTCGTCGGCCGCGTTCCTCGCGGCAGTGCGCCCCGGCCGCTATCGTGGCGCCATGCCCGGCCCCTCCGCCGCCTCGCCCGCACCGGCCACGCCACCGGGACCGCAGCTCACCGTCAGGCGACTGGTGCTGCTGTCGATCCCCGCGATCCTCATCGGCGTCCTGTCCGCGCTCTCGCTGCGCGCCGTCGACCTCCTCGCCGATCAGGTGGACGACGGGCTCTGGACGAACCTGCCGAAGTCGCTCGGCATCGCGCCCGACTCACCGTGGTGGATCTTCGCCGTGCTCACCTTCACCGGCATCGCTGTCGGGCTGGTGGTGTGGCTCGTCCCCGGCCACGCCGGCCCGGATTCGGCCACGACCGAGCTCGCGGCCACGCCGCTCAAGCTCTCGGTGCTCCCCGGCCTCGCGGTCGTCGTCATCCTCAGCCTCGCCGGCGGCGTCAGCCTCGGCCCCGAGAACCCGATCATCGCGATCAACGTCTCGCTGGCGGTGGCGATCCTCGCCCGGGTCTCGAAGGCGGTGCCGCCCGCGCTGATCGGGGCGCTCGCGATCTCGGCGACCATCGGTGCACTGTTCGGCACCCCGGTCGCCGCCGCCCTCGTCTTCACCGGCATGGTGGGCGAGTTCAAGATGGGCGGGTCCCTGTGGGACAAGCTGTTCCTGCCGCTCGTGGCTGCCGGCGCCGGCTCGGTCACGACCTACCTCGCCGGCGGCGGCTTCGGCTCAGAGTCGCCGTTCGACCCCTACGGCAGCCCGCAGCCGCTCGACCTGCTCACCGGGGCGCTCATCGCGTGCGCGGCGGCCGCTTTCGGCCTCGTCGGCATCTATCTCTTCCCGCTGGTGCACCGCGCCTTCCATGCGCTGCGGCATCCACTGCTCTTCACCGCGCTCGGCGGCGTGGTGCTGGGTCTGCTCGGCGCGATCGGCGGCCCGATCACCCTGTTCAAGGGCCTCGACCAGAGCGCGGAGCTGCTCGAGGATCCGGACGCTTACCCGCCCGAGCAGCTCACGATCATCCTGCTGGTCAAGATGGCGGCGCTCGTCGTCGCGGCATCGGCGGGATTCCGCGGCGGCCGCATCTTCCCCGCGGTGTTCCTCGGCGTCGCCGCCGGCCTCCTCGGCAGCGCGCTGCTGCCCGGCCTGTCGCCGTCGCTCGCCGTCGCGTGCGGAGTGCTGGGCGTCGTGCTCGCGATCGCCCGCGACGGGTGGGTCGCACTGTTCGTCGCCGTTGCGATCGTGGACGACGTGACCGTGCTGCCGATGCTCTGCATCATCGTGCTGCCCGCGTGGCTCGTCGTGACCAAGGCGCGCGAGATGCTGATCACGCCGGACGATCTCGCTCGCGAGCGGCCCGGCGCGCGCCTCCCGTGGGATCGACCGGTCTCAGTGCGCTGACGCCGGCCGCGACGGGTTCGTCGCGTTCGACGCGGACTCCGCGACCGGTGCCGTCTCGCCCGTGGCGTGGTGCGGGTGAGCCGCGTGGTGGGCGCCGGATGGCGCGGCCTTCTCCGTCACCGCCGAAGATATCGTCGCGACGATCACGCCGACGAGCACCACGCCGCCGGCCATGAGCACGATCGCGGCGATGCGGCCGGCATGCGTCACGGGTGTGTAGTCGCCGTACCCGACCGTCGTGATCGTGCAGAACGCCCACCACACCGCGTCACCGAAGTTGAGGATGTTCGCGCCCGGCGCGTGGCGCTCGAACTGCAGCACCACCAGCGAGATGTACCAGATGAGGAGCAGGGCCGACCCGATGCCGTAGATCAGCAGCCGGGCACGCAGCGTCGTGCCCGCGGTGCGGCGGAACGCGGCGATCCGGGTGAAGGCGTCGAGCAGCCGCACGGGACGCAGCGCCGGGATGAGGACCATCCCCAGCGAGGCGAGGTGCGAGCGGAACCACGCTCCGCGCGGTTTCGAGAGCGCGAGCCGCGCGAAGTAGTCGACGATGAACATGACCCATGTCAGGGTGATGATCGTCGTCGTCACCATCGCGGCGAGACCCTGCAGATCACCGATGACGTGGATCGTGTACGTGATGAGGAAGCCCAGCGCCGCGAAGCTGAGCGGCCAGTACATGATGCGCGACCATTTCAGCGTCGCCGCCGTCTCGCCCGCTCTTCTCTCGCCGAACAGGACGTTCGCCTCGTGATGCGTCATGCCCGCAGGCTATCTCGCGGGGCTGATCGGCCGAATGGGCAGCTCGACGCCGGGGCCGGCGGAGCCGGCGCGAGCCCTCAGTCGGCCGACACCGGCTGCCGCGAATCCTGCTGCAGCGCCGCCGCGTTGCGGATGAACAGCACGATCCAGGTGAACACGAGGATGCCGGCGACGAGCTCGACAGCGGTCAGCGTGTAGTAGCCGATGAAGAAGAAGACCGCGAGCAGCAGGGTGACAGCGAGGAAGAGCCAGCCGAGCGCGACGAAGGCCCGCGAGATGCCGGTGATCCACTTCGGAAGCGCGATGACGAGCACGCCGAATGCGGCGACCATGCCGGACGCTACTCCGGTGTGCAGTGCGAAGAACCTGTCGACAGGGAACAGGCCGACCATGCCGAGGAACACGCCGAGCACGATCAGGGTCACGCGCACGCGGCCGACACCCTTCGGGTTCGTCGTGGGGATGCCGTGCGTGGAGTAGCGGGCGAGCGTCGTCACGAGGAAGCCGGCGACGATGATCGTGATGTTGAAGGCGAAGGCCGAGACGTTCGACGACATGCCGAGGGCGCTGAGGTTGTCCTTCCACCAGTTCGGGTCGCTCGCCGTGAGCATGCTGGCGAGGACGCCGAACACCAGGAAGACGGCCAGCACGACCGCGAGCAGCTGCAGGTCCATGTGCGTGGCGGAGTAGAACGCGAGATAGCCGCTCATCGCGGCGGTGGCACCCGCGAGGAGGAGAACCGGCAGCGCGAAGACCGTCGCGCCGATGAACGCCTGCTCGAGGATGACCGCGAGCAGCGTCCAGCCGAGCAGCGCGATCACGCCGTGCGCGAAGGCGAGGGCCGCGACGTCGACGTAGTCCAGCACGCCCAAGCGGCGGCCGCCCTCGTGACGGTGCACGACGACCCGTCCGGCGATCACCGCCAGGAAGGCGACGACGCCGGAGGCGACGGCCGCGAACTGGCCGACCGAGCCGGGGCCCGAGATGGGCGCGGCCTGGAACTGGAACGCGACCAGCGAAACGAGGGCGACGATGACGAACGAGATCGCCCCGACGCCGAGCGCAAGCGACTCGAGCGACCGCTCGCTCGAGGCGTCGAACACCCCCCGCGTGCTGCGCGGCGAGGAGGGCTGCTCGGGAGTGGGCCGGTCGAGCGAGGTCTGGGTCATCGGGGCTCCGGGAGGATTCGGGCGGTACGGGCGAGGGTGGTTCAGGAGTCGGAGAGCGACTCGCGGGCGGCGGACGCGGGGGTGGCGGTGCGGTCTCCGGAGAGCCACCGCAGCCATAGTGAGCCAGGGTCGCCCTCGAGCACGAGCGCGCGCACGAACAAGGTCAGCGGGATCGAGAGGATCGCACCGAGGGGGCCGATCACGAAGGTCCAGAACACGACCGAGAAGAAGCTCAGCGTGAGGCTCAGGTCGACCGCGTCGCTCACGAACTTCGGCTGCACGAGCACCTGCAGCACGACGTTGACGACGCAGTAGATCGCGATGACCGCGAGGAACAGCGGCCAGCCGCCGACGACGAATGCCAGCACGGCGGGCGGGATGAGGCCGAGCACGAATCCGATGTTGGGGATGAAGTTGGTGACGAAGGCGAGCACCGCCCACACGATCGGCGCGGGCACACCGAGGGCCCAGAGCGCGAGACCGTCGATGATCGCGACCACGGCGCCGAACGACGCATTGACGACGTAATAGCGACGGATGCCGCGGTTCAGGCGTCCGATCCGGGCCAGCACGGGGCGGCGGCCGGCGCCGAACACCCGCTCGGCGGCGCGGTACCGCGCCGCGTCGGCCGCGGTGAAGATGATGTACGAGACCACGAAGAACAGCGCCGTGACGACCCCGATCACCGTGCCGCCGATGCTCCCGACGAGCCCCAGCAGCGCCTTGGGGTCGAGCACCGAGGCCGCAGCATCCGTCGCCTGCTGATCCAGGCCGACGGACTGGAGCCATGCCAGGAAGTCGTCGAGGCTGCCGCGCAGCTGGTCGAGGTAGTCCGACACGAGGCCGGCGAACTGCACGCCGGCGACCCACAGCAGCAGGCCCATCACGGCCAGCACGAGGTAGGCCACGACGATCACGGCGGTCGTGCCGGCCCAGCGCGGCCAGCCGCGCCGCTCGAGCGGGCGACGGACCGGCTCGCAGATCACGACGAGGACGATGGCGAGGGCCAGCGGGCCGATCAGGCTCCGTGCGAAGTACACGCCCGCGAGGACGACCACGGTCGCCGCGAGCACCAGCAGCACGCGCAGGCTCGGCGAGATCGCGGGTGGCGGAGCGGGCTGCGCGGCGCGGGTCACGGCGTCAGGGTACCGCTCTTCCGGGTCGGCGCCGCACAGTGCCACACTGGGCCCATGTCTACGATCGATGCCTCGCCCATCGGCCGCACCTGGGCCCCGCTGCCGTCCTACGCCGACCACGTCGCCGACGGGCGCACGGCGCGCGAGCAGAACCCGCGGGAGTCGCTCGCCGAGCTGCCGACGAACGACCGCGACCCGATGGGGATCCTCGATGCGCAGGACGAGGAGCGCGTCCCGGAACTGGTTCCGCTGCGCACGGAGCGCATGGCCGCCAGCGCCTTCGCGTTCTACCGGGGCACGGCCGCGCTGATGGCGGCGGACCTCTCGCGATCACCGAGCAGCGGAGTGAGCGTCGGGTCGTGCGGCGACGCGCACGTGTCGAACTTCGGGCTGTATGCCTCCCCGCAGCGATCCCTCGTCTTCGATCTCAACGACTTCGACGAGTCCGCGTGGGCGCCGTGGGAGTGGGACGTCAAACGTCTCGTCACAAGCATCGTCATCGCGGGGCAGTCGACCGGTCGCCCGGACTCGGTGGTGCGCGAGGCATCTCTGGACGCGGTGCGGGTCTACGCCCGCGCGCTCGGCACGGGAGCCAAGCGCAGCCCGCTCAAGCGGTACTACGACCGGTTCGACGCCCTGGCCGCCGAGCGCGCCGTCGACGCCGACACCCAGGCGGCCATCGACTCCGCCATCAAGGAGGCGGAGAAGCGCACCGGCGCGCGGGCGGCGAAGAAGATGACGCAGCTCGACGACGAGGGTCGCGTCGTCTTCGTCGAGGCGCCGCCGACGATGACCCACATCGACGCCCAGTCGGAGGAGCGCGTCCTGGGCGTCTTCGACCAGTACGTGCAGTCGGCGAACATCGACATCCGGGCGCTCCTGCAGAAGTACCGCCTCTCCGACATCGCCCTGCGCGTCGTGGGGGTGGGCAGCGTCGGCACGCGGTGCTTCGTCATCTCGATGCAGGACGGGGACGACGACGTGCTCCTGCTGCAGGGCAAGGAGGCCGGAAAGAGCGTGCTGATCGAGCACGGCAAGGCCGAGCAGCCGGAGGTCGTGACCCGCTTCATCGACCAGTACGGCGACGGCGGCCGCGTAGTCGGCATGCAGCGCATCCTCCAGTCCGTGTCGGACCCCTTCCTCGGCTATCTGCGCCGATCGACCTATGGCGCGCAGCGCGACTTCTACGTCCGGCAGTTCCGCGACAAGAAGGGCGGGTTCGACATGGACGAGCTCGACGACTCGTCGTTCCTCTGGTACGCCGACGCATGCGCGGCGACGCTGGCCCGCGCGCACGGGCAGTCCCCGCTGTCGGCCGCCGTGGCGGGCTACGTCGGCGGCGGCAAGGTCGCGGGCGAGGCGATCCTCGAGTGGGCGTACGCGTATGCCGACCTGTCGCGGGCCGACTGGGAGCTGTTCCGCACGCACCGCGGAGTCGACGCGGCGAGCTGATCCTCAGCGGCGGCTCTGCAGCCGCAGGCGCAGCGATGCGACCAGCATCTCGAGACCGATCTCGAAGGCAGCGTCGCTGCGCTCAGCGCCGTGCGCGGCATCCGTGATCAGTCGTCCGAGCGTGGCCGTCGGCACGGTCGGCTGCCAGATCTCGTCGGGCGACGCGAGGTCGAGCCCGAACCCGATCGCGTAGGCGTCGACGATCGCCACGATCGCGAGCACCTCGTCGTCGGGGACGCCCGCGTCGACGAGCGCGGTGGCGAGCCTGTCGTAGCTGCCGATGACGCCGGGGTCGGTGATCGTCTTGCCCACGATGAGCGGCACGATGAGCGGGTGGTCGGCGTACAGGTGCCGCAGGCCCCGCACGGTCCCCGTGACGATCTCGTCCCACTCCCCTGTCATCGGCTCGGGGAAGTACCTCGCCCCGAGCCGGGAGCGCATGAGCTCGATGATGGCGTCCTTGCCGTCGACGTGGTTGTACAGCGACGACGGTGTGACGCCGAGCTTGCGCGCGAGGGCGTTGACGCCGAACGTGTCGCCGGAGTCGGCGAGGTCGATCGCGGCGTCGGCGATCAGATCGACCGACAGCAGGTTCACGCGAGGACGCGGCATCCGTCTTCCTCCATCCCGGTCAGCCTAGCTTCGGCGGGTCTGCCGAAATCGGGGCTTCCCGGATCCGTCACACGCGTGCAACAATAAACGAATACCGTTCGTTTACCGGCCAGGCTGGCCGGGTGTCGCACACCGTCGTGCAGGAAACGACAGAAGGATCCCGTATGAACGACCTCACCGCTCGCGTGCCCCTGCGGTTCCCGACCGCAGCCGCGACCTTCGCCATCGGCATCGCCGGGTACCTCGGCGTGAACCTCTCGCCGTACATGATCACCGCGTTGCAGACCGGCTTCGCCGTCGACGTGCTCACCGCGAGCTGGATCGTGACCGCGACGCTGCTCGCCACCGCGATCACCGGCCTCGCGACCGCGCCGCTGTGCGCCGGCGCGCACCGTCGCACGGTCGCGCGCATCGGCCTGGCCGCCGGGCTCGCCGGATTCCTCGCGGCCGCGCTCGTCCCGTCGGCGGGCGTCGCGATCGCCGGCCTCCTCGTCGGCGGCGTCGGCGCGGGCTGCGCCGTCGCCGCGGCGGGCGCCGCTCTCGCCGCGTTCCGCAACCCCGACCGCGTCGCCGGCTTCAACGGCCTGGCCAACCGCGGCGTCATCACGATCGTGCTCGCGGTGATCCCGCTGATCGGCCTCGCACCCCTCGACGTCTTCGGCGCCCTCGCACTGTTCTGCCTCATCGGCCTGATCGCGGTCGGCTGGCTGCCGGTCGCACCCGTCATCGAACCGCAGGCGGGCGCCGCCGTGCCCGAGGCGATGCCCGTCACCATTCCCGAGACGGGCGCCGTGCGTGCGCCCCGTACGCGGACCGCTTCGCGCACCGTGACGATCGCGGGCTTCGCACTGCTGGTCACCTTCGCACTGTGGGCGGCGAGCGAGGACTCGCTGTGGGCGATGGCTGGCGTCATGGGCGGCGAGCAGGCCGGCTTGACGCCCGAGGGTCTCGGCCTCGCGCTCAGCGGCGCGACGGCCGGCGGGCTCGTGGGCTCGGTGCTGCTCATGATCGTCGGCAACCGGCTGGGCCGCGCGGTGCCCCTCGTGGTGCTGCTCGTCGCCGGCGGCGCGCTGAAGATCGCGCTCGGCTTCGCGAGCGACCAGACGGCGTTCATCACCCTCTTCATCGTCTGGAACACGATCTACGCGATCGCCTTCATGTACTTCGTGTCGACCTCGGCCGCGCTCGACGCGGACGGCCGCTGGTCGGGGCCGCTCCTCGCCGTCTACCTCGTCGGCTCCGCGCTCACCCCCGTGATCGGCGCGGCGCTCGTCGAAGCGTTCGGCTACCAGGGCTTCACCGTCGTGCTGGGCGTGGCGAGCTTCGTGCTCGCGATCCCCGCGGCGATCGTCGCGGCGATCTCGACGAGGGTGGAAAGGGATGCTGCCGCCGACGCCGCTGTCGAGACCGCTGTCGCAGCGACAGCTTCCGCAGAGACCGAGGAGCTTCACGCATGACCGCCACCATCTACACCGGAGGCCGCATCTTCACGGCGGGCTCGAGCCCCTGGGCGGAGGCGCTCGTCGTCGCCGGGGACGGGGTCGTGTTCGCCGGCGACACCGAGGGCGCGCACGCCGCGGCCGGAGCGGATGCCGCCACGGTCGACCTCGACGGCCGCCTGCTCCTCCCCGGATTCACCGACGCGCACACCCACCTGGTGATGATGGGCGAGGCACTCGGCAGGGTCGGGCTCACCGACGCACGCACGCTCGACGACCTCCAGGCACGCCTCCGTTCCGCACGGGCGGCACAGCCCGGCGCCGCGCGCGTGCTGGGGCGCGGCTGGCTCTTCGACTCGGTTCCCGGCGGCGCGCCGACGGCCGCGATGATCGACGCCGCGGTCGCCGACGTGCCGGTCTACCTCGACGCCAACGACTACCACTCGTGCTGGGTGAACTCCGCGGCCCTCGCCGAGCTCGGGATCACGCGCGACACCCCCGACCCGTTGGGTGGCCGCATCGGCCGCGACGCCGAGGGCGAGCCCGACGGCATGCTGTACGAGACGGCGGCGCAGGCGCACGCGTGGGCGTTCCTCGCTGCGCAGACCGACGACGCGGACCGCGACGCCGCCGTCGAGCGCACGCTCGCGGCCTACGCGGCGACCGGAGTCACGGGCGCGGTCGACATGGCGTTCGACGAGCTCGGGCTCGCCGCGTTCCAGCGGGCCGCGCAGCGGCGCGGCGGGCACCTCCCGCTGCGCGTGGCCGCGCACTGGTTCGTCGAGAACACCGGCGACGAGGCGGCGAATCTCGCCCAGGTCGCCCGGGCCGCCGAGCTCGCCGATACCGTGCGCTCGCCCTGGCTGCGCATCGTCGGCATCAAGCTCGTGGTCGACGGCGTGATCGATGCGTGCACGGCGGCGATGCAGCATCCATACTCCAACGGATCGAATGCCGAGCCGATCTGGCCGCTCGCCGACATCACGCCCGTCGTCGTGGCCGCCGACGCGGCGGGACTGCAGGTCGCGCTCCACGCGATCGGCGACCTCGCAAGCGGCATCGCCCTCGACGCGCTCGAGCACGCCTCCGAGGTGAACGGCGACCGCGCGCGCCGCCACCGCATCGAGCACCTCGAGTACGCCGCCCCCGGAACCGCCGAGCGCATGGCACGGCTGGGCGTGACGGCGTCGATGCAGCCCGTGCACGCCGACCCCGCGATCTTCGACAACTGGGCCGCGATGCTCGGCGACGAGCGCGTCGAGCGCGCGTTCGCGTGGCCCGAGTACGTCGACGCCGGCGCCCTGCTCGCCTTCTCGACCGACGCGCCGACCGCGCCGCACGAGGCCCTCCCGAACATGTACATCGCGGCGACTCGCCGCTCGGCGCTGGACGACTCGTTCGCGCCGCAGCATCCGCAGTACGCGCTGCCTCTCGCGCAGGCGCTGGGACATGCGACACGGGATGCTGCGGCCTCGGTCGGCGACGGCGCGACGCGCGGGCGGCTCGAGGCGGGACTGGCCGCGGACGTCGCGATCGTCGACGCCGACCCGTTCGCCGACGGCCCCGCGTCGCTGCTGACCGCGCGGGTCGTGCGCACCGTCGTCGCCGGCGAGACGAGGTACGACGCCGGCGTGCTCTGAGCGCCATCCGGTCGCCGGCGACATGTCGGCGTGCGGGGACGCCGACATTGTCCGGTTGATCAGGACCGATAGGGTACGAGTCACCCGGCAGCGTCTCCCCGCGCTGCCGGTGGGAGAGGGGTCTCGCACAATGCCACGATTCGACCGCCCGCGTCTGCGCCGCCTGGTCGCCGGTCTCACCGCGACATTGCTCGCCGCCACGGGGGCGGTAGCGGTGGGCGCGGTCGATCCGCAGCCGGCCGCCGCGGCGTATCCCGAGTCGGTCAATCCCTTCGCGATCGCGGGCGGGTTCACCGTCTACGCGCGCAACGACGCTCTCCTGCAGAACCAGGAGACCGAGGGCAGCATCGCGGTCGGCGGCATGGCGACAGTTGCTCCGCAGGCCAGCCAGTACACGATCATCCACGTCGCGGCGGGCACCGGCGACTACGACCTGCCCACCGTCGACGGCGACCCCACGCGCTTCCTCGTCAACCGGTACAGCACAGCGAGCACCGGCATCCTCGCCATCACGAGCGCCGGCACCAGCGACCCGGCGTTGTGGGGCGACCTCAAGATGGTCGCGCGGAACGACGGCTGGCAGGCCTTCCCGCGCTCGGACTGGCTGCGTCTGAACCAGAATCCCTCCAGCGTCGACCAGACGCCGCTGATCGACGCGACCCACCAGCAGTATCCGGCGGATGCTGCGCCCCCGTCCGGTGCGGCCGGCAACGGCAGCATCTACACGGCGAACACCTCCGACACCGCCGTCGCCGACTATGTCGAGGCGAACCGCGACGCGTCGTGGGAGGAGGCGAAGACGTGCTTCGCCGACATCGCGAACCCCACGACCGGGGTCGGCTATCCCGTGGAGGTCGCAGAGAACTACGGTGACCGAGTCGTGCTCGCCGAGCTGAGCGCCGACCAGCCCAACGTCGTGGACTACGCCGACCTCGCGGGCACCGCGCTCATCCAGTTCTCCCCCGGCAGTCCGACTCCCGGCGTCGCGAACCCGCTCGTCATCCGCGTCCAGCCCGGGACGACCGAGGTGATCGGCGCGCGGGCCGACCCCCAGGGCGCGTACTCCCCGTTCATCGTGTGGGATCTGTCGCAGCTCACCGGCGATGTCACAGTGACGGCGGCCCAGGGGCGCATCGACGGGTCGATCTACGCACCCGACGCCTCGGTCACCGTCGACGCCGCACCCCTCGACGGCCAGGTGATCGGTCAGAACGTGACGATCAAGGGCGGCGAGGTGCACTCGTTCCTGTTCTCGGGCGAGATCCCGTGCACCGACACCGGCGGCACGTTCGAGGTGCGCAAGCAGCTCGACGGCATCGAGCCCGACCAGCTGCCGGACGGCACGACGTTCACCGTCAACTACGTCGCGCGGGCGCCCGAGCCCGACACGACAGTGTGGACCGGATCGCTCGAGATCCCGGCCGACGGAACCCCGGTCGCCGCGGGCACGCAGTTCCCCATCGGCACCACGGTGGTCTTCGAGGAGATCACACCCGAGACCGTACCCGGGTGGGAGTGGGGCGACCCCGTCATCGATCCGAATCCACTGGTGATCGAGACCACCGGCACGACGACCGTGACGGTCACGAACTCGGCTGAGCAGGTCACCGGCACGTTCAGCGTCTCGAAGTCGATCATCGACCTGTCGACCGACGAACCCGTGGGTCCGCCGGCGGACATCCCCGGCGTGCCCGTGACCTGGACCGCCGAGTTCCAGGGGCAGCCGGTCGAGCCGATCGACAGCGGCACGCTGGTGGTCCCGTTCGATGGCACGCCGGTCTTCCCGCTCGATGAGGACGAGAACCCGATCGCGTTCCCCGTCGGCACGCGCATCGTGCTCACCGAGGACCTCACTGGGATCGACCCGCCCGAAGGATACGAGTGGAGCAGCATCGGATGGGACCCCGGCCGCACCTTCCTCATCGTCGCCGGTGAGGGCGAGGGCGGAAGCACGGTCGCCGTCGAGCTCACGAACGGCGTGACGCCCGCCGAAAGCGAGCGCACGATCACCATCGTGAAGCACGCCGATCGCTTCGCCGCCGACCCGGGGTTCGGCTACGCCGTCACTTACAACGGCAATCCGGACGGGGAACGGCTGGCACAAGAGCTCCCCGTGGGCGAGCCGCAGCTGCTCGAGAATTTCGAGACCGGCGCACAGGTGCTCGAGCTGGCAGAGCTCCCTCCGACGGTCCCCGGCGACTCCGTCTCAGCGGATGACTTCGCACCGCCTGTGTTCAACGTCACCATCGCCGGTGAGACCACGCCCTACCCGGCGACGGGCTTCGGCGAGATCGTGAGCATCCCGCTGCCGCAGGACTCGGGCACGGACATCGCGATCGAAGTGACGAACGTCCTCAAGGAGGGCACTTTCACGCTCTCGAAGGCGTTCGACGGCGTTCCGCCCGAGCAGGTGCCGCCCGGCCTCGAATTCTCGGTGGCGTGGACCGCGTACTTCCCCGAGCTGAACCCGAGCGACGTCATCCAGCGCGGCGTGCTGCGGCTGCCGGGCAACGGCGATGCGGTCGGCCCCGTCGATGAGAACGGCGCACCGCTGCTGTTCCCGTACGGCACGATCGTCACCTACCAGGAGCTGGCCGCGCCCACGCTGGAGCACATCTCCTGGCGGAGCGCCGTGTTCGACCGCGAGCAGCTCGTCATCGGCACGGACGACAAGGCGATCGTGACGTCCACCCTCACGAACAGCGCCTCGCTGATCGAAGGCACCTTCCTCGTGCAGAAGGACCTGGCCGGTATCGACCCCGACCAGCTCCTCGTCGACTCCTTCACGATCGACTACGTGGCGCACCTGCCCAGCCGTGACGTGCTGGTGGGACGGTTCACGCTTCCGGCCGACGGAACGCCGGCCGGTCCGGTCGACGCCGAGGGCGAGCCGCTCTCGTTCCCGATCGGCACCGTCGTCAACCTCCTCGAGGAAGAACCCGACGCCTCAGCACTGCCGCCGGGCTACGAGTGGAGCGAGAGCACGTGGAGCCCGGCCGCGTTCGTCGAGATCGGCCTCGGCGAGACGCCGGTGCTCGAGGTCACGAACTCGGTCGTCGCGCTGACCCGTTGGGCGGTGACGAAGGTCGTCGAGGGCAACGGCGCTTCCGGGATCCCCGCCGACACGACGTTCCCGCTGGACTGGTGGCAGGACGGCGTGCAACAGCCACGCGTCGAACTGGTGCCGAACCAGCCGGTGTACTCGCCGTACTTCCCGATCGGCACGATCCTCGAGGTCGACGAAGGCGAGCTTCCATCGATCCCGGGGGTCGACTGGGGGACGCCGGCGTGGACGGCGAACGGTCAGACGCTGACCCCCGAAGACAACGGGCGCATCCTGCTGCCGATGTCGGTCACACGCGACCCGCAGACGGCCGAACTCACGCTGACGAACACGGCGACCACGCGTCCGCTGCCGGCGACGGGCGGCGGCGGGCTCTCGCCGCTGGTCCCGCTCGGGGCGGTCGGCCTGCTGCTCGCCGTGCGACGGGCGCGACGCGTCTGACGCACGCCCCCGCACGCACGCGAAGAGGGAGGGGACGCAGCATCCGTCTCCTCCCTCTTGCGTGAATCAGGCGTCCGGATTCTGCCCGGGAAGTTCGCCCGGCTGCTCGATCGGCGTGCGCGGCCGCCACACGACCACCTCGGTCGCCCGGCGCACCCGCGTGCCGTGACGGAGGGTCACGACCGAGCCGGTGGAGCCGGCCGCGAAGACGCGGGCGCCAGGACGCCTCTCGAGCTCGGCGCGCATGCGGTCCTCGAGGTCGCGGACGCGGCCGTGCAGCTCCTGCACGCGGTTCTCGAGCTCGAGGATGCGCACGATCGCGGGAAGGCCGATGCCGTCCGACGACATGCGGGCGACCTCGCGGAGCTGCTCCACGTGCCGCAGCGAATAGCGGCGCGATCCGCCCTGCGTGCGGGCGGGCACGACCAGCCCGAGCCGGTCGTACTGACGGAGCGTCTGCGGGTGCATGCCCGACAGCTCGGCGGCGACGGCGATCGCGAAGATCGGGGCATTCTCGTCGATGTCGTCCTCGGTCATTTCGTCACCTCCTCAGATTCCGGTCGTTGAGCGAGCTTGCGAGACGAAACGCGTCGCTCGCTCAACCACCGCATACATCGGCTAGCCCTGCGCCTTGGCCATCAGGTCGGCGCGCGGGTTCTCCTTCGGCTCGAGGCTCTGGAAGCGCTCGAGCGCCTCGCGCGCGGCGTCGTCGAGGTGCGACGGCACGGCCACCTGCACCTCGGCGAGGAGGTCGCCGGTGCCCTTGGTGGACTCGACGCCGCGTCCCTTGACGCGCAGCACGCGACCGGACGGCGTGCCCGGGGCGACGCGAAGCCGCACCGGATCGCCGCCGAGCGTCGGCACCTCGATGGTGGCGCCGAGCGCGGCCTCGGTGAACGTCACCGGCACGGTGACGCGCAGGTTCAGCCCGTCGCGGGTGAACACGGGGTGCGGGCGCACGGTTACCTGCACGACGATGTCGCCGTTCTCGCCGCCGTCGGGCGAGTGACGCCCGCGGCCGCGCAGCCGGATCTTCTGACCGTCCGAGACGCCCGCGGGGATCTTCACCTTGAACGGCTTGCCGTCTTCTCCCGCCAGCGTGATGGTCTCGCCCCTGGTCGCCGTGACGAAGTCGATCGTCGTGCGCGCCGTGACGTCGGCGCCGCGGGTCGGGCCGCCGAAGCCGCGATAGCCGCCGCTCGGCTGCCCGAACCGCCCGGAGCCGAAGCCCGTGCCGCCCTGCTGCTGGTTGAACATCGCGAAGATGTCGTCGAAGTCCTCGGCGCTCTGGTAGCGGGCGCCGCGGCCCTGGTTGAACATCGAGAAGACGTCCTCGAACCCGCCGGCGCCGCCCGGGCCGCCCGACGTGAATCG
>JAVBUG010000149.1:0-24360 GCA_031555515.1 Microbacterium sp. | reverse complement strand
GCGGGCGCTGCGCGGCGTGACGGTCGACCCCGAGGCGCGCACCGCACGCGTGCTCGGCGGCTCGCTCTGGAACGACGTGCTCGAGGCAGCCGCCCCACACGGGCTGACGGCCCTGCACGGCAGCGCCGGCGACGTGTCGGTCGTCGGCTACTCGCTCAGCGGCGGGCTGTCGTTCTACGCCCGCGCGCACGGCCTCGCCGTGAACGCGGTGCGCGCCGTCGAGGTCGTGACGGCCGACGGCTCGCTGGTGCGCGCGACGGCCGACGCGCACCCCGACCTGTTCTGGGCGCTGCGCGGCGGATCCGGCTCGTTCGGAGTCGTCGTCGCGATCGAGATCGACCTGCTCCCGCTCGCCGACGTCTTCGCCGGCATGCTCCTGTGGGACGCGTCGCGCGCCTCGGAGGTCTCGCACGCGTGGGCCCAGTGGACGCAGTCCGCGCCCGAGTCCGCGACCACGACCCTGCGCATCCTCCACATCCCGCCGATGCCCGAGCTGCCGCCGTTCCTGTCGGGCCGTTCGGTAGTCGTGATCGACGGGGCGATCGAAGACACGGATGCCGCGGCCTCCGCGCTGCTCGAACCGCTGCGTGCCCTGCAGCCCGAGGTCGACACGTTCGCCCGCATCCCGGCTCCCGCTCTCGTCGGCGTGCACATGGACCCGCCCGAGCCGTCACCGTCGGTGACGTGGCACGCGGTGCTGGGGGCGTTGCCGGCACGTGCCGTCGACGCCTTCGTCGAGGCGGCTCAGACGCCCGGACTGTTCGTGCAGGAACTTCGTCACCTCGGCGGCGCCGTGAACAGGCGGCCGGACGGCGGCGGCGCGATCGCGTCGCTGGACGGCGAGTACCTCGTGCACTCGATCGCCATGGTGCCGGCGCCCGAGGCCGCGCCGGCCGCGACGGCGGCGGTGCGTGCGGGAGTCGCGGCGCTCATGGCATGGCGGGCCGACGCGCTCGCCCTGACCTTCGTCGACGCTCCCGGCGCCGATCGCTCGGTGGCGTTCGGGTCGGCGTGGACGCGGCTGCGTCAGCTCAAGCTCGACTACGACCCGGCGAACCTCTTCGCGGCGGCGCGGCCGGTCTGAGTCCGGGCGCTTCACGGTGGGTGTCGGGGCGGTGGGGCTCAGGCCGCAGCCGCCCGGACGGCCGCCGCGACCTCGGCGGGCGATCCCTTCCAGGGCGCGCCGTGACCGGGCAACACCCACGAGGCCTGCAGTCTGGCCAGGTGTTCGAGCGAGGCGAGCGCCTCGGCGGGATCGTCGGTGAAGGGCGCGGGCTGCATGCCCTCGCGACCGGTGAGCACGTGCCGCGTCGTGAGCGCGTCGCCTACGAACACCGCGTCCGCGACGGGGATGTGCACGGCGATGCTGCCCGGGGAGTGGCCGGGCATGCCCACGATCACGGGTGAGCCGGGCAGATCCAGCACATCGCCGTCGTGCACCTCGACGACCTCCGACACGTAGGTCGTGGGCATCGCGCGCTTGCGCAGGGCGTAGGCGAAGAACCCGAGCGTCGGCCCGAGTTTCATCGGCCCGGTCGACACCTTCGGCTTCTCGCCGGTGCGGGCGCGCTCGGCGTCGGCCTCGTGCACGTACACCGGCACGCCGTGGTCGCGGCGCAGGCGCTCGGCGAAGCCGATGTGGTCGCTGTCGCCGTGGGTGAGCACGACGCCCTTCACGTCGGCGGGGGAGAGGCCGAGTCCCTCGAGTTCGCGCACGAGGTCCTTCCAGTGGCCGGGAAGCCCGGCGTCGACGGCGGTGACGCCGTCGTCCGTCACGACGAGGTACGCGGCGACGATGTCGTTGCCGATGCGGTGCAGGTGGGGTGCGAGCTTCATGGGGGATCCTTCGCGGGAGCCGTCGGTGTCTCCGAACTTGGCATGGCTACGATACGTAGCTATGATGGCTACTGTCAATAGCCATCACGGGAGGCCGCCATGCCGACGCCGGAACGCACGTCGTACGCCGAGATCGTCGCGGCGGGACGCGACATCCTGGAGGAGTCGGGCCCGACGGGCCTCACGATGCAGAGCGTCGCGCAGCGTGTGGGGGTGCGGGCGCCGTCGCTGTACAAGCGCGTGCGCGATCGCGACGCCCTCATCGAGGCCGTCGCCGCCGCCACCGTGGACGACCTGACCGGCCGGCTCGAGGCATCCGACCGCTCTCTGGAAGGCCTCGCGCGTGCCTACCGGGCGCTCGCGGACGAGCGCCCGGAGGGGTTCCGGCTGATGTTCGCGGCCGCCGCTCCTCAGGAGCTGCTCGACCGCGCGGGACTCACGATCGTCGACAGTGCGGCGGCCATCACCGGTGAGGACCACGCTCTCGATGCCGCCCGTCTCGTGACCGCGTGGGCGACGGGGTTCATCCACATGGAGCTCGCCGGCGCCTTCCGGCTCGGGGGAGACGTCGACGGCGCGTTCGAGTACGGGCTCGCCGCACTGCGCCGCGGCCTCGGCGCCTGAGCCGATCGCGTCAGGCGGTGTTGCCGGGGACGCGGTGGATCGTGAGGCTCGCAGGTCCCGTCATCTCGGACGACACGAGCTCGAGCTCGACGGCGTCGGGGAAGAGCCGGCGCCCGGCGTTCACGGCGGTCGGGAACGCGATGAGCCGGTACTCGTCGACGAGGCCGTGCTCACGCAGGGCGTGAACGACGGACCCACTGCCGATCACGACCACGTCCTGCGTCGTGACGGTGTCGGCGATCCACTCGGCGAGGGGTCCGTCGACGCCCCGCGAGTTCGTCCACGCGCCTTCCGGGAGCGCGTGGCTCGTCACCACCGCCTTGCGCGCCTGGTTCATCGCGCGCGCGAACGGGGTGTCGCGTCCCGGCCACAGCTCGGCGAAGTGGTCCCAGGTGCGACGGCCGAACAGGAGCACCCCTGTCTCGAGCAGGTCGCCCAACCGGAACTTGTCGCCCGCGACGCCCTCGGGTCCGTAGCGCATGGCCCACCCGCCGAACGGCGTCCCGTCGCTGCCGTCGGGGTCCTCGACCACGCCGTCGAGCGTGATGTACTGCACGACGATGACTCGTCCCATCGTCTCCTCCTCGTGAAGTGGGTTCACAAGGACATACGGATCGGATGCCGCGAACTCATCGCTCCGCGGAGAACTCCCTCTCGAAGAGGGCGAAGAGCCGCGGGTCCTGGTAGACGAGCACGTGCGCGATCGTGCCCGACGCGTCGGCGTCGAAGATCTGCACCGTGTGCGGTTCGCGCCCATCGGGAGTGAGCCGGTAGAGCAGGATCCCGGGCTGGTCATTCGCCGAGATCGGCATCGTCGCCCAGTCCTCGCCGCGCCGCACGAAGAAGTCCGCCATGAAGTCGCGGTAGGTCGCCCGGCCGCGGGACCACGCGGGAACCGGCGGCATCTCGAACACGACGTCGTCGGCGACGAGGGCGGCGAGGGCGGCGACATCCGCTCGCTCGATCGCCCGTGCGTACTGCTCGACGGCGGTCGGGGCGAGGGCGTGCGGACGCCGGGTGCCGCTCGAGAGAGCAGCGCGAGCGCGCTGCAGGGCCGAGTTCGCCGACGCGACCGACACGTCGAGCACCTCGGCGGTCTCCGTGGCAGACAGCCCCACGAGGTCCCGCAGCACGAACGCCCCACGCTGCGACGGGGAGAGCGACTGCAGCATCGCGGTCACGGCGAGGCGCACGTCGCTGCGACGCTCGACGGTGGTCTCGACCTCCGAGCCGGCGAGCCAGCCGGTCGGGGCGGGAGTGAGCCACGGAACGTCGAACGCGGGCACCAGCGGCGCGCCGATCTCGATCCCGGGCTCCTGCAGATCCCTCGGAAGCGGGCGTCTGGGGGCCTCGCGAAGCCGGTCGAGGCAGACGTTGCGGGCGATGCGGTACGCCCAGGTCGCCAGGCCCGCGCGTTCCGGGTCGAAGGAGTCGCGGGCTCGCCAGATGCGTTCCATCGCGTCCTGCACGGCGTCCTCCGCCTCGAACGGCGAGCCGAGCATCTGGTAGCAGAACGGCAGCAGCCGTCGACGGATGCCGGACAGCTCGACCTCGTCGAACGCAGTCACACCGCGAGCCTAAGCCGACCCGATGCCGAGGCGCGTCGATAGACTTCGATCTATGAAAGGCGCGGCCCAGCGCGGACTCACGGTCCTGGCGGACCCGACGCGTGCCCGCATCCTTCGCCTGATCCGCGACGCGGACGGCGGGCACGCCCTGGTCGGAAAGCTCGCGGATGCGCTCGGCCTCCGGCAGCCCACCGTGAGCCACCACATGAAGGCGCTGCTGTCCGAAGGCGTCGTCGTGCGCGAACGCGACGGCCGGAGGGTCTGGTACTCGATCGCGCCGGACCAGATCGATCGCGTGAACGCCCTCATCGGCGACGGCGGCGCGACACCGGCTGAGCCCGACCTCGAGCGGATCATCGATGATCTCGCCTTCCGCTTCCGCGGCACCTTCAGCCCTGAGACCGTGCGGGCGAGCGTGCAGAGCAGCTACGACCTGCTCGCGACCGGTTCGACGTCGCCACTGCTCGCCTCGCGCACCGCCTCATTCGCGGCGACACGGCTCGAAGCGCTCGGTCGGGCGCAGGGCGATCTGCCCGCACGGCCCGAGGTGCTCTTCGTCTGCGTGCAGAACTCCGGGCGTTCCCAGCTCGCCGCGGGAATCCTCCGGCACCTCGCGGGCGATCGTGTCGGAGTGCGCAGTGCGGGCTCGGCCCCGGGACCCGAGGTGCGGGCGACGATCGTGCAGGCGCTCGACGAGATCGGCGTCTCCGTCGGCGGCGAGTTTCCCAAGCCGCTCACCGAGGACGTCGTCCGTGCCGCGGACGTCGTGGTGACGATGGGATGCGGCGACGCCTGCCCCGTCCTGCCCGGTCGGCGTTATCTCGACTGGCCGCTCGAGGACCCCGTGGGCAAGCCGATGGACGCGGTACGCGGCATCCGCGACGAAGTCGAAGGTCGTGTGAGGCAGCTGCTGGACGAGATCCTCGCGTACTGACCACGGGTCAGGTCCGAAGCGCGATCTTGTCGCGTCGTCGGGTGGGGGATTTCGTGACGGGTCGCCATTTCACCTGGGCGTCCCACCAGTACGGGCCTTTGACGTAGGGGATGCCGTCGATCATGCGGATCTGCCAGCCGCCGGTGTCGAGGGTGCGATGGTGAAACCAACAGAGCAGGACGCCGTTGTCGGTGTGCGTGGGCCCGCCCCGGGAGTGCTCTTCGACGTGGTGGATCTCACACCATTGCGGTCTCACATGGCAGCCGGGGATGACGCACTCGCCGTCGCGGAGCGTGATCGCCTTGCGCTGGTAGTGGTTGAACACCCGATCCGCGGTCTCGATCGACACGATCCGGCCGTTCTCGGCGAGCACCACCCGACACACTGCCCCGCAGCAGGCGATGTGGCGGGCCGCGGCGAGCGGGATCGGCTCGTCCTGGCCGGGCAGGTAGGCGCAGCCGCGCCCGGTCGCGAGGTCTTCTTCGCGCACGTGCACCACCAGCGTCGGTGCCGCACCACCCAGGGTCGGCAGTTCGCCGGACGCGGCGGCCACGCCCAGGATCATCGCCAGCGCGTCGTGCCGCTGCTGCTCCGGAGTGCGCTGATCGGCCGCCGCCTCCACCGGCTCCTCGTCCGCGAACCGCCGGTGAGACTCCTCAGCGGCGGTCACCTCTCGCTCAGACTCATCCGCGGCCCCGGACTCCGGAGCAGCGTCGCCGCGGGTGTCGGTGTCGGTGAAGCAAGGACCGCTCGGCGCCGGGGCGCCGTCGCCCTTGGGGTTGAGCACGCTGTCGAACCCGAGCTGCAGCTGTTCCGCGACCTCGGGCAGCAGCCGGCCGCCGAGCGGGACCAGGCCGTCCTCACCGCGCCGGCCGAGCGTGATGCCACGCCGCCGCATCGCCTTCGCCTCGGCGGGTTCCGCACCGTCCGGGTCGAGGTACGCCGCCCACACCATCGCGAGTGCGCGCAGTTCGTCCGCGGACGCCGGCGGCGCAGCATCCACTCCCTCACCGCGTGCGGCCGCCGCGAGCTCTTCGTCCGCGGCGAGCAGGTCGGCCCGGCCGACACTGCTGCTGCGGAACGCGCCCACCACCGCCACCACCCCGTCGACGCCGACCTGCCCGGCCACCAACGCGTGCCGCAACTGCGGGAACTCCGCCGGCAGCGTCTCCCCGGTCGACAGCGACGTGCGCCGCCCGGTCGCCCCGGCGGCCTTCACGATCCCGGCCGCGGTGCGCCCCGACACCCTCGTCGCCCGCTCCACCAGCTCGCCGGTCCTGCGGCAGCCGTTTCGCGTGGTGATCTGATCCGGGCGCGGGGCCGCGTCGTCCCGGTCGATGATCTCCGCCACCGTCCCGGTCATCACCGCCTCCGCCAACCGATGCAACCGCCCCGCGGCCGCCAGCGCCGACAGCACCTCGGCATCGCTGCACGTTCCGAGACCACCGTCGGCGAACACCACTGCGACCACCTCGGCGAGCGCATCGCCGAGCCCGGCGAGGGCGTCGGCGAGGTTCGTCATGGGACCATTCTGACGAGGGCCACCGACATCGAAACACCCAGATCCAGCCATGTTTCCGACCTGTGGAGAACCCGCCGCAACCACCAGAATCCACTGCCTGTGGAGGAGGGGCGACCGAGGTGATGGCCGACCCGGCGGTGCGTGCGCCCCGTCAGCTTCTGGTGGTCTTGATGGTCGCTCCCGCGACCAGGAACAGCACGGCGGCGACGGGCTGCGCGGCCGTCCACACCGGCCCGTCGAAGGCGAAGGGGAAGATCGGGTTCCAGAGGATCGCGATCGCGGCGAACACCGGGAGCCACCACCAGTGCCGCGCCTGGAACGCGAACCATGCCACGATCACTGCGAGGATCGCGACGACGAAACGGATCAGCAGGAACCACTCGCCGCCGATGAGCAGGGGCGCCAGGAACAACGCGATCGCCGCGATCAGGCTCGGCGCGAAGGCGTTGCGCTGAGTCGTCGGAGCGTTCCGGTCCTTGTTCGTCATGGTCCGACTCTCTCACCGCGCGCGGCCCGGCGAAGAATCGTCGATCGCGCGGCGCCGTCGCCCTCGGTCCGAATGCGGCAGGCTGGCGTCATGGAACCGCGCGCACCGATCGCCTGGTCGTGGAGAAACCTCGTCCACGGCGCGATCCTGGCGGTGCCGGCGGCGCTCACCTCGCTCTTCGATCCGGCGATCGGTGTGCCTCTCGCCGTCGGCGTGCTCCCCGCGGCGGCGCTGGGGCTGCGCGCCACCCGGCGCGAGAGGATCCTCGTGATCCTGGTCGGCGCTCTCGCCGGCCTCTCGATCTTCCTCGGCGCCCTGATCGCCCCGCGGCCTGTGCTCGCCGTGTTCGCCGTCTTCGCCCTCTGCGTGATCGTCGCGCTCGCGACGGCCGACGGCTCCCGCCGTCTCGCGCCGCTCGCGCTGATGCTCGGCCTGCCGCTGTACGGAGCCGGGCTCTCCGAGTCCTCGTGGACGACCGGGATCGCGGCGGCGGTGCTCATCGTCGCCGGTTCCGCCTACGCGTGCGCCGTCTCACTGGCCTGGTCGCAGCATCCCGGTCCTCCACGCGCTCCGCGACCCGCCCTGCCGCGCGGTGCGATGCTCGTGTACGGCATCCAGATCGGCGTCGCAGCCTCCCTCGCCACTGCGGCGGGCTACCTTCTCGGAGTCGATCACGCGGGCTGGGCCTGCACAGCCGCACTGCTCGTGAGCCGCCCGGATCGTCAGCAGCTCGGAACGCGGGCGTGGGGCCGCGCCCTGTCGGTCACCGCCGGCGCAGTCGTCGCCTGCACGATCGCAGTGACCGCCCCGACGGCGGTGGCGATCGCCGCACTCATCGTGCTGACCCTCGCTGTTGCCACGGCGACCGCCGGCAGCCGGTGGTACATCTTCCCCTTCTTCTCCACGGTCATCGTGCTGTCGCTCCTGCAACTGGGGGAGACGGATGCTGCGGCCCACTGGTTCCTCGAACGCGTCGGTCTCACCCTTCTCGGCGTCGCACTCGCCCTCGGGGCGGCGTGGGCGGTGCCGGCGCTCGCCCGCGTGGCCCGCATCGGCGATCCCGCTCGCTGACGGCGCGGGGGATCACGTGCACTTTCGCGCGCGGATGTCAAGGGCCTCGCTGGATCGCCGCGACAGCGGGAAGGTGTAGGGCTGGATCCCCCTTGGGGTCACGTCACCCGAGCGCGACCTCCTGGCGACGCTCCCGGCATCGGACTGCCGGGAGTCGCCCAGGGGAAGCCCGCCGGATTCCCCAGACCGGCGGGGCGGCCCTCCCCGCTTGGGGCGGGAGGGCCGCGTTCCTCGGGCCTATTGGTCGTCGGACAGCCGTGACGCCCGGCGCCGCTCGAGCCGCCAGTGGATCTCATGGGTGTCGGGGTGGCGCCACTCGTGCATGCGGTACTCGAAGCCCGGCAGCAGCACGATCGGGATGGGATCGGGGGACGCCGGCGCCACGGCGCCGACCACGATCTTCGCGTCCGCCGGGATGAACGGCGACTGGGCCGGCACAGGGGCGGTGATGATCTCGACGGGGTCTCCGTAGGGGCGCGCCATGCGGGCACCTTAGCACGGCCAGGGAACTCACTGAGAGGGCGCTTAGAAGGCCTATACATTTACGTTACGTGGGTCATAGCCTCTTCATAGAGGACGAATCTTGCGCTCGTCGCGTCGAGGCCGAACCCGAACGGCCACGTTCCTCGCCGGTGTGTGGGGCCGGCGAGCCGGCGGCGCGGCCCACCGTCCTCGAGCCCGGTGCGGGTTGGGGGCGTATTCGTTACGCGGGGGAACCCGGTCCACAGCACTGCGGCGGCTCGCCCCTGGACGCACAGCGTCCAGGGGCGGGTCGGTCCGGGCCTGCGCGCGAAGAAAGGATTCCCCGATGTCCGACTCAGCCTCCGGTGCGGCGAAGGCCGGCTGGTATCCGACCCGCGTGCACGGACGTGAGCGCTACTGGGACGGCGTGCGGTGGACCGAGATGTTCCGTCAGGCGCAGGCCGGCGCTCCGGCGGCTTCATCGCCTGCGCGATCGGATCAACGGTAGAAGTCGCCGTAGTAGGTGTCCAGCTGGCCACGGTACGCGTCATCCTGACCCGTCGTGGACTGGTCCCACTCCGGAGAGTTCTTGATCTGGTCCTTCGTCAGATCGACGTACACCTTCTCGTCTTCGTCGTCGACCCGTTCGACGGTGCCCGCCGGAAGGATGACCTTCCGGCCGAAGATCCACGGTCCGGTGTCCACGACGACCCGGCTGCTGCCGGCATCGTTGCTCGCCTCGTCGATCTTTCCGATGTCGCCATCCGTGGCGTGCACGTGATAGCCGACGAGGTCACGGGAACCCGCTCCGCGATCGACCGACTGGCGGTAGTCCCAGGCGTCCCAACTCGAGGACATGATGGCTCCTTGTCTTCATGCGAGGGATGGATTCGGAAGTCGACCCGGGTGGTCGCTCCGATGCCCACGCTAAGAAGCGCGCCCGAGTTCCGGCGACCCCCTGGCGCATCCGGCGCAACAGGCGTAGGGGAACGAACGAGGCCGCCGATGTCGTCGGTGGGTGCGACGATTTCCCGAACGGATGTTCGAAGGGGAGATGGCATGCGAGGCGAGGCGACCGTGCTGCACGCGGATCTCGACGCGTTCTACGCGTCGGTCGAGCAGCGCGACGACCCCGCGCTGCGCGGGCGACCCGTCATCGTCGGCGGCGGCGTGGTGCTGGCGGCCAGTTACGAGGCGAAAGCGCGTGGTGTTCGTACCGCCATGGGAGGTCGCCAGGCGCGTGACGTGTGCCCCGACGCGGTCGTCGTGCCCCCGCGGATGGAGGCGTACTCCGCCGCCAGCAAAGCCGTCTTCGCGATCTTCCGCGACACGACGCCCCTCGTGGAGGGGCTCTCCATCGACGAGGCGTTTCTCGAAGTCGGCGGCCTCCGGCGCATCGCGGGCACACCCGTGCAGGTGGGGGTGCGCCTGCGCGAGCGGGTACGTGCCGAGGTCGGACTTCCCATCTCGGTCGGGATCGCCCGCACCAAGTTCCTCGCCAAAGTCGCCAGCGCCGTGAGCAAGCCTGACGGCCTGCTTCTCGTAGAACCCGACAGGGAAGAGGCGTTCCTGCTTCCGCTGCCAGTGGAGAGGCTGTGGGGCGTCGGAGCCGTGACCGCCGAGAAGCTGCACGGCCTCGGCATCCGCACCGTGGGGCAGCTGGCCGACCTCGAGTCAGCGACGGCCGAGCGACTGCTGGGAAAGGCGGCGGGCGCGCACCTGCACGCGCTCGCCCGGCTGCGGGATCCGCGCCCGGTCGACACCGCGCGACGGCGAGGATCGATCGGTTCGCAGCGCGCACTCGGCACGCGGCCACGCACGCCCGACGAGTTGGAGGTCATCCTCACGCAGATCGTCGATCGCCTCACCCGTCGCCTGCGAGACGGTGACCGCGTCTGTCGCACCGTCGTGCTGCGGCTGCGCTACGGCGACTATGCGAAGGCCACCCGGTCGCGGTCGTTCCGCTCGCCCACCGATCGCACCGCGCTGATCCTCACCGTCGCCCAAGGGCTGCTGGCCGCGGCGCAGCCCGAGATCGCAGCGCGCGGCATCACCCTCATCGGCGTCTCGCTGACGCAGCTCGGCCGCGTCGACAGCGTCCCGCCCGAGCTTCCCATCGACTGGGACGACGGCGTGCGGCTCGACACCGTGCTCGATGCCGTACGCGATCGTTTCGGCGCAGCATCCGTTTCGCGAGCGGCGCACCTCGGTCGCGACCCGGGGTGGTCGACGCCGCTGCTGCCGGAGCACGAATGACACCGAACTAGCGGCCGGTGGTCACGAGTTCGCTCAGCTCGTCCGACTCCGCGGGTGGGGGCTCGGGGATCAGATACAGACCGGTCGGGGAATTGGCCGCGGCGGCGAGGATTTCGAGCCAGGCATGGTTCAGGCGGGGAAGCCGAGACCCGTAGTACTTGAACACGAGACTCGCCTCGGGATGAATCCACACCGAAGTCCGGCCGTTGCCGATGCTGGCGTCATCCTTCCACGTGAAGTGGAACGCCTCCCTACGGCGCAGTTTGGTCGTGATGACGAGCTGGAGATGAGCCAGCGCCCGGTCCTCGAAATCTACTTTGACGGCGTTCTCGTAGATGAGTTTTCCCATGGGGGCACACCTCCACTCGGCCTCGGGCTGGCTCCGCTGTGCACAGGCTACGCGCATGTCCGCCATGCGCAAGGGCTATCCGACGAGCGCGAGGACGCACCTCGGCAACGGGTCCGGGACGACCTTCTCTGCGGCTCACGCTCAGTGGGGTCTATCCCGGGAGGGCTCGCACCCGGTTGTTCCGGGCGTTGTGCTCGAGCTCGACCAGGCCGAGCTCTTCAAGGAGCGGAGGAAGATACATGCCGAACCGTCCCCGATACCCCTTACGAGTGCCGTACCACCCGCCGACCGGGTTGGAATCGGAGCGGCCCCAGGCCTCGACGGTGCCCTCGGCGGCAGGCTTCTGCTCGTCGGCGGCTCCGAGCGGAACCCAGTCCCCCTGTTCGGCCAGCCAGGTGTGAAGATCGTCGATCGCGCGTGCTCGATACGTCAGCCGGGTGCTTCCCACCTGGCACACGAGATCGTCGCCGTCGCGGTACATCGTGTACTCGGAGGTGCCGGGCGCTGTCCGCAGCACCCACGGATCCGTGTCAGTCCCTGCCGCCATGATGCCCCTCCCAGGCCCGTCCTCAGTGTGACTGTCGGGGGGACGCCCGGCAAGTGTGTTCACCGTCCAGGCTGAACGAAGACGGCCGGTTCAGCCGGAGTGCGGCCTCTCCCGCCGGCGAGCATCCGCGCGCGCGGCGGGAGAGGAGAGCCCCTTGACAGGGGGCTCTTGAGGTGCGGTGGGCTCGGTCGGTCAGAGCGCCTTGCCGTTGACGAAGAGCGCGACGGGCCCGTAAGTCGCCGCGCCCGCGCTCTTCACCGGCTCGACGTATGCGACGTCGCCTTCGGTGATCTCGCCCTCCGAGATGTCCCCGGCCACCACACCGCCGGCCACGATCTCGCCGTGCGTGATCGCACCCACCACAGGCTCGCCGTAGGAGAAGGTCTCCACGATGCCGGTGGCCTTGTCGTTGCCGCGATCGCAGTCGCCCGGCGTCTCGCCCGGCTCGCTCTGCCACCCGCCCCAGGCCACGTCGCCGAACGAGAACTCGCCGAACTGATAGTCACCGAACGTCCAGTCGCCGACCTCCGACCAGCCGCTGTCCTCGGACCAGTCGCCGAACGCCCAGTCGCCGAATCGCGTCGGCTCGTTCCAGGTCGGGCTGTCCGACATCGTGGTCGTCTGGTTGAGGATGCGCTTGACGGTGAAGCCGGTCCACTGACCGGTCTTGCGGGCCTGGGCGTCGATCGCCGCGTCGACGATGCCCGACAGCACGCCCGAGCGCGTACCGGTGCGGATGCCGTCGCGTGACGCGCTCCGGCTCGCGTCGCGCTCCGCCGTCCGGGAACCGACAGCGGTTCCGGCGCGCGAGCCGTTGCGGGTGCCCTCGCGGTGGAACTGCTTGTTCTTGTTGTCGATCGTGCACGACAGGTCCCACGAGACCGTCTGCGCGCCGGCCTGCGTAGCAGACTGCGTACCCGACTGTACGCCGCTCTGCGTGCCCGACTGCGTGGCGGCCTGCGTGGCGTCCTGGGCCACGGCCTGCGACACGCTCTGCCTGCTGGTGAACGTCAGAGCGTTGGTGTCGACAGCCTTCTGCAGAGCGGCGTTGTTCATGCCGAGGGCAGTCTGGACCTCGCCCTTGCCGATGAAGCCGGTGCCGTTGGGCGCCAGCGTGTAGGCGTTGGCCGCGCCGGCAGCGCCGACGAGCGCGCACGCGAGGACGGTGCCCGCGGCGATCTTGGTGATGCGGTGCATCGGGAAACTCCTTTGTCAGACGATGACCGGAATCGTCGAACGCAGCTCTGCGTGCCAACGGTGCGCTTTCGGGTCGCTATCCGGCGTCTCATCGTAAACAATGCCGAGCACAGAAGTCCCTCAAGTTCTGCTAAGCGCCTGCTATAGCGCGTCTATGACGCGCGATAGCGCAACCGTCGGGAAGTCCGGTGGCCCCAGCGAGGAGCGATCGCCGGTGGTCCGCACCGCGAGGTTCAGCAGCACGTGACACGGGACGCTGCGCCGTCGCGGGCGCGCATCGGCGGAAACTGTGGCGGAGGATGGGGGATTCGAACCCCCGAGGGCTTGCACCCAACACGCTTTCCAAGCGTGCGCCATAGGCCACTAGGCGAATCCTCCAGGAGGCCCCGAAGGGCCGCCGACCATCCTACCCTGCTCGGCTACCCCGCCCGAACCGGGGCGCTTCCGGCGTACACGCTGCCCGGCCGGATCACGAGCGAACGCGGGGCGAGCAGCGCGAGAATCCGGCGCGAAGGCGGCACTGATGCGAGCAGAGATGTGCGGACGGATGCTGCGGCGTCGGCCGCCGCGTCACCCATCCAGTACGACCGGGTGCCGGCGCGCGAATAGCTGGCGCGTTCGATCGCGAGCAGGACGGTGTTCATCTCGGATGCCGCGACCCCATGCTCGGCGACGAGCCTGCCGGCGAACGCGCGGGGCGTCTCGCTGGCGGGCACGGGAATGCCGACGTCGATCGCGGCCTCCTGGACCGACTGCCACGCGGCGGCCGCGTCGCCGCCCCGGGCGGCGGCATCCTGCTGGCGACGGCGCAGTTCGCGGATGAGGAAGGGGAGCGCGAGCAGAACCACCACCGCAGCCACCACGCCGAGGATCGGGAGCGGGTCGAGGGCAGCCCGGGAGGAGTCGCCCGAGGCGTTCTGCCGCTGCTCCTCGAGGTCGATCTGGGCCTGGTCGCCGCGCGCCGTCGGAGTGGGGTTCGACTGCGGAGTCGTCTCACCGGGGTCGGCGGTCTGGCCGGGCAGCGTCAGCTCCGACGAGAAGGTGGTCGGAACGCCGAGCCCGGACGTGGGTTCGAACGAGATCCACCCGATGCCCTCGAAGAACACCTCCGGCCAGGCGTGCAGCTGCGAGCTCGACACCGAGAAGACCGGCTGGTCGTCGACCGTGTCGGTGGTCGGCGTTCCCGGCAGGTACCCGACGACGACACGCGACGGCATGTGGAGCGTCCGTGCCATGAGGGCGAACGCCGATGCGAAGTGGACGCAGTAGCCTTCGCGAACCTCGAGGAACCGCGCGACCGCCTCCGCGCCGCTGCCGTCGAAATCGTCCTCGACCGGCGAGTCGAGCGAGTACCGGAACTCCGTGCCGCGGAACCACCGCTGCAGGGCCGTCAGCCGGTCGTAGTCCGTGGTGGCGTCCGCGGTCACCTGCAGGGCGAGCTCGCCGATGATCGGCGGGATGTCGTCGGGAAGCTGCGTCGTCTCGTCGCGCACCTGCGAACCCACCGACGTCGCCGCGCGCACCTGCTCCAGGGACGGTCGGGGGACGTTGTACTCCACCTCGTACGACTGGCCCTGGGTCGAGCCGCCGGACGTGGCCACCGTGTGGTTGTAGGGGACTGCTCCCCACAGGCCCCCGCCGAGACCGGTGATCCCGACGGCGGGGTAGGGCACCGGAGCCCACTGGGAATCGAGGTGCACCACGTCGACCTTCGCCGTGTACTCGCCGATGCGGATGTCGTCGTCGGAATCCACGACGCCGAACGCGCGCTCGCTCTGCAGCGACACGGTCTGCGAGCGGTCGGGCTCCCATACGCCGCCATCGAAGCGCGAGAGCGTCGTGGCGCGCAGGTAGGGGATCGAGGGCGCGTTCGTGCGGACGCGCAGCACCTCCATCTCCTGGGGGCGGCGCAGGTCGTCGCCGAGCTGCAGCGTCGCGTCGATCCCGGGACCGGGGCCGAGGCCCGACCCGGCTCGCGCACCGGGCTGCGGCAGCACCGGCGTCGCGACGACGGCCACGACGATCGCGATCGCACCGATGCCGAGGGCCGTGGCGGGCACGCCGGCGGTGCGCTCCGCCTCGCGCTCCAGCGGCTTCTCCCGGGAGCGGGTCTCGGAGCGGAGGAGGAACAGGATGGTCACCGCGAGGAAGACGAACCCGATCACGTCGACCTCGCTCGGAGCGGCGATCGCGGGGATGAGCGACACGGCGACGATGCCGACGGAGGCGAGCAGCGGCATCCGGGCCGTCACGACGACGTGGTCGACGATGATCGTGAGCAGCCCCATGGACCCCACGACGACGAACGCCAGCGACAGCGTCGGCTCCAGGGGCGCGGCGCCGACGGTGATCTCCTCCATCGCGGCCTCGACGAGCATGGGCACGGCGCGGAAGGTGTCGAGTGTCGGGATGACCCACAGCAGGGCGGTGTCGCGCAGGAAGATCAGGGTCATGAACACGACCCACACCGCCACCTCGATGAGGGTCACCGCGACGGCCGGGAGGCGGTAGAGGCGGGCCGTGTATCCCGCGGCGAGCACCATCGCCGACAGTGCCAGCGCGGCGACCAGCCACCACCCGGGCTCGATGACCCGGACGACCGGCAGCAGCGCCGCCAGCAGCGCCGCGAGGATGGCGAACGTCAGCAGCCGATCGCCGCCGCGAGCGCGCGCCTGACGCCCCGTCTCAGCCGAAGACATGGTGCACCCCTCGTCCGATCGCGTTCGCCCATGCGAGACCCAGGTCGCGGTCGGGGCCGACCGCCGCCACATGCCAGCCGTGATCGGCGGCGATGTCGAGCGCGTCGCCGATCGGCGCCGCAGACAGCAGGAGGGGGAGCGTGCTGTGGTGCGAGACCGGCCCGACGGCGACGGCATCGGCCGGGTCGAGTCGTCCGACGATGAGCACGACCGGACCCGTGGACGCGCCCGCGAACAGCCGTGACAGGCGCGGCAGAGCGTCGTCGCGGTGCGCGGTGATCGTCGCGAACTGCACCAGCATCGCGTCGACCTCGGTCATGTCTCCGCCGTCGATGCGGTCGACGAGCACGGTGCCCTCGGTGTCGAGCACCTCGACGGCGTAGCCGTCATGCACCAGTCGCGCGACCGCCGAGACGCACGCCGAGATGCCGGCCTCGAAGCCGGGGTCGGCACCGGGAGCGCGCAGCGCCTCGGGGGACCAGCGCAGTGCGGCACGGTCCAGCACGACGGTCGCCTCGGGCGTGGACTCCTGCTCCTCTTGCCGCACCATGAGCTCGTCGCGGTGCGCGGTCGCGCGCCAGTGGATGCGCCGCATCGAGTCGCCGGGGGCGTACGGCCGTGCGACGAGGTTGTCGGCGCCCTGGCCGAGCTGATCCGTCGTGGTGTGCAGCATCCCGCCGGTGGCGCCCGCGTAGTCCACGAGCGGCGGCAGGTCGACGACCGCCGGGGCCACCGTGACCGGCGTGCGCTGGCTGAACACGACGGTGCGCCGCGCGAGCCCGAACGGGTCGGACGAGCGCACCGTGAGGGGCCCGAGGGAGTGCACCCCGCGCCGCGCGCCGGTGACCGAGTACACGAGGTCGATGCTGCGCGCGCCGCCGCGCTCGCCGCCGCGCAATCCCGAGCCGAGCGCAGGGAACGCGCCTTCGGCCTTGCCCCGCAGCCCCTTGGGCAGCGCGTCGCGCCAGGTGCCCGGAGCGGTGGGCAGCGCCGTGCGCACCTCGACGCGCACCGACACGCGCGCCTCGCGTCCGACAGAGACGACGTCGGGGACGAGCGCCCGGCTGACCGCGTCGGAGCGTCGCCCGACGTAGAGCGAGGCGACGCTGGTGACCACGACCGCCAGCAGCAGGATCCCGAAGTACATCAGCTCGACGATGGCCGCCTCGTTCGCGACGATGAAGCACGCGATCGCGAGGACCAGGGCTCCGGTGCCCCGGACGGTGAGCGGCCAGACGCGTCTCATCGCTCTGTCACTGACGTGCGGCGATCGGCACCCGCACACTCGCGGCGATGCGCTCGAGGATCGTCGAGATCGCATCGGCGGCGCTCGACGCGCGGGCGCCGCCCGCGGCGCGGGTCGGGATGAGCCGGTGCGCGAACACCGGGGCGAGGAGTGCGGTGATGTCGTCGGGGATGACGAAGGCGCGGCCGTCGAGCGCGGCCCACACCTTGGCCGCGCGCACGAGCTGCAGCGTGGCGCGGGGGCTGGCCCCCAGACGCAGATCGCTGTGCGTGCGGGTCGCCTGGGCGAGGGCCACGGCATAGTCCTCGATGGCGGGTGCGACGTGCACCGCGCGGGCCCACGCGACCAGTCCGGCGACCTCGTCGGCCGAGACGACCGGCGCGAGCTGGTCGAGCGGGTTCACCGTGTCGCGCTGGCGCAGCATGAGGGCCTCCGACCGCGGGTCGGGGTAGCCCATCGAGATGCGCATCATGAACCGGTCGCGCTGCGCCTCGGGAAGGGCGTAGGTGCCTTCCATCTCGAGCGGGTTCTGCGTCGCGACGACCAGGAACGGCTCGGGCACGAAGTGCGTCCGCCCGTCGACGGTCACCTGGCGCTCCTCCATCGCCTCCAACAGCGCCGACTGCGTCTTGGGGGAGGAGCGGTTGATCTCGTCGGCGATGACGATGTTCGCGAAGATCGCGCCCGGCTTGAACTCGAACTCGCGCTCCACGGGGTTGAACACACTCACGCCGGTGACGTCGCCGGGGAGCAGGTCGGGCGTGAACTGGATGCGGCGGACCGTGGCGTCCACGGAGGTCGCCAGTGCCCGCGCGAGCATGGTCTTGCCGACGCCGGGAACGTCTTCGATGAGGAGGTGCCCCTCCGCGAGGAAGCACACCAGCGCGCTGCGCACCGCGTCGGGCTTGCCGTCGATGACGCTGCCGACCGCGTCCAGGATCGCATCCGTGACGCGGGCGAAACTCTCGGCGCTCGGGGCGCCGAGCGCACCGTGGCCTCCCGATGCAGCATCCGTCATCGCGGTATCGACCATCGCGGGCTCCTGTTCCGCCCTCGGACGAGCGGGTCGCGGGTGGGTAGCGGGCTCCCTCGCCCACGCGACCGATCCTAATCGCGCCTGTATCGGTTCGGTATCGATCGTGCTGGGAGAACCCTGGACGCCCGTTATCGCGGCGCGACCGGTCCGGCCCCGCCCGCCGGTCGGGTTAGACTGGACTCAGCTCTCCGCGAGGCGGCATCCAGGCCAACTCCCCCAGGACGGAAACGTAGCAAGGGTAACCAGGCTCTGCCGGGTTCGCGGAGAGTCTTAATCTTTCCGGGCGAAGGGGCCCTCCAGTATCGACCACTGCAGCAGCATGATGGTCTTCGCATCCTGGATCCGCCCGTCGCGGATCATCGCGAGCGCGTCGTCGATCACGAGCTCGAGCAGCTCGATGTGCTCACCCTCCTCCGCCAGGCCGCCGCGCTCGCCGATCCCGGCCGCGCCGTCGTAGGGTGCGGCGAAGAAGTGCAGTCGCTCGGTGACCGAGCCGGGGCTCATGTACACCTCCCACACGTGCTCGAGCTCGCCGATGTCGACGCCGGTCTCCTCGACGGCCTCGCGCCGGATCGCCGTCGCCGCGTCGTCCTCGTCGAGCAGTCCCGCGGCCGTCTCGATCAGCATCCCGTCGGGGTGGTCGTTGACGTAGACGGGGTAGCGGAACTGCCGCGTGAGCAGCACGGTGCGCCGGGCCGCGTCGTAGAGCAGCACCGTCGCGCCGTTGCCCCGGTCGTACGTCTCGCGCTGCTGCGTCTCCCACCCGCCCGACGGCCCGCGGTACTCGAGAGTCGTGCGCCGCAGCACGTGCCAGGCCGACGCGAGCACCTCGACGTCGGTCACCCGCACATCGGGGTTGCGGTCGAGATCCCGCCCCGTCCGGTCGAGGCCGGTGCGGCCGCGGTGGTCAGGGACGTCGATTCCAGGGCGAGTCTCGTTCATGCCGTCGAGGGTATCCGCGGGCGGGCGCCGGCTCCGCCTCGGGATGGCGGGCTGGTTCTGATCCGGTGGCACGCCTGGCCGCAGCATCCATGCCGCCCATAGGCTGGACGCGTGGCGCAGAGCATCTACATCACGTCGGCAGAGGGTCATTCGGGGAAGTCCACGGTCGCGCTCGGGGTGCTCGACGCGCTGAGCCACGCGACGCCGCGGGTGGGGGTCTTCCGGGCGATCGCCAGGTCGACCGTCGAGCGCGACTACGTGCTCGAGATGCTGCTCGACCATGACGGCGTCGACCTCCCGTACGACGACTGCATCGGCGTCACCTATGACGACGTCCGTCAGGATCCGGATGCTGCGCTCGCGACGATCGTCGAGCGTTACAAGGCCGTCGAGGCCCAGTGCGACGCCGTCGTCATCGTCGGCAGCGACTACACCGACGTGGGAAGCCCCGCCGAGCTCGCGTACAACGCCCGCATCGCGGCGAACCTCGGCGCGCCGGTGCTGCTGGTGCTCGGCGGCCGCTCCGCGCAGAACCAGACCCAGCCCGAGCAGCTCGGCTCGTCGCTCGCGCGCACGCCCGCCGAGATGGGGCAGATCGCCGACCTCGCGCTCGCCGAGCTCGCCCACGGCCGCGCCAAGCTGTTCGCGGTCGTGGCGAACCGCGCCGATCCGGTGCGTCCCGACGAGACCGTCTCCGCCGTCCGGCGGTCGATCCACGCGCACCTCGACGGCGCCGGCCCGGCCTCGCCGGTGCCCGTCTGGGCGATCCCCGAGGACCGCTACCTCGTCGCGCCGTCGATCCGCGGCATCATGCGCTCCGTCGACGGCGAGATGATCGCCGGCGATCCCGACCGTCTCACGCGCGAGGCGCTCGCGGTGGTGGTCGCGGGCATGTCGATGGTGAACGTGCTGCCGCGCCTGCTCGAGGGGGCGGTCGTCGTCATCCCGGCCGACCGGTCCGAGGTGCTGCTCGCCACGCTGCTCGCCAACGCGTCGGGCACGTTCCCGTCCATCTCGGGCATCGTCCTCAACGGCGGCTTCGAGATCCCCGAGCCCGTGACCCGCCTCCTCGACGGCCTGGGCTCGAGCGTCCCGATCATCACGACCGAGCTCGGCACGTACGAGACCGCGGTGCGCATCATGGGCACCCGCGGCCGTCTGGCCGCCGACTCGCAGCGCCGCTACGACACGGCGCTCTCCCTCTTCGAGCAGAGCGTCGACACCGACGAGCTTCTCGTCGCGTTCGGCCTGGCGCGGGCGACTGTCGTGACCCCGCTCATGTTCGAGTTCCAGCTCATCGAGCGCGCGCGGGCCGAGCGCAAGCGCATCGTGCTGCCCGAGGGCGACGACGACCGTGTGCTGCGTGCCGCGGCGACGGTGCTCAAGCGCGGCATCGCCGATCTCGTGATCCTCGGCGAGCCGTTCGAGGTGCGCGCCCGCGCGATCGAGCTGGGCATCGACATCCAGGGCGCCGAGGTGCTCTCGCCGCTGGATGCCGTGCACGTCCACAAGTTCGCCGAGGAGTACGCGCGCCTGCGGGCGCACAAGGGCGTCACCGTGGGGCAGGCCGCCGACACCGTCACGGACGTGTCGTACTTCGGCACGATGATGGTGCACCTCGGTCTCGCCGACGGCATGGTGTCGGGCGCCGCGCATACGACGGCGCACACGATCCGGCCCGCGTTCGAGATCATCAAGACCAAGCCGGGCGTGTCGGTCGTCTCGAGCGTGTTCCTCATGGCGCTCGCCGATCGTGTGCTGGTCTACGGCGACTGCGCCGTCATCCCCGACCCGACGAGCGAGCAGCTCGCCGACATCGCCGTCTCGTCCGCCGCGACGGCCGCGCAGTTCGGCATCGACCCGCGCGTGGCGATGCTGTCGTATTCGACGGGGGAGTCGGGGTCTGGTGCCGAGGTCGAGAAGGTGAGGGATGCTACGGCCCTCGTGCGCTCGCGAGCCCCCGAGCTGCTCGTGGAAGGGCCGATCCAGTACGACGCGGCTGCCGACGCGGCGGTGGCCGCGGCGAAGATGCCGGGATCGGCGGTCGCCGGACGCGCGACGGTGTTCGTGTTCCCCGACCTCAACACCGGCAACAACACCTACAAGGCGGTGCAGCGCTCGGCGGGCGCCGTCGCCATCGGGCCGGTGCTGCAGGGCCTCAACAAGCCGATCAACGACCTGTCGCGCGGCGCGCTGGTCGACGACATCGTCAACACGGTCGCGATCACCGCGATCCAGGCGCAGGGCGAGTGAACGCGATGACCCCGGTGCTCGTGATCAACAGCGGCTCGTCGTCGTTCAAGTACCAGCTGCTCGACATGGACTCCGAGCGCACGCTCGCGTCGGGCCTCGTCGAGCGCATCGGCGACGCGGTCGGCGTCGCCCGGCACACCGTCTATGCGACTCCGACCGACGGCCCGTCGCCGGCCTTCCTCGACGCGACGCGCACGCGCGAGCTGCCGATCCCCGACCACACCGCGGGCTTCGGCGTGATGCTCGACGCCTTCGCGTCGGACGGCCCGTCGCTCGCCGACACGCCGCCGGTCGCCGTGGGCCACCGGGTGGTGCACGGCGGCGCGCGCTTCTTCGAGCCGACGCTCATCACGCAACTCGTCGAGATCAACATCGACGAGCTGTCGGTGCTCGCGCCTCTCCACAACCCCGCGAACCTCGCCGGGATCGTCGCGGCCCGGCAGGCGTTCCCCAACGTGCCGCACGTCGCGGTGTTCGACACGGCCTTCCACCAGACGCTGCCGCCTGCGGCCTACACGTACGCGATCGACGCCGAGGTCGCAGCATCCCATCGCATCCGCCGTTACGGGTTCCACGGGACGTCGCACAAGTTCGTCAGCGAGGCTGCCGCCGCCTTCCTCGGGCGACCGCCCGCGGAGCTGAAGCAGATCGTGTTCCACCTCGGCAACGGCGCGTCGGTCACGGCGATCGACGGCGGACGCTCGGTCGACACCTCGATGGGGTTCACGCCGCTCGAGGGGCTCGTCATGGGCACGCGCTCGGGCGACATCGACCCTGCGGTCCTCTTCCAGCTGGAGCGGCGCGCCGGCATGTCGGTCGACGACCTGGACGAGCTGCTCAACAAACGCAGCGGCCTGCTCGGGCTCGCGGGCTCGAACGACCTGCGCGACATCCGCGCCGCCATCGAGCGCGGCGAGGAACGGGCGATCCTGGCGTTCGAGGTGTACGTGCATCGGCTGCGCGGGTACGCCGGCGCCTACCTCGCCCAGCTGGGCGGGGCCGATGTGATCTCGTTCACGGCCGGAGTGGGCGAGAACGCCCCGCAGGTGCGGGCCGGCGCGCTCGAGACGCTCGGCTTCGCGGGCGTCGAGATCGACCCCGTGCGCAACGAGGGCCCGGAGCGCGGCATCCGGATCATCTCGACGGACGACTCGAAGGTGACGGTGCTCGTCGTGCCGACCGACGAGGAGCTCGAGATCGCGCGCCAGACCCTGAGCGTTGCCGCGTCTTAATCGTCGCGGGGTGTCTACCGGACACCTGCCCGCATTACGCTTGCTGGACGGCCCGACGCCGTGCCGAGCATCTGTACCGCTCCCGTTCCCGGAGGTTCTGTGGCTGACGACGCCCTGCCCGATCTGACCGCCTACGACGCCGTGCTGTTCGATCTGGACGGCGTCCTGACGCCCACAGCCGAAGTGCACATGCACGCGTGGCAGACGATGTTCGAGGAACTCTTCGCGGCGTGGGACATCACGCCGCCGTACACCGAGCGCGACTACTTCGACCACCTCGACGGCAAGAAGCGCTACGACGGAGTGGCGAGCCTGCTGCGCTCGCGCGACGTCGAGGTGCCCTGGGGCCACCCGTCCGACCCGGTGACCGCCGACACGGTGTGCGGCATCGGCAACCGAAAGAACGCGGTCTTCGAGCGCGTGCTCCGTGCCGAGGGGATCGCCCCGTACCCCGGTTCGACGCGTCTCCTCGACGTGCTCGCAGAAGCGGGCACGCCCGTGGCGGTGGTGTCGAGCTCCAAGAACGCGGAGGAGGTGCTGGCGGCAGCCGGCATCCGCGACCGCTTCACCGTCGTGATGGACGGCGTCATCGCCGAACGCGACCACCTCGCCTCGAAGCCCGCACCGGATGTGTTCCTCGAGGCGGCCCGGATGCTGGGCGTCGAGCCCTCTCGCAGCGCCGCCGTCGAAGACGCCATCAGCGGCGTGCAGTCGGCGGCAGCGGGTGATTTCGGACTCGTGGTGGGTGTCGACCGGGGCGTCGGGGAGCAGGATCTCGTCGACGCCGGCGCACACGTCGTGGTCAAGGATCTGGAGGAGTTCGCACGATGATCGATCGCGACCGGTTCCCCGTCGACCCGTGGCGCCTCGTCGAGACGTCCTTCGACCTCGACGACGCGGGCGTCACCGAGACGCTGTTCGCCGTCGGCAACGGCTACCTCGGCCTCCGCGGCAACCAGCCCGAGGGACGCCACGCGCATGAGCACGGCACGTTCATCAACGGGTTCCACGAGACGTTCCCGATCCGCCACGCCGAGCAGGCCTACGGCTTCGCCGAGGTCGGCCAGACGATCATCAACGCCCCCGACGCGAAGGTCATGCGCGTCTACGTCGACGACGAGCCGCTGTCGCTCGACGTCGCCGACGTGCGCGAGTACGAGCGGACGCTCGACATGCGCGACGGCGTGCAGCGCCGGCACATCGTGTGGGTGACGCCATCGGGCAAGGAGGTGCGGATCGACTACGAGCGCCTCGTGTCGTTCGAGGAGAAGCACCTCGCGCTCATGACCGTGGACGTCACCGTGCTCAACGCCGACGCTCCGGTCACCGTCAGCTGCCAGATCCTCAACCGGCAGGACGGCGAGGACGTCTACGGCGGCACGCCGCTGGCGCCCCGCCGGGCCGGGTTCGACCCGCGCAAGACCGAGAAGCTCGAGGAGCGGGTCCTGCAGCCGCAGGAGTACTGGCAGGACAAGCTGCGCTCGGCGCTGTCGTACCGCGTCACCGACTCGGGCATGACGATCGCCGTCGTCGCCGACCACCTCGTCGAGACGGCGAACGAGTACACGTCGCGCACGCTCATCGAGCCCGACATCGCGAAGAACGTGTTCCGCGTGAACGCGAAGGCGGGTGTGCCGATCCGCGTCACGAAGCTCGTGAGCTACCACACGTCGCGCGGCGTGCCCGCGCGCGAGCTCGTCGACCGCTGCCGTCGCACCCTCGACCGCGCCCTCGGCGAGAGCGTCGACGCGATCCGCGCGCAGCAGCGGGAGTGGCTCGACGCGTTCTGGGAGCGTTCTGACGTCCGTATCGGCGGGCACGACGATCTGCAGCAGGCGACCCGCTGGTGCCTGTTCCAGCTCGCGCAGGCCGCCGCGCGCGCCGACGGTCAGGGCGTGCCGGCGAAGGGGATGACCGGATCGGGATATTCCGGCCACTACTTCTGGGACACCGAGATCTACGTGCTGCCGTTCCTCGCGTACACGACGCCGCTGTGGGCGCGCAACGCGCTGCGCCTGCGATACCACATGCGGCCCGCCGCGCGTCGGCGCGCCCACCAGCTGAACGAGCACCGCGTGCTCGTCCCGTGGCGCCCCATC
>JAVBUG010000212.1:0-3339 GCA_031555515.1 Microbacterium sp. | reverse complement strand
GTTCTGGGTGACGTCGTCACCCAGGTGCCGGGAACGGTCGTTGTCGTCATTGAGCTGGCGATCGTCGGACTCGCCGCAGCTGTAGTCGCTCGACGCGTTGGCCTTCACGCCCGCGCCGATCTCGCCGTCGGCCTTCGCGGTGCCGCCGAGCACCTCGGCCTCGGCCACGCCGCGCGCGGTGAGGCCGTACCGCCCCCAGACCTCGCCGTCCCCCTCGTCCCCCACGCCGGTCTCCCCGCCGGCGAAGTTGGGCGAGTCAGAGTCGGTCGTCGATCCGCCGGGGGTCGTCCCGCCGGTGGTCGGTCCGGGCAGGCTCGTACCGGGGCCACCGGGGCCACCGGGGCCGCCGGGTCCTCCGGGTCCTCCGGGTCCTCCGGAGACCGAGGACGTGACCTCCTGGTCGTCCGCGTTGGTGCGCAGCGCCCGCGACGCGTCGCGGAGCCGGGTCGCAGCATCCGTCAGCCGTCGTGAGTGATCCGTGTCCCAGTCGGAGCGGAACGTGGTCGCGTCCGCGCCGTGCCACGGCGCGCGCGACAGCTCGCCGCCGAGCAGCGTCGTGATCGACTCGAGCGACTGCGCGGCGCGCTCGAACTCGGATGCCGCGTCGCGCAGCTGCGCGACGTCTGCCCCGTAGACACCCATTTCGCACCTTCCGGCGGGATCAGGCCCGATCTACGCTCGCGGGGACGGTCCTGAGGACCGCCCCCGCGATGCGTGGATCAGAGCGACGACGAGGTGCTCTCCTGAGCCGACGCGTTCGCCGAAGCCTTCTGGCCGGCCTCCTGCAGCGCGGCGATGACCTTCTTCAGCGACGCGGTGTGCTCGCCGTTCCAGTCGTTGCGGAACTGCTCGGCGTCCGGGCCGGTCCACTGCGTCGAGTTCAGCTTCGAGGTGAGCTGCGACAGGATCGACTGGATGTCGCCGGCCTTGCTGTTGAGCTGCGTCGAGAGCTCGCGGACCTGCTGGACGTCAAGACCCCAAACGGCCATGGTGTTCTCCTTCGTTGGTTGCCCGACGAGCGGGCGAGTGATTCCGGTTCAGGTCCCCCGAGTCGCTTTCCCGGTAGTCCTTCGAGAGGTGGTTCCCTCTCATGTCCACGACGCTATCGGCGCCGCTTCCATACCGTCGATGGGGACATATCCCCATCGGGCCTGCACGTCACGGAACCGGCTCCGCGACGGCCACCTGCAGGCGCCGTGCGCGCCCCTGATGGATCGTGAACCCGCGCCCGGGCGGGAAGTCGGCGCGCTTGACGCGGCCGAGCGACAGCCCGAAGAGGGAGTCGCCGTCGACATCGCTGGGGGCGAGCAGGAGGCCCTGCCGCGCCGCCTTGAACGGCTGGCCGAGGAGCCATGCCTGGCTCCACGTCGAGGATTCCGCCTCGCCGACGACGAACGCCTCCGCGCGCACGGCGGCACGGATCAGCCGGTCCAGCGGCGACTCGGCCTCGCCCCCGGAGAACTCGGTGAGGTGCTCGACCAGGATCGCGGGGTTCGCGATCGACCCCGACTCGATCGCGTCGGCGAGCGTCGCGGCGAGCGCGGCGACGGCCGATGGATCCTGCGCCGCGTACCCCGGCTCGGACGCCAATCGCAGTGCGGTGCGTCGGGCCGACAGATGCACGACAGGCCGGTGCGGGTCGGCGCGGCGCAGGGCCCGCCCGATGGTTTCCAGAGCCGTGGTGCGGCCACTGCCGGGAGGACCGGCGAGCTGGAACGCGCCGCGCGCGTCGATGCCGGCTGGCGCGAGATCTTCGTCGGCGAGGCCGAGCACGAGGTCGCCGCGCGGGGTCCGCGGGGGCAGCTGTGCGAGCCCGACGCTCTCGGGCAGGCGCCCGACCGCCGGCGCGTCTGCCACGCCCTGGCGCCGCATCGCGTCGGCGAGCCGCTCCAGCTCGCGCGCCTGCACCGCCATGTTGGAGCTGCCGCCGAGCACGGCGAACTGGACCTCGTCGCCGTCGAGCATGCCGCGACCGGGCGGGGACGCAGCATCCAGCACATCCTTCGGCACGCCCAGCAGCAGGTAGTCGTCCTCGGTCGCCAGGCGCAGCACGAACCGCTTCTGCACCGTCGATGAGATCGAGGTGGGGATCGAGTTCGGGCGGTCGCCGGTCATCACGAAGTGCACGCCGACCTGACGGCCGTCGACCGCGATCTGCGAGAAGACCGCGAACCATCCGGAGCTTCCCGACGCGAACTCGTACCGCTCGCGGAAGGCGCCGAGCCCGTCGATCAGCACGACGATGCGGGGCTCGTCCGGCCGGCCGGCGAGGCGCCGGTACTCTCCGATCGTGCCGGCGCGCAGGTCTCCGTAGCGCGTGGAGCGCTCGTCGACGATGTCGCGCAGCATCCGGAGCAGGCGCGTCACGCGCTCGTCGTCGTCGCCGTCCACGACCGCTCCGACGTGCGGCAGGCCCTCGAGCATGCGCAGGCCTCCGGCGCCGAAATCGAGGCCGTACACGTGCACCGGCCCGCCGCGCGGCGTGATCGCGGCGGAGACCGCGATCGTGCGCAGCGCGGTGCTCTTGCCCGAGCCGCCGGTGCCGAAGATCGCGACGTTGCCGTCGCGATCCGGCTCGTAGAAGGTCGTCGGCTGCGACTGCGTGTGCGGGTCGTCGACCACGCCCAGCAGCATCCGTTCGTCCGTCCGAGGGCTGGGCAGGCGCGCGAGGTCGTACGCGCTCGCGAGCTCGTCGAGCCACGGTCGCCGCGGGGCAGGGATGGCGAGAGCGGATGCTGCGGACCTGACGGTGCGGACGATCCGCGCGATGTCGGTGGGGCCGGGGTCGGCCACCGCCTTGACCTCTTCGGCCGGCACCTCCCAGTGGGCGCCGACGCCGAAGTCGAGCTCGTGGATGCCGATCTGCGGGCGGGGCTTCTCCCCCGTCGTCCAGCCGCCGACGTACCCGGTCTGGAAGGAGGCGATGCGGCCAGGACCGGTCTTGGCCGCGCCGCGGCCGGGGATCGACGGGTCGAAGTGCGCGGCCATCGGGGTGCCGAGGATGTCGGTCGAGTCCTCGGTGTCGGCCATGCGCAGCGCGACGCGGAGGTTCGTGTTGGCGCGGAGGTTGTCCTTGATGACGCCGGCGGGCCGCTGCGTCGCGAGGATCAGGTGCAGGCCCAGCGAACGGCCGCGCTGCGCGACGTCCACGACGCCGTCGACGAACTCCGGCACCTCGCTCACGAGGGCGGCGAACTCGTCGACCACGATGATGAGGCTCGGCGGCGTCTCGGGGTCGCCCGTGCGCTCGAGCGAGACGAGGTCCTTCGCCTTCTTGCGGTTGAGCAGGTGCTCGCGGTACCGCAGCTCGGCGCGCAGCGACGTGAGCGCGCGGCGCAC
>JAVBUG010000230.1:0-35944 GCA_031555515.1 Microbacterium sp. | reverse complement strand
CGCCCGACCTGCGCAGGTCGGCTCGAGTAGGCATGATCCGCCCGATACGTGTCGGATGTAGCAAGCCGTAGCGCGCCTCGATGCTCGTGAGCAGCTCAGCGACGCCGAACAGACCCATGATGACGGCGATGAGGTTGAGCCCGTCGTACAGCTCGGGAATGCCGAACGTGAACCTCTGGCTTCCGACGACGGGGTCGAAGCCGACGAGCGCGATGACGAGGCCGAGCACTGCGCTGATCAACGCTTTGGTGACGGATGCCCGGGCAAGACCGGTGACGAGGGTGAGCGCGAGCACGGACAGGGCGAAGAACTCGGCTGGCCCGACTTCGAGCGCGAACTGACTGAGAGGGGCGGCGAGCACGAAGCCCAGCACGCCGAGGGTGCCGCCCACGAACGACCCGATGGCGGCGATCGTGAGCGCGGCACCGGCACGCCCCTTCTTGGCCATCTGGTAGCCGTCGATAGCGGTCGCGACCGAGTTCGCCTCTCCGGGGACGTTCAGCAGTACGGCCGTAATCGTTCCGCCGTAGGCAGCGCCGTACGTGATGGCGGCGAGCATGATGATGGCGCTCGTCGGCCCGGCCAGCGCGGTGACCGGCAGCAGCAGGGAGAGTGCTGCGGCAGGCCCGAACCCCGGGAGCACTCCGACGAGCATCCCAAGCACGCATCCCGCCAGCGCGAACAGCAGATGCTCGACCGTGAACACACCCGCGAGCCCTGCCAGAAGATCGGAGAACGAGCCCATATCAGAGTCCAATCGACGCGAGCAGCGGGATAGCCGCGGTCGGCAGAGGAACCCCGAGGACGAGCACGAAGAGCATGTACGAGCCGAAGGCGAAGGCGACCGAGATCACCACGGTCGAGATCCAGCCGCGCTGAGATACCAACTTGAGGAGCACGCCCACGAAGACCAGCATGGCGAGCTGGTACCCGATCGGGTTCAAGAGGAGGACGAAGCCGACGCTGGCAATGAGCGTCACGGCGATGAGCCGGCGAGCCCGGGTGTCGGCCACCGCGAAGTCCTCGTCTGCGGTGGTGAGTTCGCGCTGCCGCGGATCCACGAGCCAGATCACCGAGAGCACGGTGAGCGCAACTCCCAGCACGAGCGGGAACAGCCCCGGCCCCGGCATCCCCCGGGCGACGAGCCCATAGGTGATCCCCGCAACCGAAATGGCGATGCCGAGTGCGATACCGACGGACGCGCCGATGATGTTCGCGCGAGCGTATGCGGTCGCCGCGCGCTGGGTCTCAGCTTTCGCCGTCGCTTCCTGGTCGGCACCGCCTCCTGCCGGCGCCTCCGCGCGGGCAGGCGGCGCCTTGCTCCGATGCCCCTCGTGGCCCCTGGGCGCTGCCACGCTCACCCCTCCTGCGCTGCCTTCAGGAACAGGTCCTTCATGGATTCCATCTCGGCCCACAGCTCCGAGACCTGCTGGGAGTCGGCATACATGGGGACGTAGCCGAGCTTCTCCATCTTTCCGGCGACTGTGCTGTCGGCGAGGGCGGTCTCGATGGCGGCGCCTAGTGCGCTGGCGACGTCCGCAGGCATGCCCGCCGGTCCGGAGATGATGAATGCATTGGGCTGGGTAACATCTACGCCCAGCTCCGCGGTGGTCGGGACCTCCGGCAAGGCCGCGAGCGGCTCCGGCCCCAAGACGGCCAGCACCCGGTAGGCGCCGGCTTCGGCCTGCGTCACCAGGGCGTCACCGCTTCCGGGTGCCACATCGACATCACCGGCCAGCAGAGCTGTGTATTTGGCGGCGCCGCCGTCGAAATGCACGATGTTGAAGTCGGTGCCGGTCTTCTCCTCGAAGTCGAGCGCCGCGAGGTGGTCGTTCGACATCACGCCGCCCGTGCCCCAGGTGAGCTCGCCCGGGCGGTCCTTCGCGGCCGCGATGAGGTCGTCGAGCGTCTCGTAGGGCGACTGGGAGTTGACCGCGATCGACAGGTAGCTGTTGGTGACCTGTGCGATCGGCGTAAAGCTGGCGGCATCGAAGGTGGCGCCGCGCCGCGGATCCACATATAGCGCGATCGTCGACGGCAGGTTCGTGAAGCCGACGGTGGTCCCGTCGGGTTTCGCATCGGCGATCTGCGTGATGCCGAGCTGACCTCCGGCGCCTTCGACGTTGAGCACCTGCACCTTTGCGTCGAGCGCCTCCTCCATCGCAGGCGACAGGAGGCGCGCGATTGTGTCGTTGGGTCCGCCTGCCGCGTTGGGGACGACGAGACTCACCGAGCCCTCGATCGCGGGGGCACCGAGACTCGCCTCGTCGGACGCGTTGCGCGCGTTAGCGAGGCCCGCACAGCCCGAGAGGACGGCCGCCGCGGAGATCAAGAGCACAACAGCCGTGACGGTTCGCGATCGATTCATGGTTTCCTGGCTCCCTTGCTAGGACGGGCTTACTCGAGGGCTACGGTGCACGCGGTGGCACCGCCCACAATACGACGGAATGCTTTGGTATACAACTTACGCGAGAGAGCCTGCCCGCCGACCGAACACAATGCCAGCGGCCAGGCCCGAGCCCCCTGGGTAGTTCGACGAGAAGAGCCCGCCGAGCATCTCGCCGCACGTGAAGAGTCCAGGAATGACGACCCCGGACTCGCTCAGGACCCGTCCATAGGCGTCGGTCTTCAGCCCTCCGAACGTGAACGTGATACCACAGGTGACTGGATATGCGTAGTACGGCGGCTCCACCAGCGGGCTCGCCCAATTGCTCTTCGGCGGAAGGGTCGCCGCTCGGAGGCCATCCCTGACACTGGGGTCGAATCTCACCGATGTGTCGATCGAGGAATTGTAGGCGTCCACGGTCGTGCGCAACGCCACTGGATCGATGCCGGCCTGTACCGCGAGACCCTCTACGCTGTCGGCCATCCGCACGGAGATGCCGGGCATGTCGTACTCCTCCTCGCGCAGGAGCGGCCTGACGGTGGAATCGAAGATCTGGTATGCGATGGCGTCAGGCTGCTTCAGCACGTACCCGCCGTACTTCGCGTAGGTGTAGTTCCGGAAGTTCTCCCCCTCGTCGAGGAAGCGCTCACCGTGTTGATTCACAAGGATGCCGAGTGGATAGCCCTGCCTCGTGAGCCGATTCGTGAGCTCGCGGTTCGACTCGTTCTTGGGATGGAAGGCGTCCCACTGCACCGAGTGGCAGGACGTCCAGTCGCCGCCACGAGCCGCGCCGATCTCAAGCGCCGCCATGAGCATCTCGCCGCGATTGAAACGCGTACCGCGCACCTTCGCCCTCGACCACTCTTCACCCAGGTAGGCGCGACGCCATTCCGCGTTCGACTCGAAACCGCCCGCGGCGAGGATGACCGAGTCCGCGTGCAGCGGCTGGAGCGAGCCGTCCTCCGCGCGGACCTCGACGCCGCGGACCGCGCCGTCTTCGACGATCAGCCCAGCGACATCCTGTCCGTACCGCACTCTCACGCCCAGGCGGTCAGCAACGGCGAGGTGGTCGCCCATCAGCCCCACGCCGCCACCCACGTTGCCGACGTGAAGGCCGCCCCAGAACAGGTAGCTGCCGTCCGGCCGCTCGTAGGCCTGGCGCTCATACATCAGCCGGTACTTCAGCCCGAGCGAGTGCAGCCACCTCACCCCGTCGCCCGCCTCCTCCGCGAGGACACGGGTGAGTTCGGGATCGTTGCGCCCCTCGGTTACCTTCTCGATGTCGCTCGCGTACTCCTCGGGCGAGTACGGGGGCACCTCGGTGCGGACGTGGCGCTCGTCGGGCTCGAGGAACCCAAGCAGATCCTCCAGCCCACCGTGAGCGATGCGAGTCGCCCCAGCCGTGTAGTAGCTGTTGCCACCGGCCTGCTCACGCTGCGCCTTCTCAAGCACGAGCACCCTCCGCCCTCGTACCGCTGCGGCGTGAGCAGCGGTGAGCGCAGCATTGCCGGCCCCGACCACGATGACATCCGCGACCGTGTTCCGAGCCTCATCACCGGAAGCTGGCATGCGACATCCTCTCCGCTTGTCTATTCTCGAATACTAACACATACACTTGTATACATATAAGAACCGCTGGTTGCAAGGGTATGCGGGGGCGGGCGAGCAACCCGGCGCACCGTCGAGTGCGTGCGTATACTGTGCGAATGGTGCTGCCCCAGACTCAGACCGGACGGGCGATCCCGACCGGCCGACAGAGCGTGACGCCCTACGACCGCATCAAGCAGGCGATCCTCGATGGCGAACTCCTCCCCGGCCAACCGCTCACCGAACAGTCCCTCGCCGAATGGTGCGGGGTCAGCCGGACGCCCATCCGCGAGGCCCTCGTGGCCCTGGCGCAGGACGGCATGATCGAGCGGCGCAACCGCGCATTCTTCGTGAGGGAACGCAGCCCCGAAGAGATACTCGACATCTACGACGTCCGGATCACGCTCGAGGCGTCAGCGGCACGGCTGGCGGCCGAGAGGTATAACAAGATCGACCGAATCCGCATCGAGCAGGCCCTCGCGGCGTGCAAGGAGCTGCCGGCCGACGCCGACGGGGCTGCGCTCGCGCAAGCCAACCGCGTATTCCACCACGCGATTCAGACGGCCGCCCACAGCCAAGCGCTCGACGACCTGCTGACGCGACTCAATCTCCACCTCGCACGCTATCCCGCGACTACGCTCACGTCGCCTGGGCGCTGGCAGTCGGCGCTCGTCGAGCATGCCGAGCTGACGGAGGCGATTCTCGGCAATGATGCCGACCGCGCAGCGCGCATCGCCGAGGAGCACTTCACCGAAGCCCGCGACATCCGCCTCGCGCTGTGGGAACAGGACACGATCTGAGCCGCGCCCGGCCGCGACGGCACGCCGCACGCCCGCCTCAGCGAAGGTTCAGAACGACCAAGCGGGGCTCGGTCATGTCCTGGACGGCGTAGCGCGGGCCCTCCTGCCCATGGCCGCTATCCTTCACGCCGCCGTACGGCATCTCATCCGCGTGGTAACTCGAGGTGTCGTTGATCATGACGCCGCCCACATGCAACGAGCGTGCCACGCGGAAGGCAACATCGACATCGCGGGTGAAGACGCCGGACTGCAGACCGTACGGTCCGGAGTTGATCATCGCGATCCCGTGGTCGACGTCGTCAATGCCGACCAGCGAGACCACCGGCGCGAAGATCTCCTGATTGAGCACGCGGCTGTGCGGATCCGGCTCAATAAGCAGCGTCGGCGACAACATCGACCCCGACCGTCTGCCGCCGACGACCCGTCGCGCGCTGGGGCGCGCCTCGTCCACCCAGGACGATGCGCGCTCGGTCTCGCGCGGGTCGATCATCGGGCCGAGGCTCGACCGGGGATCACGCGGGTCGCCGGCGCGGAGCGCCAAGACCCGCTCCTCGAGTGCATCCGCCAGCTCGTCCACGCGCGAACGGTGCACGAGGAGGCGCTGCACGCTCGTGCACACCTGACCCGCTTTGCGGAACCCCGCAGTCGCCACGGCATCTGCGACGAGCTGGACGTCGGCATCGGCGCAGACAATGGACGCGCTATTCGAACCGAGCTCGAGCTGCGTACGTGCCAGTCCGGCGCGCTGAGCGATGCGCAGCCCGACGGCGGTCGACCCGGTGAAGGTGTAGAACCGCACCCGCGGATCGCCGACGAGCGCGTCTCCGAGATCGCGGCCCGAGCCGCAGACGAGTTGAAGAAAGCCGGGTGCGAGGCCTGCTGAATCGAATGCGCTGATCGCATGGATGGCACTGAGCGGTGTGGTCTCGGCAGGCTTGAGCACGACCGCGTTGCCCGCGGCGATCGCGGGGCCGATCTTGTGCGCGACGGTCGACAGAGGCGCGTTGAACGGCGCGATGGCGACGACCACGCCGACGGGAACACGGAACGTGAAAGCGAGGCGGTTGGCGCCGCCCGGTGCGGCACCGAGCGGGACCTCCTCGCCGGCGATGCGGATGGCCTCCCCTGCGCTGAGCCGATAGATGCGCACTGCTCGCCGCAGTTCGTTCTCAGCATCGGTCACCGTAAATCCCGTCTCGGCGACGTAGTCCGCGACGATCTCGGCCGCGTTGTTCTCTAGTTGCTCGGCCACCGCTTCGAGCACGCGCGCACGCTCGGCGGGAAGAAGGGGGGATGCCGCGGCCCGCGCTGCACCGTCAATGGCGGCCGCGACGTCGGCAGAGCTTGCAGCGACGACCTCGGCGACCGTGCGGGACGTGTACTTGTCGTGCACCGACAGAGTGGCCGGCCCCTGCAGCCACCGTCCGTCCAGGTAGAGCCCCGCCCTCGAAATGCTGTCCACAGTCTTGTCCTTCCCTGACCCGGCGCACCCTGCTCCGGGTTGACGCTCTCGCCTCATTCTTCTAGTATCCAATGGCACACATCAGTATACGAAGCGGAACAGCGCATGCAAAGGAGCAGTCGTGGCCACATCAGGAGCCCACATCATCGCCGAGCACCTGGTGCGGGAGAAGGTTCCGTATGTCGTGGGTTTGTGCGGACACGGTGACCTCGGACTCCTCGATGGTCTCTACGACTATCGTGACCAGATCAAGACCATCTCGGTCCAGCACGAGTCCATCGCCGGATTTGTCGCGGATGCGTACTTCCGCATGTCGGGACGCCCGCTGGCGACCTTCACCAGCTGCGGTCCCGGCTCGGCGAACCTGCCCGTCGCGCTCGGCTCCGCGTTCATGGACGACTCGGCGTTCCTCGCGATCACGGGCAACGTCGCGACTTCCCAGTTCAACCGCACGCCCTTTCAAGAGACGGGACGCCAGTACCAAGCAGACTTCGCCAGCGTCGTTCGCCCGTATGTCAAGCGCAGCTTCCAAGCCACCCGGCCCGAGCAGCTCCCGCTGATGCTTCGCCAGTCGTTTTCCCTCATGCGGCAAGGGCGGCCGGGACCGGTGCATCTGGACGTGCCCCTCGATGTCTTCGTCGAGGAGACCTCCGCCGTGCCCGCTGATCCCGATGTCTGGAACACCGCCGCTGTGCCGCAGCCGGGCGCGAGCGTCGACGAGCTCCACCGCATCGCGGACCTCGTCGCGGGGGCCGAGCGCATCGTGATCGTTGCGGGCTCGGGCGTTTACGTGACGGATGGCGAGGAGGCTCTCGCGAGACTCGCGCGCGAGCAGCGGATTCCGGTCGCGACCTCACCGCTGGGAAAGACGGCGTTCCCCACGGCCGACCCCCTCGCCCTCGGCCCCACGGGTCGCAACGGGACCCTCACCGCGAACCGTGCCACGCGCAACGCGGATCTCGTGCTCGCGTTCGGAACCCGCTTCGACGACCGGGCGACCAGCTCCTGGCTGCCGGGCTACACGTACTCGTTCCCCCAGACGAAGCTCGTCCACGTGCACATCGACGCCGCCGAGCTCGGCCGCAACTTCCCGCCCACCGTCGCAGTCCAGGCGTCGCCTGCCACTGTTCTCGGCCAGCTCGCCGATGCGCTCGCAGACAGGGAGCCTCCGACGGCCCGGGATCGGTGGCTCGACCAGGTCGCCGAGTGGCATCGCGAGTGGACCGAGCACGTCGCACCGCATCGCACGTCGGACGCCGCGGCGATCCGGCCCGAACGGCTGGTCGCGGATCTACGTGCTGCCCTGCCCGACGACGGTGTGCTCGTCAGTGATGTAGGGGTTCACCACAACTGGCTGGTGCAGGAGTGGGAGGTGCGAGCGCCGAGATCGTTCCACCAGAGCTGGGGGTTCGCATCGATGGGCTTCGGCGTCGGCGGTGTGCTCGGCACGCATCTGGCCGCGCCGCATCGCAAGCACGTCGCGGTCGTCGGCGACGGGGGCTTTCTCATGCTCCCCAGCGCCGTGGCCACCGCGGTGCAGTACGACCTTCCCGTGACATGGATCGTGTGGAACAACGGTGGATTCCAATCCATCCGCGACCAGCAGAAGGCCTACTTCGGCGCGGATCGCCAACTCGCGACCACCTTCCTGCACGACGCCAGCCAGACGCAGTATCAGGCTGACCACGCCGCCCTCGCCCGCGCGATGGGCGCCGAAGGGCTAACGGTCGACAGTCCCGCCGACCTCGGGTCCGCGCTGGAGACCGCGATCGCGTCGGATCGACCCACACTCCTCGACGTACGCGTGGACGATTCCATTGCCCTTCCGGGCGTCGCGACGTGGGAGCTACCTCCCTTGCCCCACCCCGAGCCCGGCTTCGGATGGCCCGACGCATGAGCTCGCTCCTTGTCATCGCCGAGTGGACCATCCACGCGGGCGAAGAGTCGGCGGTCATGCAGCATCTCGAGGCCATCGAGGCCGCCAGCCGAGCGGAGCCGGGATGCCTCTCATTCGAAGGCTTCGTGTCACGTGTCGACCCGCGTCGAGTCACGCTCGTCGAGCGGTACCAGGACAGGGCAGCCTTCGCCGCACACCGCGCCACCGCGCACTTCCGAGAAATCGTCCTGGAGGGGGTCGCTCCGCTGCTCGACAATCGCGTCGTGACAGTGCACGCCCTCGAGGAGCAGATCTGAACCCGCTCGCGCCCTCGACCGGCGCGCTCACGTCGAGGATCGCCGTCCCCGCGAGGAGAAACCGATGAGACCAGACCCATTCCCCGAAGCAGACGCCCCGTACGATCTCGTCATCGTCGGAGCCGGACTCGCCGGGCTCACCGCGGCCACGGCCGGCGCTGAGGCCGGGCTCCGCGTTCTCGTCCTCGAGAAGCTCAGCGCGCCGGGGGGCACGCTTCCGCTCGCCTCGGGGCACCTCTGGCACGACTACCCGCTGCGCGACGACGTCGAGGACATCGATCCCGCGCTGCGCGGTCTCGTAAGCGCGAACTTCGAGTCCGCCGCCGACTGGCTCCGCGCGCACGGCATCGAACTCGGACCCAGCGCGTCGCGCACCAACGGCTACCAGGTGCTCCCGGAGCCTCGTACGGGACTGCTGGACATCCTCCTCGATCACCTCGAGCGCGCAGGGGGCGAGTTAAAAGTGGACACGCCGGTGACCTCGCTCGAGCGCAGCGACGACCTCACCGTCGTGCGAGCCGGCGAGCAGTCGTTCCCGGCACGTGCCGTCGTTCTGGCGACCGGCGGCTTCCAAGGCGATCCCGACCTCGTGAGTGCCCACATCGCCCCTTCCGACCGGCTGTTCTGGCGATCGAACCCCGGCGCGACCGGCGACGGGTTGCGGATGGGTCTCGAGGCTGGGGGCGCCACGACGTCAGGAATGCACTCGTTCTACGGTCATCTCAGCCCCCACACCGGCGCCCGCCCCGTCGCGGTCGAGCCCATGGTGTACCGACGCGCCACACTCGGCGCCATCGAACACGTCATCGTGCTCAACCTCGACGGCGAGCGCTTCATCGACGAGACGAGGCCTGACGTCGCTGTGTCCCAGGCGCTCGCCCGAGACGAGCGCGCCGTCGGCGTGGTGCTCTTCGACGAGGAGGTCCACCGGGCTTGGGTGACGCAGCGCAACGCTCTGCCAACCGACGCGAGGTCCGCACTGGTGCTGTGGCGCGCTGTCGGTGGCCGCGTCGAGGAGGCCGACACGCCGGCCGAACTGCTTGAGAAGCTCCTGGACATCGGGCTGGACATCGCAGCGGCGAGGGCGACGATCGCACACTTCAACGAGGCGGCCGCCGAGGGAACAGACGAAACGCTTCCGGTTCCCCGTCGCACGAACCTGCACAGATTCGCGACGCCGCCTTTCCATGCGGTGCTGGTGTGCCCCGATCTCACCTTCACCGACGGCGGGCTGCGGGTGGATGCGGGGGGCCATGTGCTGCGCGCCGACGGGGAGGTGGTGCCGTCGCTGTACGCGGTCGGCGAGACCGCAGGCCTCGTCTCGGTGGGCAGTCAGGCCGGTGGAATAGCCACTGCCATCGTCACGGGCCTCCGAGCGGCACGTGACGCGGCCGAAGTCACAACAAAGGTCCGGGAAATGAAGAAGGAGCTGTGAGATGGAGCTGGGACTGCAGGACAAGATCGCGATCGTCACGGGCGGCAGCCGGGGCATCGGAAAGCAAGCGGCCCGCGCTCTGGCCGCCGAGGGCGTGAAGGTCGTTGTGACGGCGCGCGACATCGAACGTGCACAGGCCGCCGCGGACGACATCACCGTCGAGACGGGCGGGCGCGTGGTCGCCATCGCGTGCGACACCAGTTCGGACGCTTCGGTGCGTGATCTGGTCGCCGAGACCGTGGCGCGGTACGGCGGCGTCGACATCCTGGTCAACTGCGCTGCGCCCCGCGGCCCGGCACCCAAGCTGGCGGAGATCACCGACGAGAATTTCATGACTGACATCAACGTGAAAGTCCTCGGGTACCTCAGGTGCATCCGCGAGACGGCGCCGGTCATGGCCGCCCGGGGCGGCGGGCGGATCATCAACATCAGCGGACTGGGTGCGCGGCAGACCGGCACGATTGTGGGAAGCGTGCGCAACATCGGCGTCGCCGCACTCACGAAGAACGTCGCGGAAGAACTCGCGCCGAAGGGCATCACGACGGTCGTGGTGCACCCGGGCGTTGCCCGCACAGAGCGGACGGCCGATGTCATCAAGGCGGAGATGGACAAGAGCGGGCTGTCGGAGGACGAGGTCAATGCGAAGCTCGGGGCAGGGAACCTTCTCGGACGCCTCGTCGACGCACGGGAGATCGGCGACATCATCGCCTTCCTCGCGTCGGCCAAGTCGCTAGCCATCAACGGCGACGCCGTATCGGTGGGCGGCGGTGCGCCCGGCGTCATCACGTACTGACGGTGATCGACCCACTGGAGGAATGACATGAGTCTCGCCAATCACACCATCGCACCCGCGCAGCTCAGCGATGAGCCATCGCCCTCGGCCAGGATCGGCCATTGGGCGGCAACGCTGTCGGTCGCAGACGTCCCGGCTTCCATACGAGAACGCGTAATGCTGCTGCTCATTGACACGATCGCCAGCGCACTGGCTGGTCGTGACAGCGCCGAGCGTGCACAAGTCGAGGCCACCGCCGTGACGCTGGCCCCGGGCGCAACCGGGGGCACGGTTATCGCAGGACCCGCCCTCTCGCCGATCGGCGCCGCGTTCGTCAACGGATACCAGATCACGGCCGCGAACCTCTGCGATGTGTATCGTCCGAGCCTGTGCCACGTGACCCCGGAGGTCGTCCCCCCTGCATTGGCTGCGGCCGAAGGACGCGGCATCAGCGGTGGGCGTCTCATCACCGCACTCGCGGCAGGCTTGGAGACTGTGGTCCGCGTCGGCGACGGGCTTGACTACGCTCCGTTCCGCGAGCGGGGATGGCACTCGCCCGGCGTCATCGGCCCCCTCGGCGGTGCGGTGGCGGCGGGGTCCGTGCAGGGACTGTCGAGCGACGAGCTCACGCGGGCACTGAGCCTCGCCGGCAGTCAGAGCGCCGGCACCTTCGCGCAGTGGGGCACACCCGGCGTGAAGTTCCACCAAGCGCGCGGCGCGATGGCCGGCCTGATCGCCGCAACCCTCGCCGGTGAGGGATTCGCCGCCGCCGCCGAGATCCTCACCGCACCCGACGGCGGTCTGCTGACCACCTACAGCGACGGCGGCAACCCGGCCGCACTCACCGCGGGGCTCGGAGAGAGCTGGACCCTCGAGCAGATCTCGGTGCGGTTGTGGCCGGCGGCGAGCTCGCTCCAGGGGGCGCTCAGCGTCGCCTTCGACCTCATCGCCCAGGAGCATGTGCGGCCGGACGACATCCGTGCCCTCCGGATGCACCTCCACCCCACGACCTACGACTTGCATGGCGAGATGTCGTTCGACAATCGGTTCCGCGCACTACTGTCGACCCGCTACTGCACGTCTGTGATACTCCACGACCGCTCCTGCTGGCTCGAGCAGTTCACGGCCGAGCGGGTCGGTGACCCCGTTGTACGCCGGTTCGCCGAAGAGCGCATCAGCGTCTTTCCCGATCCCCAGGTCGCCCTCAACGGCGCGCGGTTGGAGGTGGAACTCGTCGACGGCCGGGTCGTCGGGCTGACGCGGGCGATCCCCCACGGCGATCCGGCCGACCCGGCGAGCCTCGATGAGGTCGTGGACAAGTTCCGGCGATCCGCACGAAGCGTGCTCTCGAACGAGCGGGCCGAGCGCGCGCTGGATCTGCTCTTGTCGATCGAAGAGCTCGCGGATGTGGATCTGCTGCTCGCCCAGCTGCGTGCCGCGGACTGAGAGGTGCAGGACGAGATGATTCCGGTGGAGGAGATTGCGATCGCGTGGCGCAGCGCGACCGACGGGCTGACCGCGGCGACCCCGCCCGGTGTCATGGGCCTGCGACCGGTCGGCGACAGCGGTGGCGTACTGATCGGGCGGCCGGAGGCCGTTCTGAAGGCGCTTGCCGACGATGACGCAGGCGCAACGCCGCCGCGGTTCCGCCGCAGGCGAGTGCATCGTGCCGGCGACTGCGAGGCGCGTGAGCATTCCGCCTACCTCATGGCCGTGCAGGTCCGCGTCGAGACTGCGCACATCGACGAGTACCGACGGTGGCTCGACGAGGAGCACGGCCCGGGGCAGCTCACGGTCGCCGGTGCCGAGTGGTTCGCGGCCTACGAGGGCGTCGACGAGGCGGAGGCGTTCCTCAACGTGTGGGGTCTTGCCGACCCTGCGGTCCCGGGGTCCGACGAGTGGCAGCGCACGCGCGACACCCTGTGGCGCTCGCGACTGGAACCTTCCACACGCCACGTGGCGCGCGGCATGTTCCGGGTCACGAGCAGCGTCCCGCATGCCGCCGCCACGCATCGGGAGGATCCGCGATGACCCGCTGGCACACCTACGTCGGCAACTTCACGCCCGAGTTCCGCGCACAGATCGACTACATCGACACCTCTCGTCGCGCGCTCGCCAGCCTTCGTCCCGACACTGGCAAGAAGGATCTGCGCCAGGTCGATCCAGTGGCCCGGTTCTCCGAGGGCATCGAGCAGCACCTGTTCGACGACGAGACGGGCGCCATCGAACACGTCGCCTCGGTCCCCGGCCTGGCCAATCCGCAGTACTTCGCGCGGCATCCGTCCCTCCCCGTGCTGTACAGCATCGAATGGGTGCGCGAAGGCAGTCTGCTCGCCTTCGCCGTGGGCGGCGACGGAACGCTCGAGCAGATATCGCGCACCGCCACCGGCGGCGAGCTCTCCGACGCTGTCGCCGTCCACCCCGGAGGCAAGACGGCTTATGTCGCCCACTGGGGCGACGGCACCGTGACCGCTTGCGCGCTGGACGAGCGTGGCGCGGTGACATCCGTCGCGCCTATCTTGCAGGGGCGCTCCCGCGGATTCTTCGAACGCGAGCATTTCCACGATGCCCGAGTGACGGCCGATGCAGGAACACTCCTGCTCACGGACGTGGGTGGCGACGAGGTGCTGGGAGTGCGTCTCTCCCCCGAGGGGCGAGCCGACGCGGAACCGTATCTCAGCATCCGCTTCCCGCAGGGAAGCCACCCGCGCAACCTCGAGTTCCACCCTTCCGGGAGATTCGCCTACGTCGGCGGGCAATGGGACTCCATGGTGTACGTGTTGTCCGCCGAGGCGGGGGTGCCGCAGCGCATCATCGCGAGCGCCTCCACACGGCCGCCGCACTTCGACGGTGACAACGCGAAGATCGCCCAGCTCGCGGTGCATCCGAACGGGCTCAGCCTGTATGTGACGAACCGCAACTCGAACAGCATCGCGATGTTCGAGATCCGCGACTCGGGCGTCCTCGAGCCCCTCGGGCACTACGCCACCCGAGGGGAAGGACCGAGCACGGCGGAAATCGATCCGAGTGGCCGGTTCCTCCTGGTCGGCAGCGTGTTCTCGGGCGAGATCGAGGTTCTCGCCATCGATGCGGACGGCCGACTGCACGCGGCGGGAGCGCCCGTCGCCGCACACGCCCCCCGCGCATTCGCCTTCTTCGAATCCCGCTAGATCGTGGCCCGGCGCCATGCGGCCAGCCGGATCTCACGTGCGGCGATGAAATGGGCTTCCGTGAGGGATGCCGCCGCCACGGCATCTCTCGCGAAAATCGCCGCCGCCATGGCTGCATGCTCCTCGACGGCATGACGCCAGCGGTCAGGATGCGTGAGTGTCGTGGCTGGGTAGCGCGCGAGATGCATGTTCAGCCGGTCGAGCAGATCGGTGAGCGCATCGCTGGACGCGGCGACGCGAACCGACTCGTGGAATGCGCGATTGGCCTGCGTGAGGCGCCCACCGTCGGCGTCGGCGTCGAGTGCGCGGCACGCGGCGAGCGCCCGTTCCACGCGGATCCTGTCGATTGGACCATGCCGCTCTGCGGCGAGCCGCGCCGCTGACGTCTCGAGGGTGATCCGCACCTCGTATATGTCGAGGATCTCCTCGGGCGTGCGATCGCGTACGTAGAACGCGCGCTCACGCCGCTCGATGAGGCCGTCCTGCGCCAGGCGCACGAGGGCTTCCCGGATGGGCGTGCGGCTCACGCCACACCACTGCGCCAGCAACTGCTCGGTGAGCGGCTCGGCAGGGGCGAGCGTGGCATCCAAAATGGCCTGCTTGATGCGCTCGTACGGCGTTGGCTCGCGTCGGGGTGCGACGCGAGCCAAGGAGTTGTCTGGGAAGCGGGGGGATGCCTCTTCGACCTCAGGCCTCGGGGGATCCGCCATCGTCCCAGACGGGTGGTGGCTCGGACTTTTCATTTCGACCTCCGGCTCAGTCGCCGGCCGTCAGGCGATCCGCTGCCCGGATGGCGAGTTCGTACCCGCACACGCCGGCGCCGGCGATGACGGTCCGGGCCACCGTGGACACCAGCGACTCGCGATGAGCTGCGTCGCGGGCGTGGATGTTGCTGATGTGGACCTCGATGATGGGAGTGGACAGGATGCGGAGGGCGTCGAGCACCGGCACCGAGCGGAAGCTCCAACCTGCAGGGTTGATGACCACGGTCGCATCCTCGCGGAAGGCGTCGTGGAGCCAGCCGATCATCTCGTGCTCGGCGTTGGTCTGGCCGAAGAAGAGGTCGAACCCTCGTTCACCGGCGAGTCGCTCGCAGTCCGCACGCACATCGGCGAGGGTCGCGCTGCCGTAGATCTCGGGCTCACGAACGCCCAGCATGTCGAGGTTCGGGCCATTGAGCACGTAGAGCCGTCGAGCGGCTTGGTCGGTCGTCACAGGTTCTCCTCCAGTGGTCGGTCGGCAGTCGGATGTCAGTCGCGGGCGGTTCCGCCGATGAGCTCACGCACCGAGTCGCTGATCGTGAAGAGGCTCAGCACGACCATCGCGATGATCAGACCCGGGGCGACGATCAGCCACGGTGTCGTATACATCGACTGCGTGCCCTCCGACAGCAGCGAACCGAGGCTCGCATTCGGCGGCTGTGCGCCGAGGCCGAGATACGTCAGCCCGGTTTCGGCGAGAACCCCCCACGCGATCAAGATGGTGACCTGCACGATCAGCGGGGACAGCACGTTGACGAGGATGTGCCCGAACAGGATGTGGGGCGTGGACGCGCCGGTCGCCCTCGCTGCCTCGACATAGACCTCGGCGCTCGCCGAGCGGGTCACGGCCCGCGTCACACGGAAGATCTTCACCGAGTAGAGGATGCCAAGGCCTATCACCACGCTGCGCAGATCGCGACCGAGCACGCCCACGAGGGCGACGAGCAGGATGAGGCCGGGAATGACCTGGAGCGCGTCGAACACCCGCGAGACGAACGCATCCGCCGGCCCTTTGAGGTAGCCGCAGAGGAGGCCGAGCGGAGTCCCGATGGCCAGGGCCAACGTCATGCTCAGGAATGCGGCGGTCAGCGACAGGCGCGCGCCCACCAGTGCTCTGGCGAGCAGATCTCGGCCGAGGCCGTCGGTGCCCAGAGGATGGGTGAGCGACGGCCCCTGGTACCGATCCGCCAGCACCTGGAAGTTGGGGTCGTGCGGGTAGATCGCGGACCCAATGGTGATGCCGAACAGGACGAGGAGCAGCACGAGGATGGCCGCGATCGTCCCCGGGCGCTTCCACAACCACTGACCCGCCTTGACGAGCCGGCTGCGGGGTGTGGCAATTGATGTCGTGACCGTGATCGTCATGCGGATCGCAACCTCGGGTTGATGTACAGGTAGACCACGTCGATGACGAGGTTCATGAGGAGCACCATGGCCCCGATGATGAGAACCACGGCCTGGACCGTGACGACGTCGGAGTTCAGCCCCGCGTTGACCACGAGCGATCCGAGCCCGCTGATTCCGAAGATCGTCTCCACGATCGCCGTCTGGCCGAGAAGTCGCGCCAGCTGCAGCCCGAGCACGGTGAGAACCGACATCATCGCGTTGCGACCGACATGCACGAACAGCGTGCGGTGAGGCGCGATGCCACCGGCGTGCAGTGTCCGGACGAAGTCGAGCTTGTTGACGTCCGCGACCGACGCCCGCGTCTGCCGGAAGATCTCCGCCGTCGGGTGCAGAGCCAGCGTCGCCACCGGGAGGACGAGGTGCATCGCCCATGCAGCGGGATCCTGCTCGAAAGGCACGTAGCCCTGTACCGGCAGGATCCGCGTGGGAAGCAGGAACGCGATGAGCAGCAGCCCGAGCCAGAAGTCCGGCACGGACAGCAGAGCGCCCGCGACGACGTTCGCGGCCTTGTCGAATGGGGAGCCGACCTTCGCGCCGGCGATCATGCCGCAGACCACGCCGATCCCGATCGCCACCAGGATCGCGAGGATGGCCAGCGTCAGCGTCACCGGCAGGCGGATCAGGATCGTCTCGAGCACGGGCTGTCCGGTCTCCAGCGAGTTCCCGAGATTGCCCTGAGCGACGTTCGTGAGCCAGTTCCAGAACCGGACGGGCAGGGGCTCGTTCAGCCCCATCTGCTCTCGCAGCGCTTCCACGGCGGACTCGCTCGCATCGGGCCCGAGAGTATTGCGGGCCGGATCGCCGGGAACCATGACGAACAGCAGGAATGTGCCGATCGAGATGAAGAACAGCATGGGTACGATCGCGACGAGCCGCGAGCCGATCAGTCGCGAGACGGTCATCGTGATCCTCCCAGGTTTCGTCGAATGTGGTGTGGCGCGATCGTGATCGCCAAGGGATGTCGAAACGGTCGCATCAGTACCCCGAGGCCTTGTCCACGACGTTGAGGAGCTCCGCGCCGACCCCGAATCGGCGGGCGTTCTCGAGGAGGACGGCGTACCGTCTGTCGTCGTTGTGCGGGCCGACGGACGCCACATGCGGGGTGATGATCGCCCGCGGCTCCGACCACAGCGGGTGGCCGGGCGGAAGGGGCTCCTGCGGGAAGACATCCAGCGCCGCACCGCGCAGGCGACCGGCCGCAAGGGCCTGGGCGAGGGCGTCGACATCGGCGACCTCCCCGCGACCGACGTTCACGAGCACCGCTTCGGGGGTGAGCAGCGTCAGACGATGCCCATCGACCAGACGGTGCGTCTCGGGGGTGTGCGGGACCGTGATCACCACGATGTCGGCACCCTTCATCGCCTCGTCCAGCCGGTCGGGACCGACGAGCTCCGTCACGCCCGGCGGTGGCACCACTCGGCGCGCATCGACACCGACGATCCGCATGCCGAATCCGCTCAGCTGGTGCGCGATCGCCGCGCCCACCTCCCCTACGCCCACGATCACCGCCGTCGCGTGCGAGAGGTGGATGACCGACGACGGATCGCGCTCCATGATCCACCGCGACTCGGACTGCGCACGGAAGTAGCCATGCAGGTTGCGCGCGAGCGCCAGGACCAGCGCTGTCGCATGGGTCGCCACGTGTTCGGTGTAGGTGCCCCGCAGATTAGTCACCGTCACCGGATGATTCGCGAGCGCGGGAAAGAAGTAGCCCTCGGCGGGCGCCGCCGCGGGCGCTTGGAGCCAACGGAGGTTCTTCGCGTGCGCGAGAAGCGCGGGGGTGAGCGTGCCGTAGGCGGCACGGCATCCGTCTTCCAGCACGCCTGCTGCCGTCTCATGGTCGCCGGCGACAACGACGTCCCACGCGGGCAGATCGGTCGCCAGGCGCGCAGCCCAGCGCAGCCCGGTCGCGTCGGCCGGTGGGAGCACGAGCAGGCGCTCACGAGGCGCGAGGCCGTTCATGCTGCCGCTTCGTCCTGCAGCGCCGGCATCGCCGGTGTGACGCCCGCACCCGGCATCCCCTGCGCGTGCAGGTGGCACGCGACGAGCTGACCCTCGAACGAGACCACGGGCGGGCGCTCCGTCCAGCAGTGTTTCATCGTGCGGGGGCAGCGGCCCGCGAACGCGCATCCCGGCGCCACGGTGGTCGGCGACGGCGTCTCGCCGCTCAGCACGATCCGCGGGCGGGTGGCGGTCGCGTGGACCTCGGGTGACGCCGAGAGCAGGGCGACGGTGTAGGGATGCAGCGGGCGCTGCGCCACCTGGTCGGACGGGCCACGCTCGACGATCTCGCCGAGGTACATGACCGCGACCTGCTCGGCGACCGCCTGCACAACCGACAGATCGTGCGTGATCATGAGGACACCGAGCCCGAGATCGCGCTGCAGATCCGTGAGTATCGTCAGCACCTGCGCGCGCGTGGAGACGTCGAGGGCCGAGACTGGCTCGTCGCAGATGAGCAGACGCGGGGATGTCGTGAGGGCCCGCGCGATCGCGATGCGCTGACGCTGCCCGCCCGAGAACTGGGCCGGGCGCCGGTCCATGATGGCCGGGTCGAGTCCCACTTCGTTTAGACGCAGCTCCACCTGCTCCGTGATCTTGCGCCCAGACGCGCGCGTGTGGATGCGAAGCGGCTCTCCGACGATGCGTCGGATGGTCCAAGCCGGATTCAGCGACGCGTAGGGGTCCTGGAACACGAACGATGCGTTGCGCCGATAGGCCTTGAGCGCCGCACCCTTCGCGTGCGTCACGTCCTCACCGTCGAAGACGATGGTCCCGGCATCCGCGTCGTACTGCCGGTGGATGAGGCGCGCGAGCGTGGACTTGCCGGATCCCGACTCCCCGACCAGCCCGATCGTCTTGCCCGGGTAGACATCGATCGAGGCGCTGCGCACGGCGTGCACCTGCTCGGTTGGCGCGCCCACCACGCTGCGCCGGGTGATGAAGCTCTTTACGAGTCCATCGGCTCTGAGCAACGGTTCGCTCATTCGTAGACTCCCTTGAGGCTCAGCTCGCCGATCCGAACGCACCGGACGTTGCGGTCGGCCATCTCGACGAGCGGGTTCTCACCGTCGGTGCACCTGCCGGCCAGCGCGTGTTCGCAACGAGGGCTGAACCGGCATCCCGACGGAAACGCGGTCACCGGCGGCACGCGGCCCGGGATGCCCCCGGAGAGCAGGCCCCGCGTAGGCGAAGGTATGGAGGCGAGCAGTCGCTCCGAGTACGGGTGACGGGGAGCCTCGAAGACTTCTTCCAGGCGCCCCGACTCGACGATCTGGCCCGCATACATGACCACGACCCGGGAGCACATCTCCCGCGCGACGCCGAGGTCGTGGGTGGTGAAGATCGTCGCCATCTGGAGCTCTTCGCCGAGCGACTTCAGGAGCTCGAGCACCTGCGCCTGCGTCGTGGCGTCGAGCGCGGTTGTGGGCTCATCCGCGATCAGAAGCTTCGGCCCGCAGCTGATGGCCATCGCGATCAGGACGCGCTGACGCATCCCGCCGCTGACCTGGTGCGGGTACTGGTTGAATCGCCGTTCCGGGTCGGCGATCCGCACGAGGTGCAGCGTCTCCAGAGCGCGCGCCTTCGCCTCGCGGCGGCTATACCCGTGCGCCCGCAACACGTTCATGATCTGGTGTCCGATGGTGAAGGACGGATCCAGACTCGTCATCGGATCCTGAGGGATGACCGAGACAAGAGAGCCGCGACGCCTGCGCATCTCGCGTTCGCTCAGCTCCGACAGGTTCTCGCCGTCGAGCCAGACCTCTCCCGATTCCTGGCGCATCACGGGCGGAAGCAGCCTGCAGATCGCCGACCCCGTGACCGATTTGCCGGACCCCGACTCACCCACCAACCCGATCATCTCGCCAGGCGCGATGGAGAAGCCGACCGATTCGATCACGTTGAAGCGGCCCTGCGCTGTAGCCACCGAGACCGTCAGGTCTCGAACGACGACGGATTGGGTCGTCGTGCCGGGGCGTGCTGCTGTCATCATCATCGTCACGCGCTGCTCCGTTTCTGATATGGGGTCTCGATGTCGAGCGAGTCCGCCAGGTGGGTTCCTGCCACGATTCCGGTGCACACGGCCGTGGCGAGTCCGCCCGCCTGGCTTGCCAGCGAGACCAGGCCCGCGGTCTCGCCGATCGCATAGAGGCCGGGCAGAGGCGCCCCGTCCTCGTCCAGCACACGGCAGTTCTCGTCGGTGCTCAGACCGCCTTCGGTGTAGGTGATGTCGGGGCACACGAGCATCGCCGAGAAGGGAGGGGTCGCGCATCTGTGCAGTCGCCCGCGGCGCGGAACCGGGAGCGCTCGATCCGAGCCGTCCTCGGCGGCACGGTCATACGAGCGCATGGTCTGCGTCGCATGCTCGGCGGAGAGCCCCAAGTCTCGGAGGCGATCGAACAGCTCCTCGAGAGAGTCGGCGCGCTCGACGCGCGCACCGAGCGAGGCCCACTGCTGATAAGCGTCGCGCTGGTCGCCCTGGGCCGGCCTGCGTTGCACGGCGTGGGCGGCTAAGACCTCCGCGTCGAACACGGCGACGCCGATCGCGCCTGGCTCTCGAGAGAGAGCCCGCACCACGCCCACGTCCTGGCGGCTCTCGTCGACGAAGCGCTCGCCCCGCACGTTGAGCACCACGACGTCCTTTATGAAAGCAAGAGTGGCGGCCTTGTAGTCCTCCGGCGGGAGTGGCACAGCCCGCGTGCCGTCCGACGGACTCAAATGCCCCACGAATGCGTCGAGACCGGGTGTCGCCGCGGCGCCCGCGGCGAGACCCATTCGAAGCCCGTCGCCCGTCGTCCCAGGGTTGGAACGCCAAAAGAGCCGTTGCCAAGGGGCGATGTAGCGAGACACCAGTTCGGAGCTCCCCTGGAACCCGCCCGTGGCGAGCACCACTCGCCGCGCGGGGATGGAACGCTCGAGCCCGCGCACATGCACTCCGGTGACCGCACCGGATCCCATCACCTCGAGCTCTCTCACTGCGACGCCTGTGACGAGCCTTCCCCCTGCCGCGGTGAATCGATCGAGGAGCGGGACGAGGCCACCGCTCACCGGGTCCGGGTCGATGCGGTAGCCGGCACCGTGCTTGGTTTTCGCGGCCGCGAGCCGCACACCGTGCTCGCGCAGCCAGGATGCCGCGTCCTCGAAACGGCCGCTCACGAGGGGTGTGCTGCCGAGCTGATGAGCCGGGAGGATGGGATCGCGCGACGGGTCGTTGTGGAAGAGCAGCCCGGAGCTGATCGGCAGCGTACCGCCGACCTCGTGCTGCTTCTCGATGAGAAGCACACGCGCCCCAGCTTCCGCCGCCGTCACCGCAGCGACAAGACCCGCTAGCCCGGCTCCCACGACGACGACGTCGTGATCGTCGCGGGGCGATACCTCGTCCCGGCTCATCATCGTCATCCGACCGTCACGCCCTTGAACTGAATGACCTGGATCGACGGGTAGGTGAGGCCGTGCACGTCGGGCTGGACCCACACGCTGTGCGGCTGGTTGCAGACCGTCACCGACGATGCCGTGTCTTGGAAGACGCCCGACCACTCCTGCAGGGCTTCGGTCTGCGCGTCCACCGTCGGCGCCGCAAAAGAGGCGTCGAGGGCTACCGCCCAGGTAGGGTCGCTCACGGTGCCGAGGTTCTGCGCGCCGTAGTACTGCGTCGGGTCGATCGCGATCTGGTAGAGCGCGTCGTACTGCCCGGCGAGCCAATTGGGTGTCAGGGAGGTGAGCGGCTGGAGTTCGATGTTCATCGTGATGCCCACCTCTTCGAGTTGCTGCTTCATCGCGGTGAGCGACCTCTCGAAGCCGAGGAACGTCGACGAGGCGGTCACCGTGAAGGTGAAGCCGTCCGGGTAGCCGGCCGCCGTCATGTACTGCTTCGCCTTCTTGGGGTCGAATTCCACGGGATCGACGTCTTCGTTGAAGAAGGGGCTGCTTGGGGCGAAGGCCTGAGAGCTCGGCACGCAGTCGTTGAACCCGAGATCGTAGAACACGCTCTCGGCCAGTGCGTCGCGATCGATCGCGGAGGACAGGGCGAGTCGCAGGTTCTCATCACTGAACAGTGCGCCGTCCTGCTTATTCATCTGGAACACGTACATGTTCATGGCCGTGCTGGAGTCGATGTTCGTCAGCCCCTGGTTCTGTGCCGCCTGCGCGGACTGACGGTCGGCTGCCTCGATGAAATCGATCGAGCCGTCGAGCGCGCCGTTCTGCGCGGCCTGCTGGCTGAGCACCTTGATCTCAATCCGCTCCACGCCCTGCACCGACGGGTCCCAGTAGTCGGAGTACGCCTGATAGACCATTTGCGATGTCGGGTCGGACTGGTCGCTGACCTGCCACGGCCCCGTGCCTACGGGGTGGGTCCGGAAGTCCTCCGCCTTCGACGCCTCGACCGGGACGACGACACCCGGGGCGCGGGTGAAGGCGCCCAGCAGACGGTCCGCCCCGCCCCCGTCGAGGTGCACTGCGACGGTCTGGTCGTCCACGACCTCTATCGAGGTGATCGCAGCGAGGTCGCGCTTGATCGCCGACGTCTCGAGCGTCTGCCCGCGCTCGATGCTCGCTTTGACCGCCTCCGCGTCGAGCACCTCCCCGTCGTGAAAAGTCACCCCTTCACGAATCGTCAGGGTGAGCACGGCGTTGTCTTCGCTCACTTCCCACTCTGTGGCCAGTGACGGCTCGTATTCGCCCTCCCCGTTCTTCACGACCAGCGTCTCGAAGACCGGTGTCATGAAGAAGTTGAGGCCGGACGGCGACTCTTGCGGGTCGTAGTTGCCGCGGATGTTGTTCCGCGCCGCGACGGTGATGACGCCGCTCGGGCTATCCGCCGAGTCGGTGGGCTGTGGCGCCCCGCTGCCGGAGCAGGCCGTGAGCGCAAAGACCGCTCCGACTGCCAGCAGCGCCACACCGCGCCGAAATGTGCTGTGAACGGACACTTCGATCCTCCTCTTGGAGCCGTCTATGCGCCTCCGGGTCAGGTACCGTCGTCGGCCCTTCCCTGTCGTCGACGGTGACGAACTTTAGGTTCGTACGCAATTGTATACGTACGGATGCTGGGGTTCAAGCATGCATGCAATCTCGTTGCCCTGCGGTGAGAGTCACCCTCCGGCGGGCCGCGAGAGGCGCAGTTGCACCAGCTGTGCGCGGCGGCCCGGCTCGATGTCTGCTTCGGACCACCCCGTCGGCTCGAGGAAGTCGATGCGGACATCCGTGACGCCGGGGATCTGCATCAGGCGGTCGATGATGCTGGGCTCGAACACCAACGCACCCATGTGACACCCGGGCGACGTCATCCTCAGATCGATCTCGACGACGCCGTCCTCACCGACCTCGAGGCGACGGACCAGACCCATCTCGCGGACGCCCATCGGCACCCCCACGCTGATACTGCACGGGTCGATGATCTCGTCTAAGGCGTCGTTGAGGACCTGGACGGAGACCCGCGGGAGGCCGTGCACGGTAGCGGCCGGAGTCATGCTGCCTGCTCCGCCGCTCGGACAGCAGCCCAGGGGCGGACCAGTTCGCCCGAGGCCTTCTGTCGCGCCAACTCGTCGTCGGGCAGCGCTGCCATCAGTTCCCGCAGGTCCACGCCATGCATGCGTGCCCAGTTCTCGCCGAGCATCTTCCGCTTCATCTCGCGGGTGACCTCGGGATAGCCGTAGTCCCGCATGAGATCCTCAGGCATCTCAAAGTCCCAGAAGAGCTCGAGAAGCGGCTGCGGGTGACGAATCGTCGCACCCGACGCCCAGATGACGCGATCCACGGCGTTCGGATGCTCGGAGATCGGAACGAGGAACTGGCCGAGCACCTCGGCGAAACGTCGCGGTGCGACGCTGAGGAGCCCGGAGGTGGACTCGAGGTTGAGGAAGACGTTCTTGCGGAGACCGACACGCAGCGTGTCTTCCACGAACGCCATGCCGGCGTGGACGATCTCGAAGTTGAGGTCCGGGAAGGCAGCGACAGTGTCGTCGAGATCGGACAGGCCGAAGGCGCGCACCCGCGAGCCCATCGCCTTGTGGATCCCGATGACTTTGATCCCGCGCGACCGCGCGTGGTCGAGGATCGGGAAGATCATCTCCTTGTCGTCGAACATGACGTCATGACCCGCGCCAGTGGCGGGGTCGTACTCGTGTGGGAAGAACTTGACACCGACGATGCCCATCTCGTCGACCCATTGATCGATCTCGTCGATCGTCCGCGAGACGTTCCATGGCGCGATAGGACTGGGATAGAGGAAGACACGACCGGGAGCGATATCACGGGCGGCAACGCCCGCCTCGATCGGGCTCGACTGGGTACTTCCGAGAGGACGACGCGTGCCCACGCCGTTCAAGTGGTGGTAGGCCGCGAAGTCGACCTGACTCTCACGGAACACGCACGATACGAGCTCTTCGGGCGTGAACTCGCGCTCGAATTCATCCACGGTGAGGATGTAATCCTCGTGTTCGCGCAGCCGCGAGCTCAGACCGACGTGGCCGAGCTGATGCGTCCTGCCGGGGATCGCTCCCGACATAGCCGGGCGGAAGTCGTAGGCGTGGACGACACCGTCGACGACAATCACGTCTTCAATCACTGAACTGACTCCTCCTGGCTCGCGCGCGTCGCCGCTCGAGAATGAGAAGTCGCGTCTACGAGACCATATCGTTGCATGCGATTGTATACTCACGCCTACAGGCTTGCAACTGACCCGTCTCATTGATGATCGGAAGCAGGAGAGTTGTTCGCTCGGCGAACGTCAGCGGGACCGTCGGCGAGCGTTCAGCTCGAGTGCCATGCCTCCACATATGGCTGACGCAAACCCACCAGTTCGGGTACGTGTCCCTCCTGCGTGGTTCCGGTCCGGTCGCCGAGGACGACCACAAGTCCGTGGCACCACAGGCCTGGTCGGTGCCCAAGAGAGGACACGCTGACGGGGCAGGGACGGGCTCCGGCATAAGCGCGGACACGGCCGAAGGCGATGGCCCCGGCGATGATCGGAGTCCCCCATCCTGGAGATCGGGACACCCCCGCCCATCGCGTGCCCGCATCTGGCACGGCCGCGGACGGAGTGGCGACGAACGAAACCGCCTGAAACCGTCTCAGAACGACGCCGAATCGGGATAAGAATGGCGGAGACGGAGGGATTTGAACCCTCGGTCCCCTTGCGAGGACTCCACCTTAGCAGGGTGGTGCACTAGGCCTGACTATGCGACGTCTCCAGGCATCCGGCCGCGAAGGCGCGGATGCACCCAGCAATCATAACCGAGACCGCGACCGGTTCTTGCACACGCCTCCGCGGCTAGCGACCCTCGGGCTGCGTGCACGTGGTCTGCGCGGCGGTCTGCCCCGCGATCGCCGATGGCAGCTCGACACGGGTCTCCGCCGCCGGCGTCTCGGTGACGGGAGCCTCGGCCGCCGGCGTCTCGGCGGCAGCCTCGGTCGCCGCCGGCGTCGGAGTCGTCTCGGGTTTGACAGCCTCGCCGGTCACCTCGACGCCGTAACCCTGGCTCGCGTCGCCCGTCAGCGTCAGCGGCTGGTTGGCCTTGAGCGCGTCGAACAGCACCTTCGCAGCATCCTTCACCGGCATCACCCGGCTGGCGCCGTCGCCCGAGGCGTACCGCGTCGGGTACTGCACGAAGACGATGTCCTCGTACGGCACGTCCTTGACGGCCATCGCGATCTGCACCATGAGCGTGGGGTTGGTGAGGCCGGAGCTCAGCACGAGCTGCTCCTGCTGCACCTGGCTGATCGCGGTGGTCGCGAGGTTCAGCAGCGTCGCCGGGTTGGCGAGCACCGAGTCCGACTGGAGCTTGCGCACCATCGACGACATGAACTGCTGCTGGTTCGAGATGCGCCCGAGGTCGGATCCGTCGCCGATGCCGTGACGGATGCGCAGGAACTGCAGCGCCTCCGCGCCCTGCAGCGTGTGGGTGCCGGCCGTCAGATGAAGACCCGTGTGCGAGTCGTTGATGTCGCCCGCGACGCAGACGTCGACGCCGCCGATCGCGTCGGACATGTTGATCACGCCGGTCCAGCGGATCGCCGCGGCGAAGTCGATCTCGTCCTCGATGAGGGATTCGATCGTGAGCACCGTGCACGCGAGCCCGCCGTACTGGTACGACGCGTTGACCATCTGCGACGACATCGCCGAGTAGCTCCCACTGCCGTCCTCTTTCGGGCACGACGGGATCGGCACGAGCATGTCGCGCGGGAACGACACCACGGTCACGCGGCGCGGTTCGTCGGAGATGTGCACGAGCATCGTGACGTCGTTGCGCTCGCCCTCCGTGGTCTTCGCCTGGCAGGCTCCCGACAGCGCCGCGTTCGCACCCTCGCACGAGTCGGTGCCGACCATGAGGATGTTCACGCCGCCCTCGATCGCCCCGAGCGACGGCGGCAGCGGCTTGTCCTCGTCGAGCACGACGGCGTTCGCGGTGATGGTCTGCGTCGCGTCGAACAGGTTGTATGCGGCGATGCCGGCGGCGCTCACGCCGAAGACGGCGAGCACGACGCCGAACATCGCGAAGAGGGTCGTGAACGGATGCCGCGACTTCAGGACTCCGTGACGCGCAAGGGGCGTCTGGCCCTCTCTCGAGGGCCGCTTCATCGATGCCATCAGCCGTTGGACCTGACGTTGCCTGCGGAGCAGGTCTGCTGAGCGGCGTTCTGGCCCGGGATGTTGTTCGGGAGCGCCACCGCGGTCTCACTGGGCGCGGGCGTCGCGGCCGGGTCGGCGGTCGCGGCGGGTGCGGGGTCGGCGGGCGCCTCGGTGGGCTGCGGGTCGGCCACGATCACTCCTCCGGTGAGGTCTTGGTCGTGCGTGACCTCGATCGGCTCGTTCGCCGCGAGCGCCGCCCACAGCTCCTTCGCCGAGTCGTAGTCGGGCACGACGCGGTTGACGTCGGCAGGGTCGGTCAGCACCGGGTACTGCACGAACACGATGTCTTCGAACGGCACGTTCTTGACGGCCAGCGCGATCTGCACCAGCGTCATCGGGTTGGTCAGCGATTTGCTCGGCGTGATGTTGTCGACGGCGGTCGCCGCGAGCTTGTAGAGCGTCGCAGGGTTCGACAGCACCTCGTCGCTCACGAGCTTGCGCGCGAGGCTCGACATGTACTGCTGCTGGTTGCTGATGCGTGCCAGGTCGCTGCCGTTCTGCAGGCCGTGGCGGGTGCGCAGGAACTGCAGGGCCTCGACGCCCTGGATCGTGCGGGCTCCGGCCGGCCAGTTGATGCCGGTGTACTTGTCTTTGATGCCGCCGTTGCCGATGCAGACGTCGACGCCGCCGATCGCATCGGTGATGTTGATGACGTTGCCGAAGCTCACCTTCGCGGCGAACGGGATGTTCTGGCCGCTGAGCTCCTTGATCGTCTTCGCGACGCAGGAGAGTCCGCCGTAGCCCCACGCCGCGTTGATCTGCGTCTTGCTGGTCGCCGACGTCGTCGAGCCGTCCTCGCGGGTGCACGACGGGATCGGCACCATGAGGTCACGCGGGAACGACACCACGGTCACGCGACGCGGGTTGTCGGAGATGTGGACGAGCATGTTGACGTCGTTGAGCTGGCCCTCGGCATCCGCGCCGGTGCAGCGGTCGCCGAAGAGGTACGCGTACTCTTCCTCGCACTCGTCGGTGCCGACCAGGAGCACGTCGACGCCGCCCTCGATCGCCCCGATGTCGGGCGGGACGGCGCCCTGGCCTTCGAGCTCGACGGCGTCCTCGCTGAAGCTCGCCGTGAAGTCGGTGGCCGCGTACGCGGCGACACCGGCACCCGACACCAGCACGACGGCGGCGACGATGCCGACGAGCTTCAGGATGAAACCGAACGGGCTCGGAGACGACAGCTCACCGTGACGGGCCACCGTGCGGCGGCCGCGCCTCGTGGGCTTGTGCGTCGAACTCACTCGGTTCCTTTCAGGGGGCTGGGGACACCGCGGAAGACGTGATGTGGTGCCCCAGGGGCGTCACCGAAGACAAGAATTCCACAGTCGTTCCGTGATTCGCCGGGGACACATCAGACCGATGCCGAAGTATCGGGGTATCTTTTCACACCCCCCTGTGGGCGGGCTGAGGGCAGGCTCCGACCCGACCTCCGACCCCGAGCCTTAAGACTTCCGCCACTGTCACGCGCTAGCATCCCGCCGTGACCGCCTCCGCGCCCTCGCCGGCACCGCGCCCCGCCACGAAGCGCCCTGCTGCGCAGAGACGTCCCGCTGCGCGGCAACCCCTCGCCCGCCACGCCGCCCGGGAGACGACGGCTCAGCTCCGACGCAGGCGCAGGTATCTCGTGCTCTGCCTGGTGATCGGCCCGGTCGCCACGGTGCTTCTCGCCGCGCTGTTCACCGTCGGGGCGTTCGTGCAGCAGGTGCTGCAGGTTCGCGACGACATGGAGGCCGCGAAGGAGCAGCTGAAGGTCCTCGCGGCCGCCGCAGTGTCGATGGATGTGCCCGTCCTCGAACAGGCCAGCGCCGACGTCGTCACCCGCACGCAGCGCGCGCAGGCCACGTCGAACGGCGTCCTGTGGGATCTCGCCGCCGAGCTCCCTGAGATCGGGAACAACGTCCTCGCCGTGCGGACCGTGGCCGAAGTGGTGAACACGATCACCACGCAGTCCCTCCCACCCATCGTGGCCATGGTGTCCGCCGCCGAAAAGGAGGACGGCGCCGAGCCGAGCCTGGGGATCGACCTCCGGCCGTTCCTCGGTGCGGGACCCGTTCTGCCGACGATCATCTCCTCCCTCGAGGACGCGTCGACGATCGCCGCGGGGATGGATCGCACCGGCGTCCTCCCTGCCGTGTACGAGCCCCTCGATGGCATGGTCGAGCTCATCGCCCTGGCGATTCCGACCCTGAACATCGTGCAGGAGCACTTGCCGGCGATCCTGCACGCCGCTGGCGCCGACAAGCCCATGCTGTACCAGCTGGTGATCCAGACGCCGGCCGAGATCCGCGCGACGGGCGGCGGGCCTGCCCACTGGCTGGTGATGAAGATCGAGAACGGCCGGATGGAGATGCTCGGCCAGGAGAACGGCGTCGACCTGATGTACACCGAGCTTCCCGAGCTCGGGTTCGACACCGTGAACGGGTCGCTCATCAAGCTGCCTGCCGAGACCCGCTTGCTGTACCCCTTCGAGCTGGCGAACTGGTCGTCGAACTTCACGATGACCCCGCACTTCCCGCGGGCCGTCGAGCTCTTCCAGGCGACGCGCGAATGGACCGAGAAGCCCGAGTTCGACGGGGTGATCTCGATCGACCCGATCGTGCTCGCACACATGCTCGAGGCGACCGGCCCGCTGACGCTCGCCTCCGGCGAGGTCGTGAACGCCGAGAACACCGGGGCGCTGCTGATGAGCGAGCCCTACGAGCGGTTCGGCACCGACAACGCCGCGATGGACGCGTACTTCAGCGAGGTGACGACGGTCATGTTCGACGCCCTCACGGGCGGCGAGTGGGAGATCAGCGCGATGTGGGACCAGCTCGTGCGCAGCGCCGAGGAGGGCCGCGTCTTCGCGTGGTTCGAGGACGACGGCCTGCAGGCGCTCGCGCATGAGTACGGCCTCGACGGCATCCTTCGCGAGGACAACACCGAGGCCACGCAGTTCGGCATCTACTTCAACGACTACACCGTGGGCAAGCTGAACTACTGGCTGGACTACACGCAGCAGGCGACCTGCAACGTGGACGAGCGCACGATCACTGTCACGATGGATCTGCACAGCCGCATGACCGAGGACATCAAGAGCGAGTACACGCTGGGCCTGCGCAACCAGTTCCGCGGGATCGACCCGAGGACGATGATGCTGGACGTGCTGTTCTTCGCGCCGCCGGGCGCGGAGATCCTGTGGACCGACCCGAAGCGGGGCGACTGGCAGGACTCCGCGAACTGGCAGGGCAACCGGTTCCGCGACCGTGCTGGTGTCGACCACGACAACACGGCCGTCAGCCGGACGCTTCTCCTCGAGATGGGTGAGGAGCGGACGATCTCGTACGAGGTCCAGCTTCCTGACGGCGACCTCGGCCCGCTGGAGCTGCGCCACTCGCCCGGCCCCAATCACACCGAGGTGAGCGTCGACGCCAACTGCGGCGGGCTCTTCGCCAGCCCTGAGGGCTCCCGCAACGTCCGTTTGTCGAAGATCGGCTGAGCGCCCGCACCGCGGGACACCGCGCCGGACGCGCTCTGCGGAGGGTGTGGGATTCGAACCCACGGGACATTGCTGCCCACTGGTTTTCAAGACCAGGTCCATCGGCCGCTCGGACAACCCTCCCGACCGATGCAGCCCCGGGGGAGGCATCCGTCGAACAGGCGTCGAGTCTAGCCGACGGGCGTCAGAGCCTGCGCAGCACCGCGGCCACGCCGCCGTCGTGGACCGAATCGGTGATCTCGCCCGCGGCGTCGCGCACCTCCTGCGGCCCTTGCGCCATGGCGACCGCGCGGCCGCCGTTGTCGAGGGCCCAGCGGAACATGCCGACGTCGTTGCGGCCGTCGCCCATCACCAGCACGTGCGCGGGGTCGATGCCCAGCTCGGTGCGCACCAGCTCGAGCCCCGTGCTCTTGTCAACGCCCTTCGGCGCGATGTCGAGCCAGGCGGTCCAGCCCACCGCGTACGAGACGTGGTTGAGGCCGATGCGCTTCACCAGGTCGACGAAGTCCTGCTCACCCTTGTCGGGCGAGACGACGACCACACGGCACACCGGCTGGGCGCCGAGCTCCTCGAACGGCACGCGCCGCGCGTGCGTGAGGTTCCAGTCCTCGAGGTACTCGGTGTAGAGGCGGTGCCCGTCCGCGAGCTCGACCAGGTACCGGGCGTCGGGCAGGTGCACGCGCAGCTGCTCCAGCACCTCACGCGGGTCGAACGTCTCGACGTGCCAGCGGTCGTAGCGCAGCTCGTCGGCCTCGACGCGCTTGAGCACGACGGCGCCGTTCGAGCACACCACGAACTCGGGCGCGATGCCGAGCACGCGCACGATGCCGCGGGTGCCCTCCCAGCTGCGCCCGGTCGCGACCATGACCTCGTGGCCGGCGCGGTGGGCGTGCTCGACGGCGTCGACGACGCCGGGGCTGAGCGATTCGTCCTCGAGGAGGACGGTGCCGTCGATGTCGAGGGCGATGAGCAGCTGCTCGGTGACGACCGCGGGGTTCTCGGTGTCGCGCGCCACCTGCTCGACGAGCTTCGCGGCCTTCTTGGGCGCGACGACCTTGATGGAGCCGGTCTTCGGCAGGTGCGCTTCGCTCACGCGATCGGCTCCATCACCTCGAGTCCGCCGAGGAAGGGCCGCAGCACCTCGGGGACCGTGACGGAGCCGTCCTCGCGCTGGTGGGTCTCGAGCAGCGCGACGATCCAGCGGGTGGTCGCGAGCGTGCCGTTGAGCGTCGCGACCGGATGCGTCTTCCCGCCTTCGGGCCGGTAGCGGATGTCGAGGCGCCTGGCCTGGTACGTGGTGCAGTTCGAGGTCGAGGTGAGTTCGCGGTACGCGTTCTGTGTGGGGACCCAGGCCTCGACGTCGTACTTGCGGGCGGCGCTCGAGCCGAGGTCGCCGGCGGCGACGTCGATCACACGGTACGAGAGGCCGAGGTCCTGCAGCATCCCTTCCTGCATGGCCACGAGGCGCAGGTGCTCCGCCTCCGCCTCCTCGGGCGTCGTGTAGACGAACATCTCGAGCTTGTTGAACTGGTGCACGCGGATGATGCCGCGGGTGTCCTTGCCGTACGAGCCGGCCTCGCTGCGGTAGCACGTCGACCAGCCGGCGTAGCGCTTCGCGCCGCGCGACAGGTCGAGGATCTCGTCCATGTGGTAGCCGGCGAGCGGCACCTCGCTCGTGCCGACGAGGTAGAGGTCGTCGTCTTCGAGGTGGTAGACCTCGGCGGCGTGCTTGCCGAGGAACCCGGTGCCGCGCATCACCTCGGGGCGCACCAGCGTCGGCGGGATGATCGGCGTGAAGCCGGCCTGCAGCGCCCGGTCGAGAGCGAGGTTCATGAGCGCGATCTCGAGCCGCGCCCCGATGCCGGTGAGGAAGTAGAAGCGGCTGCCCGAGACCTTGGTGCCGCGCTCCATGTCGATCGCGCCGAGCTTCTCGCCGAGCTCAAGGTGGTCACGCGGCTCGAAGCCGAACGCGGGAACCTCGCCGTGCGTGCGCAGCGTGACGAAGTCGTCTTCGCCGCCCGCGGGCACACCGTCGATCACGATGTTCTCGAGCGCGCCGAAGGCCTCGCTGGATGCCTCCTCCGCCGCGGCGACCGCGTGCTGGGCCTGCTTCACCCGCTCGCTGAGCTCCTTCGCCTCGGCGACGAGGGCGCCCTTCTCCTCTTTCGGAGCCTGCGCGACCTTCTTGCCGTGCGCGTTCTGCGCCGCGCGGAGCTCTTCGAATGCCGTGATGGCGGCGCGCCTGGCGCGGTCGGCCTCGACGGCGGCATCGACGGTGTCGGGTGATTCGCCCCGCGCTTCCTGCGAGCGCTTGACCAGCTCGGGATTGTCGCGAAGCAGCACGGGATCGATCACCCTGCAAGCTTAGTCGGCGCCCGCGAACCGGCACCCGATCAGGTATGTCCACGTCGTGCGCACCCGTCGCGCGCTGCGGGCCTAATCTGTACCTCATGGCGGCGGCATCCGGATCCAGTGACGACGAACGCCCCGACGACCTCGCACCGCACCCCGCCGACAAGATCTACGCCGACGGGCCTGCCACCTCCGAGCTGGATCTCGCCGAGGTGCAGGAGGGGACGGATGCTGCGCCCCCGGCGCCTGCGTCGAAGTCCAGCGCCGACGCACCCGACCCCGCTCGGGCCGCCGAGCCCGACCATGTGATCCGACAGCCCGCCGACGTCGAGCCCGACACCACCGAGAACGAGAGCGGACACGCGCGCCGTGTCGGCCCGGAGGGCAGCACGCGCCCGATGTCGGAGAACGGCGAGCGCCCGTCGCCGAAGGCGGCGCTGGTGTACAACCCGATCAAGGTCGACGCCGCGCACCTGCGCGACACGGTCACCCGGCACGCGCTGCGGGCCGGCTGGTCGGAGCCGCTGTTCTACGAGACGACCGTCGACGCCCTCGGCGACGACGTCCCGCGCCAGGCGCTCGACGAGGGCGTCGACGCCGTGCTCGTCGCCGGCGGCGACGGCACCGTGCGCGCGGTGTCGGAGGCGATGAGCGGCACCGGCGTCCCCCTCGCGATCGTGCCGAGCGGCACCGGCAACCTGCTGGCCCGCAACCTCAAGCTGCCGCTCACCGAGCCCGACGCCATGGTGCAGGCGGTGTTCGACGGCGACACACTCGCGATGGACGTCGGCTGGACAGAGCTCGCGCGCCCCGACGGCACCACCGCCGAGCACGCGTTCGTCGTGATGGGCGGCATCGGCGTCGACGCGGCGATGATCGCGAACACGAACCCGCAGCTGAAGAAGACGGTCGGCTGGGTCGCCTACGTCGACGGCGCCGCGCGGGCGCTGCCGAGCGCGAAGCCGTTCCGGGTCGTCTACGAGCTTCCGGGCCACCGCCTGCACTCGTCGCGCGTGCAGAGCGTGCTGTTCGCGAACTGCGGCAAGCTTCCCGCCGGTCTCGACCTCATCCCCGAGGCCTCGGTCGCCGACGGTGCGCTCGACATCGTGATCTTCCAGCCGAAGGGCCTCTTCGGCTGGCTGTTCGTGTGGCGTCGCGTGGCGTGGGACAACAGCTTCCTCCGCCGCTTCCGCGCCGGCCGCCGCGTGCTGTCGCTGCGCACCAAAGACAACGCGGTCGTCTATTCGCGCGGCGCCGGCATCGAGCTCGCGACGCACGAGGCCCGCCCCGTCCAGCTCGACGGCGACGAGTTCGGCGAAGCCCTCTCGGTCAAGACCCGGGTCGAGCCCTCGGCGCTGGTCGTCGTGATCCCCAAGGGCCACACCACCGACGGGCTCTGAGGATGACGGATGCTGCGGGCCGCAGCATCCGTCATCCTGACGTCAGCCCTTGACGGCGCCGCCGAGTCCGGCCGACCGCAGGAACACGGACTGGAAGACCAGGAACATCGCGATCGGAATGAGCGTCGCGATGGCGAGCGCGGCGAGGACCACGTCGAGCTCGGTCTGCGACTGGACGTCGGGAAGGCGCACCGAGAGCGGCTGCACCGCCGGGTCGGGCAGCACGAGCTTGGGCCAGAGGTAGTCCTTCCACGCGGCGATGATCGCGAACACCGAGACGACTCCGAGGATCGGCTTCGACATCGGCAGCACGATCGACCAGAAGAGACGGAACGGCCCGGCCCCGTCGGTCTTCGCGGCCTCGAACACCTCGCGCGGCAGATTGTCGAAGAACCGCTTCACCAGCAGGATGTTGAACGCGTTGGCCGCCATCGGCAGCCACACCGCGAGGTAGCTGTTGAGCATGCTCGCGTCACGGCCGAGGAGCGGCGGCGACACGATCGTGAGGTACAGCGGCACGAGCAGGACGATGCCCGGGATGAACAGGGTCGCGAGCACGAGTGCGTTGAGCACGGGCGCGTACTTGGGTCGCAGCACCGAGAGCGCGTAGCCCGCTGTGGTCGCGATGAACAGCTGCGAGAACCACGCGCCGGCGGCGATGACGATGGTGTTCCAGAAGTACTGGTCGATGTGGATGTCGTTCCACGCCGTCGACAGATTCGCCCAGTCGATGCCGTTCGGCCACAGCGCGAACGGCTGCTGGAGTGTGTCCTGCGTCGGGGTGACGGCGGACTTCGCGAGCCACAGGATCGGCCCGAGGCCCGCGATCGTGAGCGTGACGAAGAGGAAGGCGTGGGTCAGCGACATCCCGAACCGCGTGCCAGGCCGCCGGCGCTCCGAGGCCGAGACGATCGACCGCTCGGCCAGATCGTCGATCGAGTCGCGCTTGCGCCCGCCGCCCGTTCCGCGCCGCGAGAGGAAGCCGCGCATGCCCTCGCGCCGCTCGGCGTTCGTGATCGTGGTGGTCATGAGGTGCTCCAGCGGTTCGTGAGCTTGAAGTACAGCCAGGACAGGATCGCGAGCACTATCGCGAGCAGCACCGACACCGCGGTGGCCTCTCCGTAGTCGCCGCCCAGACTGTTGCGGAACGCCTTGTCGTAGATGTAGAGCAGGATCGTTTTCGTCGCCCCCGCCGGCCCGCCGCCGGTGAAGAGGAACGGTTCGAGGAACACCTGCGCGGTCGCGATGACCTGCAGGATGAGCATGATGAAGAGGATGCCGCGCAGCTGCGGGATCGTGACGTGCCAGACCTTGCGCCAGATGCCGGCACCGTCGACCTCGGCCGCGTCGTAGAGCTCCGGCGGCACCGAGAGCAGCGCGGCGAGGTAGATGATGATCGACCCGCCCGCCGCCGCCCACGTCGCCTCGAGGACGAGTGAGGGCATCGCCTGCACGGCGGACGAGATCCACGGCTGCGGCGGAATGCCGAACCAGCTGAGCACGGTGTTGAAGACGCCGGATGGGTCGGCGCTGTAGAAGAACTTCCACAGCAGCACCGCCACCACCGGCGGGATCACGACGGGCAGGTACGCGAGAGCGGAGTAGAGCCCCTTGCCCCGGCGTACCTCGCTCATCAGCACAGCGACGAACAGCGGCAGCGGGAAGCCGAACAGCAGGGCCAGCAGCGCGAAGTAGACGGTGTTGACGACCGCACGGCCGAGCTGCGGGTCGGTGAGCACCGCCACGTAGTTGTCGAGCCCGACCCACTCCGAGACGAGCAGGTTCGTCTTCTGCAGGCTCATGATCACCGACTGCACGATCGGCGACCACGAGAAGAAGAAGAACACGAACACCATCGGCAGCACGAACAGCAGGTTCGCGAGGCCTCCCCCGCGGTACCAGGTGAGCGGGGTGCGGCGGCTCTTCCGCCGGGCGGGAGGTGCGGCGGGCGGCGCCGCAGCGGCGGCGGGGCGCTCCGGGAGGGTGGCGGTCATCGTCAACCTTGCTGTGTCGGGGGGCGGAGGTGCCGGGGCGTTTGGTGAAGCGGCGCGGGGGCAAACAACCAAGGAAAACGGGGGGTTGGGGGGGGGGGGACCACGCGACAGAAA
>JAVBUG010000308.1:0-10758 GCA_031555515.1 Microbacterium sp. | reverse complement strand
TGAGGCGCCACGGGCGACGGGCCCTCGGCGCCCTCGCGGCGGCCGCGCTCGCAGCATCCGTCCTCTCCGCCTGCACATCCTCCGACGGCGACCGGCCGCTCGTGGTCGTGTCGACGAACATCCTGGGCGATGTCGTCGGCGAGCTCGTGGGTGACGACGTCGAGGTGATGACGCTCATGCGGCCCGACGCCGATCCGCACTCGTTCGAGATCTCGGCACAGGATGCTGCGCGCCTGCGCGCCGCGGATCTGCTCGTCTCGAACGGCCTCGGCCTCGAGGAGGGGCTGCAGCAGCACCTGGACGCCGCGGCGGCCGACGGCGTCTCGACGTTCGTCGCGGGAGAGGCGATCGACGTGCTCGCTTATACGGAGGGCGATGCCGCCGGTGTGCCCGACCCGCACTTCTGGACCGATCCTGCGCGCATGACCGACGTGGTCTCGGCGCTGCGCGCGCCGCTGGCCGGCCTGCCGGGCGTCGACGCGGCCGATGTCGACGCCCACGTCGACATCTACCTGGCCGAGCTCGACCGCCTCGACGAGGAGATGGCCGCGGCCTTCGCGGGCATCCCGGGCGAGCGTCGCGCGCTCGTCACGAACCACCATGTGTTCGGCTATCTCGCCGAGCGCTACGGGTTCCGGGTCGTCGGCGCGGCGATCCCCGGCGGCACGACCCTCGCCGCGCCGAGCGCCTCGGACCTCGCCGACCTCGCCACCGCGATCGAGCGCGCCGGCGTGCCGTCGATCTTCGCCGAGTCCTCGTCGCCGGATCGCCTGATGCGCGCGCTCGCCGAGGAGACGGGCACGCACGTCGACGTCGTCGAGCTGTACACCGAGTCGCTGACCGCGGTCGGCGGGGGCGCGGACGACTACCTGACCATGATGCGCGAGAACACGCGGCGCATCGCCACCGGGCTCTCGCAGTGAGCCCCATCCAGAAAGAGGAACACCACATGCGCACACGCACGCTGCGTCGCGCCGGCCTGATCGCCGTCGCCGCCGGTGCCGTCGCCACGCTCGCGGCCTGTTCATCGACGCCGGCGGCCTCCGTCGACGGTGATGCCGCCGCGCCGACCCCGGCGGCCGCCGGACCCCGCATCGCCGTCTCGTACGAAGGAGGCATCCTCGTGCTCGACGGGGAGAGCCTGGAGACGGTCGCCGATCTGGATTCCGAGGAGTTCACGCGGCTGAACGCGGCGGGCGACGGCCGCCACGTGCTCGTCACGATGAGCGAGGGCTTCCAGGTGCTCGACACCGCCGCCGGCAGCTCGGACGGCGCGGAGCTCACCGACCTCGTGTTCGCCGCCGACACCCCGGGACATGTCGTCCGCCACGGCGGCAAGACGATCCTCTACGCGGACGGCACGAGCGACACGACGATCTTCGACACCGACGCGCTGCTGTCGGCCGGCGGCGAACTGCCCGATACCGAGACCATCCCGGGCGTCGAGGCGCACCACGGCGTCTCGGTCGTGCTCGAGGACGGCACCTTCCTCACGACGGTGGGCGGCTCCGACGGGCGGACCGGCATCACGGCGCACGACGCATCCGGTGCGCTGATCGCGACGAGCGACGCGTGCCCGGGCATCCACGGCGAGGGGACCGCGGCCGACGAAGCCGTCGTCTTCGGCTGCGAGAACGGCGCCCTGGTCTACCGCGACGGCGAGATCCTCAAGCTCGACGCCCCCGACCAGCCCTACGGGCGCATGGGCAACGCCTACGTCAGCGAGACGAGCCCGCTCGTGGTCGGCGATTACAAGACCGACCCGGACGCCGAGGGCTACCTCCTCGCCGCCGTCACCGTGATCGACACCGAGGCCGGCACGCTCGACGTCGTGGAGCTGCCCGACGGCGTGGAGTACACCTTCCGCGACATCGCGCGCGGCCCCGAGGACCTCGCCTACATCCTCTCGAGCGACGGGTCGATCCACGTGTTCGACCCCGCCACGGCGGAGATCGTCGACGCGTACCCCGTCGTGGACCCGTGGGAGGGCCCGGCCGAGTGGCAGGACCCGCACCCGGCCATCGTCGTCGCGGGCGACATCGCCTACGTCACGGAGCCGGCAGCCCGCGCGATCCACGCCATCGACCTCACCTCGGGCGAGGTCATCTCCACGACGACGCTCGACGTCACGCCGAACGAGATCGCGGTCGCCGGCAGCTGACGGGACGCGAGGGTCGGCCGGTCGGCCGGCCCTCCGTCACCTCTCCGGCGACGACGGTGACGGATGCTGCAGCCCCGGGGACGCAGCATCCGTCGCCGTTCACTCCTCCGGGACGAACAGCGCGACGGTGTCGGCCACGAGCGCGGGGCGCGTCGAGCCCTCGAGCTCGACCGTCGTGCGAAGACCGACGCGGTAGCCCTGGGGCGTGGGCTCGGCGGAGGTGACCTCGGTCACCGCGCGCACCCGCGAGTCGACCGTGACCGGCTGCAGGAATCTGACCTTGTCGAGGCCGTAGTTCACGACCATCGCGGCGCCGTCGACGGCGAGCAGCCCCCGTGTGAGGCGGGGGAGGAGCGACAGCGTCAGGTAGCCGTGGGCGATGGTGGCGCCGAACGGGCCGGATGACGCGCGCTCGGCGTCGAGGTGGATCCACTGCCAGTCCTCGGTCGCGTCGGCGAACGCCTGGATGCGCCGCTGGTCGATCTCGAACCACTCGCCGGCGGCGGCCGTGCCGATCGCGTCGGCCAGCGCCGCGGGGGAGTCGACGACGATGCTCATGCCCGCGGACCCCCGGCGACGTACAGCACCTGGCCCGAGACGAACCCGGCGGCCTCGGAGCAGAAGAACGACGCCGCGGCGGCGATGTCGTCGGGCGTGCCGGCGCGGCCGACCGGGATCTCGGCGGCGTTGTGCGCGATGAAATCCTCGAACGAGACGCCGAGGCGCTCTGCGGTGGCGCGCGTCATGTCGGTCACGATGAAGCCCGGGGCGATGGCGTTGGCGGTGACACCGAAGCGGCCCAGCTCGATCGCGAGCGTCTTGGTGAGGCCCTGCATGCCGGCCTTCGCGGCGGCGTAGTTGGCCTGGCCGCGGTTGCCGAGCGCCGACGTGCTCGAGAGGTTCACGACGCGACCCCAGCCGGCCTTCACCTGGTGCTCCTGCACCGCGCGCGACATCAGGAACGCGCCCCGCAGGTGCACGGCGAGCACGGCGTCCCAGTCGTCCTCGGTCATCTTGAACAGCAGGTTGTCGCGGATGATCCCGGCGTTGTTCACCAGCACGGTCGGCGCACCGAGCTCCTCGGCGACCCGCGCGACGGCCCGCTCGACCGACGCCGCGTCGGCGACGTTCGCGCCGAGGGCGAGAGCGCGGCCCCCGGCATCCGTGATCGCCGACACCGTGTCGGCGCACTGCTGCTCGTCGAGGTCGAGCACGGCGACGGCGAACCCGTCGGCGGCGAGGCGTCGTGCGGTGGCGGCGCCGATGCCGCGCGCGGCGCCGGTGACGATGGCGGTCCTGGTCATGCGTCGTTCCTTTCGAAGGTGATCAACTGGCGCAGCTCGCCGCCCGCGGCGAGCCGATCCATGGCGGCGTCGAGGTCGTCGAGGCCGATGCGGGACGAAACGAGGCGCTCGAGCGGCAGGCGTCCCGCGCGCCACAGCTCGACGTAGCGGGGGATGTCTCGGCTCGGCACGGCCGAGCCGAGGTAGCTGCCGATGACGGTCCTGGCCTCGGCTGTGAGCAGCAGGGGTGACATGCTCGCGCGCGCGTCGGGCGCTGGCAGCCCCACGGTGACCGTCGTGCCGCCCGGCGCGGTGAGGGCGAGGGCGGTCTCGAACGCGCGGACGGCGCCGGCCGCCTCCACGACGACGGGAGCACGGATGCCGCGTTCCTCCGCCTCCGCGGGCGTCAGCGCCTCGCTCGCTCCGCAGTCGAGGGCGGCGGCGAGCTTGGCGGGCACGGTGTCGACCCCGATCACCTCGTGACCGAGCGCGACGGCGACGAGGAGCGCCGCCATTCCCACGCCGCCGAGCCCGACCACGACGACGCGTTCGCGTTCGGCGGGACGCCCGGCGTTGACGACCGCGCCGCCGCCGGTGAGCACCGCACAGCCCAGCAACGCCGCGATCTCGGGCGGGACGTCGGCGTCGACGGGCACGACGGACGCGCGGCTCACCACGGTGTGCGTGGCGAACGCCGAGACGCCGAGATGGTGGTGCACGGGCTGCGGCGCCCCGCCGCTCTCGCGGTGGAGCCGGATGCCGCCGCCGAGCAGCGTGCCTGCGGCATTGGCCGCCGACCCGGGGGTGCACGGCAGGCGCCCGTCGGTGAGGCATCCGCCGCACTCGCCGCAGCGCGGCAGGAAGGTCATGACCACACGGTCGCCGACGCCGAGGTCGTCGACGCCGTCGCCGAGCTGCTCGACGATGCCCGAGGCTTCGTGACCCAGCAGCATGGGCACCGGGCGCACGCGGTTGCCGTCGACGACGCTGAGATCGGAGTGGCAGACGCCCGCGGCCTCGATCCGCACGAGCAGCTCGCCGGCGCCGGGCGCATCGAGCTCGACCTCGCCCACCGTGAACGGGCGCGTCTGCGCGAACGGCGGCTGGGCGCCCGAGACCTCGAGCACTGCTCCGGTGATCTTCATCCGACCTCCTCGTCGGGACGACGGCATCCTTCGCCGTGTGCGGACATCCACCCTCTCGCGATTCCGCGACGGGGTCCGTCAGCACCAAGCATACCGACCACGCGGTATGTGAACGAACGAAAGAGCGCGCGCTGCCCGGACCGGGCGGCGCGCGCTCTTGTCGGTAGGGGTCAGGCCTGCGCGGCGCGACGGCGGAGCCGCGATCGGCGGATCCACTTCTCGAGCTCGATCAGCACCGGGACGATCAGCGCGAGGCCGAGCGCCGTGAGCCACTCGTTGCCCGACAGGCTCGTCGTGCCGACGAGGCGCTGCATGAACGGCACCTCGACCGCGACGACCGTGAGGGCCAGCGGGATCGAGAGCCACTTCACCGCGGCGAGGATCGGGGCCGCGAGGCCGGACTCGGGATCGCGGCGCATGACGAGGCCGCCGAAGATCGAGCCGAGCGCGCAGACCACGAACGCCATCGTGACCGGGATGTTCGGTGCGCTCGGGTTCTCGGGGTTGAGCAGGTCGGGGTAGAGGAGGAGCGGGACCAGGGTCGTGACGAAGATCAGGCCGCCGTAGATGAACCACAGCGTCACCGCGCCCGGGTTGGCGATCGTCTTCTTCGGGTCGCGCGGCGGCTTCAGCATGATGCCGTCGGGCACCGGGTCGAGGAGGATCACGATCACCGGGAAGATGGCGACGAAGAAGTTGAGGAACAGCACCATGATCGGCGTCAGCGGCACGCCGCTGTTGATGCCGAAGATGCTCGCCACGAGGAAGAGCAGCACGAGCGAGAACAGCTGCGACATCTGGAAGCGGACGTAGCTGACGATCTTCTCGTAGATCGACCGGCCGAGCCGCACCGCCGTCACCAGGGTGCCGAAGTTGTCGTCGACGAGGATCATCTTCCCCGCCTGCTTCGTGACGTCGCTGCCCGAGCCCATCGCGACGCCGATGTCGGCCTGCTTGAGCGCGGCCGCGTCGTTCACGGCGTCGCCCGTCATCGCGACGACGGCGCCCTGCTCCTGCATGAGGCGGGCGAGACGCAGCTTGTCCTCCGGGGTGACGCGGCCGAACATGTGCAGACGCGGCAGCGCCGCCTTCAGCTCGTCGTCGCTCATCGCCTGGATCTCGGCGCCGCTCGCAGCGCCGTCGCCGAGCCCGAGCTTCGCGCCGATAGCCGCGGCGGTGATCGCGTGGTCGCCCGTGATCATGCGGACCTCGATGCCCGCCTCGCGCGCGATGCGCACGGCCTCCTTCGAGGACGGCCGCAGCGGGTCGATGATGCCGACGAGACCGACGAACGTGAGGTCGGAGACCGCGGCCATCGGGTCGTCCGCCACGGGGGCGTCGGACGCGAAGCGGCGGAACGCGAACGCGAGGACCCGCAGGCCCTGCTCGGAGAGCGAGCGGTTCGCCTCGAGGATCGCGTCGCGGCGGTCGGCGATGGGCACGACGCCCTCCATCGTCGCGACCGAGCTGCAGCGGTCGAGCACGACGTCGGGTCCGCCCTTGACGTACCCGACGAGGGTCTCGACGCCTTCCACCGGGATCTCATGGAAGGTGCCCATGAACTTGTAGGCGGAGTCGAACGGCACCTCGGCGACGCGCGGGAACTTCGCCCGCGTGAGCTCCGCGTCGGCGCCGAGCTTCGCGGCGAGAACGACGAGCGCGGCCTCGGTCGGGTCGCCGATCACCGCGCCGTCGTCGGAGACCGTCGCGTCGCTGCAGAGGGTGAGCCCGAGTGCGAGCTGGTTGAACTGCGGCACCGGCAGGCCCGCCACGTGGCGCACCTCGCCGGACTTCTCGTACCCCGAGCCCGCGACGGTGAACCACTCGCCGCGGTAGTACAGCGACTCGACGGTCATCTCGTTCATCGTGAGCGTGCCGGTCTTGTCGGAGTTGATGGCGCTCGTCGCGCCCAGCGTCTCGACATCCGTCAGGTTCTTGACGACCGCCTTGTGCTCCGCCAGCTGGCGCGAGCCGTACGAGAGCATCGCCTGCACGAACGAGGGCATGCCCGTCGGGATCGCCGAGATCGCCATCGAGATGCCGAGGAGGATCACCGACTGGAGCGGCTGATCACGCAGGAGTCCGGCGATGATGATGATGGCGACCGCGCCCCACGCGATCCAGCCGAGCACGCCGGTGAGCGAGTCGAGCTCGCGCTGCAGCGGCGACTTGGCGGGCTTGACCGCCGAGAGCATCGACGCGATCTGGCCCATCTGGGTCTGCATGCCCGTGTCGGTGATCACGACCGTGGCCGTGCCTCGCGTCACCTGGGTGTTCTGGAACACCATGTCGGTGCGGTCGCCGAGCGTCGTCGCGGGGTCGGTGAGGGTGCCGGCGTCCTTCGGGATCGGCGCACTCTCGCCGGTGAGCGCCGCCTCCTGCGTCTCGAGCGTCGCCGAGCGCACGATGCGCCCGTCGGCAGGCACGATGTCGCCGGCCTCGAGGGCGACGATGTCGCCGGGCACCAGGGTGGTGGCGTCCACCTGCACGAGCGACCCGTCGCGGATGACCTTCGCCTGCGGGATCTGCATCTTGGCGAGGGCGTCGACGGATGCCTTCGCCTTGAGCTCCTGCCGGGTGCCCAGCACGATGTTCAGCACGACCAGCGCGCCCACGAGGATGCCGACGCTCACCTGGTTGATGAAGAGGCTGATGATCGCGACGGCGACCAGCATGATGTTCATCGGGTCGGCGAGCTGCTGCAGCGCGACCTGCCAGGTCGACGGCGGCTTCTCGGCCGCGATCGAGTTGGGGCCGTGCTCGGCGAGCCGTTGCGCGGCGTCGGCGGCCGTGAGGCCGCGGTCGCGGTCGCTGCGGAGCGCGGCGACGACGGCGTCCGGATCCTGTGTGTACCAGGGGGCTGTTCCTGCCGTGTCCGGCGAGGTGTCCACGGTGCTCATGGCATGAACATACCGCCGCGCCGAGGGGTGCGCCGACGAATTTCTCGGACGCGCCGCCGCGGTCAGTCGTCGAGTCGCTCGCGCAGGCGGCGGGCCACCTCGGCGGTCGGCATCGCGCGCGGGAAGACGGCCACGACGACCTGCTCGGCGGCAGGATCGGCTTCGCCGTCGGGCAGCACCCCGAAGCGCCGGCGGGCGTCGTCGAGCGCCGTGCGCAGCACCGAGACGGGCACCTTCTTCGGGCCGCGGATCAGCCGGCGCAGCACGTGGTTGTGGATCGCCGTGATGAGCGCCGAGAACCCGACGGCGTCGAGCGGGTCGAGGCCGGGCAGGGACGCGCGCAGGTACTCGTCGAAGAGCCGTTCGTACCGGAACACCGTCACGATCTCGCGGTCGCGCAGCGCCGGGACCCCGCGCACGACCGCATATCGTCGCCGGGCGAGCTCGGGGTCGGCCGCGAAGTGCGCGTAGACGAAGACGGATGCCTCGCACACGGCCGCCCACGGATCGCGATGCGGCTGCGCCAGGAACTCGCGCAGGCGTTCGAGCAGCAGCTCGTGGTCGGTGAACACCACGTCGTCCTTGCCGCCGAACTGCCGGAAGAACGTCGAGCGGGACACGCCTGCCGCCTGCGCGATCTGCTCGACCGACGTCTGGTCGAACCCCTGCTCGGCGAACAGCTCGAGCGCGGCGGCGACCACGGCCGCGCGGGAGGCGGCTTGTGCGGCGGAGGCGGCGGCGGTGTCGGTCATCTCGGGGAGAGCCTAATGCGCACCCTGCCGCAAGCGCGGCATGTCGTCGCGCGCCGCGCCCGCATCGGGCTCCGCGCGGTCGACCCCGTCGACACGGCGCGCGCGGAGGTCTTGTATAGGCCCATGATCCCGATCTGGAAGCAGGATGCCGAGAGCGTCGCGGGCACGCCGTTCGAGCCTGGCCGCCGGCGCGACGTCGTGGTCGTGGGCGCCGGCCTCACCGGCCTCTCGACCGCGCTGCTGCTGACGCGTCACGGTCTGGACGTCGCCGTCGTCGAGGCGGACGAGGTGGGCGGCCTCGCCTCGGGGGCGAACACGGGCAAGCTGACGCTGCTGCAGGGATCGGTGCTGTCGGCGCTGCGCCGCCACCATCCGGCGCGCCTCGTGCGCGCCTACGTCGAGTCGAACATCGACGGCGCGCACTGGCTCCTGGGCATCGCCGATGAGCTGGGTGTGCCGTATTCGCACCGCACGGCCTACTCGTACGCCCAGACGCCGGCGGGCGTCGCGGCCATCGAGGCCGAGCTGCATGCCGCGACCGAGGCGGGATTGCCGGTGCGGCGCGTCGAGCCCGATCTGCTCGCTCAGACGCCGTTCGACATGGTCGACGCCGTGGCGCTCGATCGGCAGGTCGCGATCGATCCGCAACGACTGCTCGTGGCACTCACGCACGCGCTGCTGCGCGAGGGCGGGACGCTGCACACCGGCGTGCGCGTGACCAGGGTGCACACCGTGCCGCGCGCGGGCGTCGAGACCGAGGCGGGGTACGTCGCCGCGGACCATGTCGTGCTGGCGACCGCGACACCCATCACCGACCGGGGGCTGTACTTCGCCAAAGTGCGGGGACTGCGCTCGTCGGGTGTCGCCTTCGCGACCGCAGGGCCGCTTCTCGAGGGGCTCTACCTGGCTGTCGACGGCGAGACGAAGTCGGTGCGGTCGATCACCGCGGACGACGGCCCGGCACATGCCGCGCAACTCGTGGTCGGCGGCAACGGCTTCGCGGTCGGGCGATCGCCCTCCCCGCTGGCCGAGGTGAACGGGCTCGTGGCGTGGACGCAGCATCACTTCCCCGGTGCGGAGCCGGTGGCGTCGTGGTCCGCGCAGGACTACGAGTCCCACGACCTCATGCCGTTCGTCGGCGTGATGCCGAGGGGGCTCGGCCGCATCCGCTTCGCGACCGGCTATGCGAAGTGGGGGCTCTCCAACGCCCCGGCTGCCGCGCTGCGGCTGACGGCCGAGATCACGCGGGTGCCGCGCCGCGAGCGCCCGGACTGGATGAACGTCATCTCGACGCGCTTCACCGTGCCCGCCGACCTCGCCCGCGGCGGCGTGCAGAACCTCCGCATCGGGTGGGAGGCGGCATCGGGATGGATCGGCGCGCAAGCCGTGCCGACGCCGGTGCACCGGCCGGCCGAGGGGGAGGGCATCGTCGCCAACCGAGCCGGACAACCGGTGGGGATCTCCACGGTCGAGGGGCGCACGTGCGCGGTGAGCGCCGTCTGCACCCACCTCGGCGGTGTGCTGCGGTGGAACGACGCCGAACTCACCTGGGACTGCCCGCTGCATGCGTCGCGGTTCACGGCGGACGGATGCCGCATCGAGGGGCCCGCGCTGCGGGACCTGGCACGCCTGCCCCGGGTGCCGGGTGAGGAGCTCGAGGAGCCGGTCGGCGCGTCGCTGCGGTCAGAACCGGACATCGACCGGTAGTAGGCTGGGGGACTGGTCGATATCTCGACGTCGAGACGCTTTCCGCGTCGTCCCCACCCCCATTCGCCACCTGCGAAGGAAATCACTGTGGATCTGTACGAGTACCAGGCACGAGACCTTTTCGAGAAGTACGAGGTGCCGGTGCTCGCCGGCATCGTCGCGGATACGCCGGAGGAGGTGCGTGCCGCAGCCGAGAAGATCGGCGGTGTCGTCGTCGTCAAGGCCCAGGTCAAGACCGGCGGTCGCGGCAAGGCCGGCGGCGTGAAGGTCGCGAAGACCCCCGACGAGGCCTACGAGGCCGCGAAGGCCATCCTCGGCCTCGACATCAAGGGCCACGTCGTCAAGCGCGTCATGGTCGCCCAGGGCGCCCGCATCGACAAGGAGTACTACTTCTCGGTGCTGCTGGACCGCGCCAACCGCTCGTACCTGTCGCTCGCGTCGGTCGAGGGCGGCATGGAGATCGAGGAGCTCGCCGTCGAGCGCCCCGAGGCGCTCGCGCGCATCGACGTCAACCCCGGCACCGGCATCGACAAGGCGAAGGCCGTCGAGATCGCCGAGGCGGCCGGCTTCTCGGCCGACCTGGTCGACAAGGTGAGCGACGTCTTCGTGAAGCTCTACAACGTCTACAAGGGTGAGGACGCGACGCTCGTCGAGGTCAACCCGCTCGTGCTCACCGAAGAGGGCGATGTCATCGCCCTCGACGGCAAGGTCTCGCTCGACGAGAACGCCGACTTCCGTCACGCCGGGCACGCGCTGCTCGAAGACAAGGACGCCGCCGACCCGCTCGAGGCGAAGGCCAAGGCGAACGAC
>JAVBUG010000322.1:0-7434 GCA_031555515.1 Microbacterium sp. | reverse complement strand
GGAGCCGGTTGAGGCGGCGGTTGCGACGGACGTCCTCGATGTGCTCGCGCAGGTTGCCCCCGACGACGCCCTTGATCGAGTCGGCGCCCTCTAGCAGCGCGTCGAGCGAGCCGAACTGGGTGAGCCACTTCACGGCGGTCTTCTCGCCGACCTTCGGTACGCCGGGCAGGTTGTCGCTCGTCTCGCCGACGAGTGCCGCGATGTCGGGGTACTGCTCGGGCGGCACGCCGTAGCGCTCGATGACGGCATCGCGGTCGTAGCGCTTGAGCTGCGAGACGCCCTGCACGTTCGGATAGAGGAGCGTGACGTCGTCGTTGACGAGCTGGATCGTGTCGCGGTCGCCCGAGCACACGAGCACCTGGAACCCCTGCGACGAGCCCTGCGTCGCGAGGGTCGCCAGGATGTCGTCGGCCTCGATGTCTTCCTGCTGGAGCACGCGGATGCTCATCGCCGCGAGGCAGTCCTGCAGGAGCGGGATCTGCCCCTTGAACTCGGACGGCGTCTCGGAGCGGTTCGCCTTGTACTCGGTGTATTCGCGGGTGCGGAAGGACTGCCGCGAGGTGTCGAAGGCCACCGCCAGGTGGGTCGGCTTCTCCGCCTTGATCAGGTTGATCAGCATCGCCAGGAACCCGTAGATCCCGTTCGTGTGCTGGCCGTCCTTCGTCGAGAAGTTGTCGACGGGAAGGGCGTAGAAGGCCCGATATGCCAGCGAATGGCCGTCGACGACGAGAAGGGTAGGCTTTGCGGAGTCCGTCACCCTGCAAGCCTAGTCAGGGCCGGCGACACCCGATCTCCCGCCCCGCACCCCCGAAGGCGACGCATGCCCGAGCACTCCCCCTCCCCCGTCGACGGCCTCGCATGGGCCGCGAATCGCGGCATGGGCGCGCTCGCCGAGAAGATGGGGATCGTCTTCACCGAGTTCTCCGTCGACCGTGCGGTGGCCACGATGCCGGTGGAGGGCAACACCCAGCCGGTCGGCCTCCTGCACGGTGGGGCCTACGTGGTACTGGGTGAGTCGCTCGGCTCGATGGCGGCGAATCTCTACGCCGGACCGGGCAGGCTCGCGGTCGGCGTCGACATCAACGCGACCCACACGCGCTCGGCGACCTCGGGCATCGTGACCGGCGTCTGCACGCCCGTCCACCTCGGCCGCACGCTTGCCGTCCACGAGATCGTCGTCACCGACGAGAACGGCCGCCGCTGCTCGACCGTGCGCATCACGAACCACATCAAGGACCTGCCACCCGTCTGAACCCGCACGGGAATGGAAGAAGCGGATGCCTCGTCACGAGGCATCCGCTTCTCTTGAAGTCGTGGGGCGTCAGCCCTTCTTGGGCGCGAGCTGCTCGATGATCGCCTTTGCGACGTCCTGCATGGTGAGGCGGCGGTCCATCGACGCCTTCTGGATCCAGCGGAACGCCTCGGGCTCGGAAAGGCCCATCTTCTCGTTGAGAAGGCCCTTCGCGCGGTCGACGAGCTTGCGGGTCTCGAAGCGCTCGACCATGTCGGCGACCTCGGCCTCGAGCGTGATGATCTGCTCGTAGCGAGCGAGCGCGATCTCGATCGCGGGCAGCAGGTCGTTCGGCGTGAACGGCTTGACGACGTACGCGAGGGCGCCGGCCTCGCTCGCGCGCTCGACGAGCTCCTTCTGGCTGAAGGCGGTGAGAAGCACGACCGGGGCGATGTGGTTCTTGCTCAGCTTCTCAGCGGCCGAGATGCCGTCGAGCTGCGGCATCTTCACGTCCATGATCACCAGGTCGGGGCGCAGCTCGGTGGCGAGCGCCACCGCGGTCTCTCCGTCGCCGGCTTCGCCGACGACGTCGAATCCGTTGTCGCGGAGGATCTCGACGATGTCGAGTCGGATCAGCGACTCGTCCTCGGCTACCACGACGCGGCGGGGGGTGGATGCCGTCGATGCGGCGGCGGTCTGCTCCTGCTCAGTCACCATTGAATCCTACGGTATGGTCAATCGCGGACGCGCGGCATGGCGCGCGGGCCGGTGTGGCGGAATGGCAGACGCGACCGACTCAAACTCGGTTGCCCGCAAGGGCGTGTGGGTTCGACTCCCACCACCGGCACTCTTCGGACGTGAATGGGACGGATGCCTCGTCCCCGAGGCATCCGTCCCCCACCATCACTCCTCGTCGAGCGTCTTGATCACCTGCGTGTTCGGGTCGGGCAGCGTCTGGACCTGCTCGGGCGAGCGCAGATCGACGTCGACGGGCGCCTTCTTGTCGAGCTCGGCGGGCAGCTCCAGCGGCCGGCGAGAGTAGTAGACCTTCGCCTTGCGGTAGAACAGCGCCAGCGGCACGATGCCCAGGACGATGAGCCCGATGCCGAGCCAGTTCACGATCGGGTCGTTGCTCGGGATCGACGCGAAGAACGCCCAGCCCATGAACACCGCACCGGCGGCGGGCCACAGTCCGATCAGCAGGAAGTTCTTCACGGAGTGGAAGAGCACCCTTCGGTACGCCACCACGACGGCAACGCCGGCGAGCGTGTAGTAGAACGCGATCTGGAGGCCGATCGACAGGATGGCGTTCTCCATGATGTCGCCCACGCTGCCGAGGAAGTTCGAGCCGACGAACAGCAGCAGCGAGACGAGGAGGATCACGATGGTCGCGAAGGTCGGAGTCTTCCACCGCGGGTGGACGCGACCGAACGCGCGGGGAATCGTGTGGTCGCGGCCCATCGCGAACAGCGACCGTGTGACCTGGATGAGCGTGGTCTCGAGCGTGGCGATCGTCGACAGGGCCACCGCGATGATCAGGATCTTGCCGCCGAGTCCCGGCCAGATGACATCGCCGAGCACCGAGAGGATGTTGGCGCTGTTCGCCTCGATCTGCTCCTGCGACAGCATGATGAGCGTCGCGATCGTGAAGATCTCGAACAGCACGAAGACGATGCCCACCCCGATGAGTCCGGCGGCGCCTGCCGACTTGTGGCCGTTGGTGGTCTCCTCATTGAGATTCGAGCTGACGTCCCACCCCCAGTAGTAGAAGGCCGCGATCAGCGCGGCGCCGACGAAGATGCCGGGCCCGGTGAGGTGCGAGAAGCCGAGCCAGTCCCAGGAGAAGTTCGGGCCGTCGTGGCTCGTGGTGGCGGCGCGGAAGAGCGCGAGCGCGGCGAACACCACCAGGATGCCGACCTCGATCGTCGACATGATCCACTGGGCGCGGGCGGTGATGTTCACGCCGAAGTACACGCAGGCCGCCATGATGACGAACCAGATCGCACCGACCCCGGTGATGAGCGGCACGTTCTCGGCCTGGGACGGATCGAACAGCGAGACGGTCATCGCACCGGCGGGGAGCGCGCCGGCGACCATGAAGATCGTCGCCGAGATCACCAGCGCCCACCCGGAGAGGAAACCGAGCGCCGGGTGCAGCGCTCTCGCCACCCACGAATATGCCGCGCCGGCGTTGACGTCGGCCCTGCCGAGGTACAGGAACGCCCAGGCGATGCCGAGCATCGGGATGCCGCACCACAGGAGTGCGGCAGGGGCGCCGAGCCCGGCGACGCCGACGAGGGTCGCCGTCGTGGCGGCGATCGAATAGGCCGGCGCGCTGCCGGCCACGGCCATCACGATCGAGCCGGCGGCGCTGACGCCGCCCGCCTGCAGATCGTGACGCTCAGGGGTGCTCTGGTCGTCGGGCGCGACCGGTGAGCTGGCTTGGGTCATCGATGGTCCTCACTGCCGCCTCCGTTGGCGACGGATGGACATTACACCCGCGTCTGCAGATCATCTACTAATCGGTGTTGCTAAGTACCGGTACCTAGTGTTACCGTCTACCAGTAGTCAACAACACTGAGTAGCAAGAAGGCGGTGCGCGATGGGCAAGCAGGAGACCGAGATGCTCAAGGGCACCCTGGAGGGCATCGTGCTCGCGATCCTCTCCGGACGCCCCGCCTACGGGTACGAGATCACCTCGTGGCTGCGGGACCAGGGCTTCTCCGACATCGCCGAGGGCACCGTCTACGCCCTGCTGGTCAGGGTCGAGCAACGCGGCCTCGTCGACGTCGAGAAGGTCCCGTCGGAGAAGGGACCGCCGCGCAAGGTGTACTCCCTCAACGCGCAGGGCCGCGAGCAGCTCGCGGAGTTCTGGAGGACCTGGAGCTTCCTCGCAGAACGCATCGAACAGCTCCACCGCGAACACGCAGACAGCAACGCCAACCCCCAGGAAGAGGACTGATCATGGCCGCCAAGTGGTACGAAGTCGTCACCGGCTCGCTCGAGCAGAAGAAGCAGTACCGCCAGTACAAGGCGCGCATCGAGGCGCTGCCGGAGCCCTACCGCGGCGCCGCCAAGGCGCTGGACCGGTACTTCATGACCGTCGGCGGCATGACCGACGGCGTCACGATGATGCAGATGCTCGGCGACTCCGCCGACCTCTGGGAGCGCGCGGCCGCCGACGGCACGCCCGTCCGCGACATCGTCGGTGAGGACGCGTCGGCGTTCGCCGAGGAGTTCACCGCCGCCTACTCCGGCAAGCAGTGGATCGACAAGGAGCGCGCACGCCTCAACAAGGCGATCGACGACGCAGACCGAGGAGAACAGAAATGACCACCGACACCGCCATCCGGGTCCAGGGGCTCGAGAAGTCCTACAAGGACCTGCATGTGCTCAAGGGCGTCGACTTCGACGTGGCGCGGGGCAGCATCTTCGCGCTGCTCGGCTCGAACGGCGCAGGAAAGACCACGGTCGTCCGCATCCTGTCGACGCTGCTCAAGGCCGATGCCGGCACCGCCGCCATCGCCGGGTTCGACGTCGCCGCCGAGGCCCAGAAGGTGCGCGAGACCGTCAGCCTCACCGGGCAGTTCGCCGCGGTGGACGAGGTGCTGAGCGGGCGCGAGAACCTCGTGCTCATCGCGCAGCTCCGCCACCTCCCCGACCCCGGTGCGATCGCGGACGCCCTGCTCGCCCGCTTCTCGCTGACGGAGGCGGGCCCGCGCAAGGCATCGACCTACTCGGGCGGCATGCGCCGCCGGCTCGACATCGCAATGAGCCTCATCGGCGACCCGCCGGTGATCTTCCTCGACGAGCCGACGACCGGCCTCGACCCCGCGGCGCGTCTCGAGGTCTGGGACGCGGTCCGCGAGCTCGCGCAGGGCGGTACGACAGTGCTGCTGACCACGCAGTACCTCGAAGAGGCGGAGCAGCTCGCCGACCGCATCGCGATCCTCCACAAGGGCCGCATCATCGTCGACGGCACGCTCGCCGAGCTCAAGCAGCTGCTGCCGCCGGCGAAGGTGGAGTACGTCGAGAAGCAGCCGAGCCTGGAAGACGTCTTCTTCGCCCTGACGGGCGAGGACGACACCGTACCCGCGAAGGAGGAGTCATGACCACGCACGTCATCGGCGACACCGCCGTTCTCACCAGCCGGTCGCTGCGGCACATCCTGCGCAGCCCCGACACCATCATCACCACCGCGGTCACCCCGATCGCGCTGATGCTGCTGTTCGTCTACGTCTTCAGCGGGGCGATCGACACGGGCGGGGCGAAGGGGTCGTACATCGACTACATGCTCCCCGGCATCCTGCTGATCACGATCGCGTCGGGCATCGCCTACACGGCGTACCGGCTGTTCCTGGACATGCAGAGCGGCATCTTCGAGCGGTTCCAGTCGCTGCCGATCGCACGGTCGGGAGTGCTGTGGGCGCACGTGCTGACATCGCTCGTGTCGATCCTCGTCTCGCTGGCACTCGTCATCGGGGTGGCGCTGCTGATGGGATTCCGCACCGGCGCGAGCTTCGGCGCGTGGATGGGCGTGATCGGCATGCTGGTGCTGTTCACGCTGGCGCTCACGTGGCTCGCGGTGATCCCAGGCCTGACCGCCAAGACGGTGGACGGTGCGAGCGCGTTCTCCTATCCGCTCATCTTCCTGCCGTTCATCAGCTCGGCGTTCGTCCCGACCGAGAGCATGCCGGGACCGGTGCAGTGGTTCGCCGAGAACCAGCCGGTCACCTCGATCGTCGACTCGATGCGGGCGCTGTTCGCCGGCGAGCCGGTCGGCACCGACATCTGGGTCGCGATGGCGTGGCTCGTGGGCATCCTCGTCGTTGCGTACATCGCGTCGATGGCGATCTACCGCAAGAAGATCAGCTGACACCGGCACACCTGAACACACGCAAGAGCGGATGCCTCGAATTCGAGGCATCCGCTCTTGCGCTGTTTCGTGGTCAGGCGCCGAAATACTGGTTGCCGAGCGCCTTGCTCTTGAGGGCGTCGAACTCGCCCTGCGAGATCGCGCCGGCATCGAGGAGGGCCTTCGCCTGCGCGATGTCCTCTGTGGGACTCGACGATGCAGCGGGGCGGTAGTCGTCGGACTCGGCCACCACTGACCCGCGCGCGGCCTGCGCACGCACGGCCATGCCCTTGCCGCGGGCGATGATGTAGATCAGCGCGGTGAGGAACGGTACGAACACGAGCGCGATGATCCACAGCGCCTTGAGCCAGCCGTTGAGGGCGTCGTCGCGGAACAGGTCCGTGATGATCACGATCACCACGTACAGGTACGCGATGAAGTAGAAGCTCCACAGCAGGAACCACCAGAAGTCACCGAAGAACATCGGCGTCACACCTTTCTCGAGAAAAGCCTTACGGCTGCGACCACAGTAGTGGTCGCAGCCGTAAGGACGAGGGAGGTGTCAGTCCCGTGTCTTGTAGATCGGCGCCTTGCCATGCACCGCGTCGCCCACCTTGTGGATGCGGATGTCGTTCGTGGAGCCGATGATTCCCGGAGGGGAACCCGAGATCACGACGACCTTGTCGCCGACCTTCGCGAGGTCGTTCGACAGCAGGTAGTCGTCGACCTGGATGAACATCAGGTCGGTGTGCGCGACGTGCTCGACCAGCGTCGACTGCACGCCCCACGTCAGCGCCATCCGTCGGCGGATCGCCGGCTCGGGCGCGAACCCGATCATGGGGATGCGGGGACGCAGCCGCGACATGCGACGCGCGGTGTCGCCCGACTCCGTGAAGATGCAGAGGAACTTCGCGTCGACGAACTCGGCGACCTCCATCGCGGCCAGGGTGATCGCGCCACCCTGCGTGCGGGGCTTCGTCGTGAGCGGCTGGATGCGGTCCAGGCCGTGCTCCTCGGTCGAGTCGACGATGCGCGCCATGGTCTCGACGACCACGACCGGGTACTTGCCGACGCTGGTCTCGCCCGAGAGCATGACCGCGTCCGCGCCGTCGAGCACGGCGTTGGCGACGTCGCTCGTCTCGGCGCGCGTCGGCACCGGGTTCTCGATCATCGACTCGAGCATCTGCGTCGCGACGATGACAGGCTTCGCCATCCGGCGGCAGAGCTCGACCGCACGCTTCTGCACGATCGGCACTGCCTCGAGGGGAAGCTCGACACCGAGGTCACCACGGGCAACCATGATGCCGTCGAAAGCATCGACGATCGCTTCGAGGTTGTCGACAGCCTG
>JAVBUG010000315.1:0-22206 GCA_031555515.1 Microbacterium sp. | reverse complement strand
GAGGCTGTCGCGCAGGCCGGCCGTCGCGAGCTGGACGTGCCGCTCTTCGTCAACGCCTGGCTCAACGCCGTCGCTCGTCCGGTCATCGGCGGCGTCGCGAATCCCTTCGGCGGCGGCGAGCCGGGCGAGTACCCGACAGGCGGTCCGATCAGCCTCGTCTTCCCGGTCTGGCGGCACGCAGCCCCGAGCATCGACCTGCTCACGCCCGACATCTACGCGACGGACTTCGAGAGCCGGTGCCAGGAGTTCGCGCACGCGAGCGCCGGGCTGTTCATCCCGGAGATGCGCCGCAACTCCGGCGTGATCGGCGACATCCACATCGCGATCGGCGAGTACGGCGCGATCGGCACGTCCCCGTTCGGGGTGGACGGGACGCCCGGTGAGTTCCCGGAGGAGACCCGTGGGCTCATCGCTCAGTCGTATCGCGCGCTCGGCTCGATGTCGCGTGTGATCCTGTCGGCGCAGTCGCGCGGCACGATCACCGGGTTCCGCCTCAACGACGACGAGCCTCGCAAGGAGGTCGTGATCGGCGACCGCCGACTGCTCATCACGCGCGACATGGAGCGCGACCCGATGCCCGAGGCGCCCGAGTCGTGGGGGCTCATCGCCGAAGACGACGAGGGCAACCTCGTAGGCACCGGGGCCGGCTTCCGCGTGCTCTTCCCCGCCGACGACGACGGCCGGCAGACCTCCCTCGAGCATGTCGAGTCGGGCTGGTACGACGAGGACGGCAGGTGGCGGATGCACCGGGTCCTCAACGGCGACGAGACGATCTCCGGCGAGGAGTGGCGGTTCCCGTATCTGACCGTGATCCCGGGCCTCGCCTGGGGGATGGGATCGCCGACCGTCCGCATCCTCCGCTGCCGCACCTTCACCTACTGACCCTTACACCGACGGAGAACAGTGACCTACCCCGCCTCCCCTGACCGATACGAATCCATGACCTACCGCCGCGCCGGGCGCAGCGGGCTGCGCCTGCCCGAGCTCTCGCTCGGCCTGTGGCACAACTTCGGCGACGACCGCGATCGCGGCACGCAGCGGGCCATCGTCCGCCGCGCGTTCGACCTCGGCATCACCCACTTCGACCTCGCCAACAACTACGGCCCGCCCGACGGCAGCGCCGAGTCGAACTTCGGCGAGATCCTCGCGAGCGACCTCGCGGGCTATCGCGACGAGATCATCGTCTCGTCGAAGGCGGGCTACTACATGTGGCCCGGCCCGTACGGCGAGTGGGGCTCGAAGAAGAATCTCGTCGCGTCCCTCGACCAGAGCCTCACCCGCCTGGGCCTCGACTACGTCGACGTGTTCTACCACCACCGTCCCGACCCCGAGACGCCGATCGAAGAGACGATGGAGGCACTGGCCGGGATCGTCGCGAGCGGCAAGGCGCTTTACGTCGGCGTCTCGAACTACAGCCCGGCGCAGACCGAGGCGGCGGCATCCGCTCTCGCCGAGCACCGGCTGAAGCTGGTGCTGCATCAGCCCAGCTACTCGATGTTCAACCGCCATGTCGAGGCCGGCCTCCTCGACACCGTGGACGAGCTCGGCATCGGCGCGATCGCGTTCTCGCCGCTGCAGCAGGGCCTGCTCACGGACCGCTACCTCGACGGCGTTCCCGCCGGATCGCGCGCGGCGACCAGCCGGTTCCTCGACGCGTCGGGCATCGACGAGACCTACCTCACACGCGCCCGCGGGCTGTCGGCGATCGCCCGGGACCGGGGTCAGACGCTCGCGCAGCTCGCGCTGAGCTGGGTGCTCCGGCACCCGCAGATCACCAGCGCGCTGATCGGCGCCAGCAGCGTCGCGCAGCTCGAGCAGAACGTGAAGGCATTGGATGCTGCGCCCCTGACGAGCGCCGAACTGCAGGCGATCGACGAGTTCGCGGTCGACGGCACCGGCCGCTGACGCGGATCAGTCGTCGGCCGCCTCGGGCCGGCCGGTGGGCGGGGTGGTGATCCACAGCCCCTCGCCCACCTCCGGTCCGAGGCTGCGCACCATGTGAGGGATCGAGGAGCGGAAGTCGACGGAGTCGCCTTCCTCGAGCTCGAACTCCTCACCGTCCAGGCGGAACGCGAAGCGCCCCTGAAGCACGACGAAGATCTCGTGGCTGTCATCGTGGGTGTAGTCGTCGCCGCCGATGAACGCCCCCGGCTCGTACTCGACGACACCGACCTCGACGTCGAGCAGCGGCCGCCGCGTGATCGCGTAGTGACGCTGACCGCCGCCGGGGTTGAAGACCGGCCGGTCCGCCTTCTTCAGCACGCCGCGCGACGCGGGCATGTCCTGGTAGAACTCGATCCACTCGATCCCGAAGACGCCCGCCAGCTTGCGCAGCATCACAACGCTCACGTTGGCCGTGCCGGCCTCGATCTGGCTGATGTAGCTGACGCTCACGCCTGCCCGGCCGGCCAGCTCGCGCATGCTCCACTGCCGCGCCTTGCGGAACGATCGGAGCCGACTCCCGAGGACCGCGCGATCGTCGCTGGGCTGCATGGTGTCGATGATCGCACTCCCTCGTCGCACGGCGTCTTGCAGAGACGCTATCGCGCTCGGCGCCGCCGTCGCGCACGCGCCGCGCCTGCCGCCTCGAGGATCCGTCAGAGCGCGGCGGCGGGGCCGAGCTCGGCGAGAAGCGGGGTCATCGTCGTCCACGTCGTCGGGGCGGCAACGAACGGAGCGATCCTGCGGTCCAGCTCGGCGAGCCCCGGGCTCTCGTCATGGCGGTCGAGGTCCGAGCGCGAGGCCCACTTCTCGATCAGCACCATCGTCCCGTCATCGGCGTCGTGGATGGCGTACAGGAGGCACCCCTCCTCGCGATGCACCTCAGGAAGGTACTCGCGCAGCGCCTCGATGAGTTCGCCCTTCGCCTCCGGCCGCGGTGTGAACACCGTCACGACCACCGCGGCCTGCGTGTTCTCCGACATGTCGTCCCCTCACCACCACCACGATCTCCCGTGGAGCATGTCGCCGAAGTCCTCCGGCGTCCCGCGCCCGGTGTGCCGCGCGCCGAGGTAGCTGTCGACCACCGCCCGGCCCAAGTCGTCCAACTCCGGCGCCACCACATGCCCGCCCGCGCGCCGAGCGAGCGCGTCGATGAACCGGGCCAGTCCGGGGTCCTCCCCCAAGCGGAAGAAGGTCGTCTGCGCGCCCATCCGCTGCACGTTGTCGAGCTCGCGCACCGTGACCGCCACCGTCCGCGAATCCGGCGGGTACGCGAAGAACACGCTCCCGTCCGGGCGCAGGTGCGACGTCGGCTCGCCGTCCGTCACGATCAGCAGCACCGGCTGCGCTGTCGGGTTCTTGCGGAAGTGCCGCTGCGCGAGCAGCAGCGCGTGCTGCAGGTTCGTGCCCTTGTCCCACACGGCGTCCTTCGCCGTGAGCTGCTCGATGTCGATCACCTCGGCGTGCCGGGCGAACGCGATCAGCTGCAGCTTGTCGCCGCGGAACCGCGTCGAGATCAGGTGATGCAGCGCCAACGCGGTCCGCTTCATCGGCACCCAGCGGCCGTCCATCGCCATCGAGAACGACGTGTCCACCAGCAGCGCGACGGCGGCCTGCGTGCGCTCTTCGGTCTCGACCACCTCGACATCCCGGGTGTCGAGTCGCACGCCGCTCGAGACCTCTCCCCCGTCGAGCACTGTCCGCAGCACCGCGTTCGACACCGTGCGGGGGATGTCCCACGGCTCGGTGTCGCCGAACGCCCACTCGCGCGTCGATCCCGTGCGGTCGCCGGCGGCGCCGACGTTGCGCGTCTCGCGACGCCCCGAGCGACCCGACTGCCGGGTCGCGATGTCCCTCAGCAACGCGCGCCCCAGCTGCCGCATCGCCCGCGGGGTCAGCCTGAGCTGTCCGTCGGACGCGCGCTGCAGCATCCCGGTGTCCCTCAGCTCCTGCTCCAGCTCGCGCAGCGTGCGCGCACTGACGGCGGCATCCTCGCCCATGAGCCGCTCGAGCGCGTCGAGATCGATGTCGTCCATGCGCGCGCCCGGGTACATCTGGCCGAGCTGATCGGTCAGCGAATCGAGATCGGAGAGATCCTGCATGATGCCGGTCGCCTCGCCGAGCCCCGTCGGCTGATCGCCGGAGAAGGATGCCGAGCCCGACCAGTCCTCGCCGGGCCGAAGCGACCGCAGATTGTCGTCGAGGCGCGACAGCGACTGCATGAGGTCGGGCGAGCCGAACGCCTGCTCGGCGAGGCTCAGCAGCTCGTCGCGCTGCTCGGGCGTCATCGAGTTGAGCATCCGCTGCGCGGCAGCGGCGCGCTCAGCCAGCGTGTCGAGCAGCTCGTCGAGGTTCTGCGGATTCTCGGGGAACTGATCCCCGTGCTTCTGCATGAACTCGTCGAAGTCCTCCTGCGTGTCATCGCCCAGCCGGCGCTTCTCGAGGAGGTCGTTCAGATCGTTGAGCATGTCGCGGATCGCCTGACGGTCGGCATCCGTCGCGTTCTCGAGCGCGTTCTTCATGCCGGCGAAGCGCTGATCCAGGAGCTCGCGGCCGAGCAGTTCGCGGATGCGGTCGTAGTCGGCCCGCGCGGCCGGACTCTGCCAGTCGTAGTCGGCGAGGTCGTTCACTGCCGCGGCGGTGCTGGTGGGGAGGTTCTCGAGCCGCATCTCGGAGAAGGCGCGGACGTCGTCGTCGAGATTGACGTCGCGCACGAGGTGCTTGCGCTCCTCGAGGACGGCGTGGTCGAGCAGGCGGCGGACCTCTTCGAGGGTGCCGTCGAGGCGATGGCGTTGGGTGAGCTGGGCACGGCGCTCGCGCACGCGCCGGGCGAGTTCGTCGAGACCGAGGCGGTTCTGGTCGCCACGGCGCAGGTACTCGCGCATCGCGCGCTCGGCGGAGGTTCCCTCCATCACCTCGCGGCCGATCGCCTCGAGCGCGGACTGGATGGGGACGGGAGGCGCGAGCGGGTCACCGCCGGCGTAGCGGCCGTAGCGGGAGGTGTGCGCGGGGGTGCGATGGAACGAGCGGGGCATCACGTGCCTCCGCGAATGGATTGGCAGGGAAACGGATGCTGCGGGACGAGGTCTGCGCCGGGTCCGGGCGCGTCGATACGGGTCCTCGTTTCTCGCGTGCTACTCGACGGGCGGCGGGACTCCTGGGGATAAGGACGCCTCGAGATGTCCTTATCCCCAGGAGTCTTCGGGCGCGGTTGTTTGCTGCGGAGTGTGCTGTGCGCAAGCGGCGCCACCCCCCGATCGCGTCTCGACGGGCGCGAGGCGACGGTCCGGGATCGGAGGTCAGCCATAGACCGTCCCACCGCCCGCGCTGTCTTTGCCGATCTTCTTCTCGAGGTACAGCGACTCGAGGAGCAGCTCCAACGCACCCGCGCGCTCACCAGGAGTCACCGCCTCGAGACGAGAAGCCACCTGGTCGTACAGGTCCGATTCGCCCAGCACCGGCATCGCCGACAGAACCTCGGCTGCGGGAATCTGCTCGCCCGTCATGACCGTCGCACCGGTGTGCAGCGCATCCGCAAGTGCCCGCGAATCCAGTCCCCGCAGGTGCGCCCGCGCCGTGTCGGCCACCGCGGTGCGCAGCAGGTGCTCGAGGATGGCGCGCTCGCGGCCTTCCTCCCCCGTCTCGAACTCGATCTTGCCGCCGAGCACATCGACCGCGGTCTCGAGGTCGACCGGGCGCGCCACCGCGACCTCCTCGTGCTGGCGGGTCGCGCGGTGCAGGGCCGCGGCGGCGATGGTCTCGGCGCCGGCGATCGCGAACCTCGCCGATACGCCGGAGCGCTGGTCCACAGCATCCGATTCCCGAAGGTTTCGCGTGAAGCGCGCGAGGATCTCCAGCAGATGGGCCGGCACCTCGGCGACGAGGTCGGCCTCCTGGCGGATGACGGCGATCTCCTCGTCGATCGTCTGGGGGTAGTGCGTGCGGATCTCGGCGCCGAAGCGGTCCTGCAGCGGCGTGATGATGCGGCCGCGGTTGGTGTAGTCCTCGGGGTTGGCCGTGGCGACGACGAGCACGTCGAGGTCGAGGCGCAGCACGTATCCGCGGATCTGGATGTCGCGCTCCTCCATGACGTTCAGCAGCGACACCTGGATGCGCTCGGCGAGATCGGGCAGCTCGTTGATCGCGACGATGCCCCCGTTGCTGCGCGGCACGAGCCCGTAGTGGATCGTCTCGGGGTCACCGAGCGAGCGCCCCTCGGCGACCTTGATCGGGTCGACGTCGCCGATGAGGTCGGCCACCGACGTGTCGGGGGTGGCGAGCTTCTCGGCGTACCGCTCGCTGCGGTGTCGCCAGGTGATGGGCAGTTCGTCTTGCAGTTCGCTGGCGCGGCGCACGGATGCCGGGGCAATCGGGTGGAACGGATGCTCGCCGAGTTCCGACCCCTCGATGACCGGGCTGTACTCGTCGAGGAGTCCGTTGAGGCTGCGGAGGAGGCGCGTCTTGCCCTGGCCGCGCTCGCCCAGCAGGACGATGTCGTGGCCGGCGAGGATCGCCCGCTCGAGCTGCGGGATGACGGTGGTGTCGAAGCCGTGGATGCCCGGCCACGGGTCGTCGCCGTTCGCGAGGGCTTTGAGGAGGTTCTCGCGCATCTCGATGCGGACCGGGCGGTACGTGTGACCCGATGCGCGCAGCTGGCCGACGTTGGTGATCGCGGGCGAAGGCGTCATGACCGCACGCTACGCCTGGTGCGCGGGGGTCGGGGCCGGATCGGAGGATTTCCTCAGGTGGGCGAGGTCGCTGCCGGCCTGTGCGCGCAGCATCCCTGCGCGAGACTGGGCACATGGTCACGGTCACCGCCGTTCACGGCGACATTACCCGGCAGCGCGTCGACGCGATCGTGAACGCGGCGAACAACGCGATGCGGGGCGGAGGCGGGGTCGACGGCGCGATCCATCGCGCGGGCGGCCGGGCGATCCTCGACGACTGCATCGCCCGCTTCCCCGACGGCCTGCGCACGGGCGACGCCGGCTGGACCACGGCGGGAGACCTCCCGGCGACCTGGGTGATCCACACGGTCGGCCCCAATTACGCCGCTGGGCAGCGCGACCGCGCGCTCCTCGAGTCCTGCTATCGGCGAGCACTGGAGGTCGCCGATGAGATCGGCGCGCGCAGCGTCAGCTTCCCCCTCATCAGCGCCGGGATCTACGCGTGGCCGCTCGACGACGCCATCGACGCGGCCGTGACCACGATTGCGAAGACCGCGACCCGCGTCGAAGAGGTCGTGCTCGTCTCCTTCAGCGAAGACACGCATCGACGGGTTCAGGCACGGGTGCAGCGTCCTCGATCCGACACGGGCACGCCGAATGTCAGGCCGGCTGAGCGGGCTTGACCCGCACCGGCCCCATCCACGTCGCGACGAGCACCGACGTGATCGCACCCGCGGCCATGATCGCGGCGAGCACGACGATCTGGAACCGGCCGGCCGCGATCGGCGAGATGCCGCCGAAGATCGCGCCGACGAAGGCGCCCGGCAGCACGACGAGCCCGGTCGTCTTCGTCTGGTCGATCGCCGGCACGAGCGCGTCCTTCACGGCGCGGCGCGCGAGCTGCAGCGTCGACACGCGGGGCGTCGCGCCGAGCGCGAGCCACCCCTCGACCTCGTCCCAGTGGTCGACGATCGAGGTGGTGAACATCCGCCCCGTGAGGGTGGCGATGCTCATGGCGTTGCCGATGACGATCGCGCCGATCGCGAGCGCGTAGCGCGTCGTGAGCTCGAGCGCGCCGGTCGCGAACACGGCCGTCGTCGCGACGAGAACGCCTGCCGCGATCGACGACGCCATCATGACGAACGCCCGGGCCGACCAGCGGACGCGGCCCGTCGCGACCGAGGCTGCGATCGCGAACATCACGACGAGGGCGACGGAGATCCACACCGGGCTGGTGATGACGCCGGTGAGGATGACGCTGATCACCGCGAGCTGTACCGCGCCGCGCAGGATCGCCACGACCGGAGCCCACAGACCGGGGATGCGGAAGGCCGCCAGAACCGCAGTCGTGATGGCGGCGAGGACGACCACGCCGACGATGGTCGGGCCGAGGTCGGCGGGCAGGTTCACGCTCGGAGCCTACCGAGCGCACTGCGACGCCGAACCGCGTGCTCGACGGGCGCGTTGCGCTCATGGCGAATCCGTCCGGATGACGCCAGCGCGAAGGCGAGGATCGAAGCATGCCCGTTGAAGGTGTGGGAGTCACCGCCGTCGCCGTCGCGGCGGCGCGCGCCCTCGAGACCGATCGCACCGACCCGCTCGTCGTCGACCCGTGGGCCGCGGCGCTCGTGCGCGAGTCGGGCGTCGCGGTGCCGTTCCCCGAGCGCTGGCCCGACCGTCTCGAGGACGCCCCGGCGATCGAGCACTCGATGCTGCTCGGCGCGATGTACATCGGCATGCGCACGCGGTTCATCGACGACGACCTGCTCGCCGGCGGGCTGCGCCAGGTCGTCATCCTCGGCAGCGGGCTCGACACCCGCTCGTGGCGCCTCGCCTGGCCGGCGGGCACGCGCGTCTTCGAACTCGATTCGCCGGGGGTCGTCGACTTCGTCGAGCGGACGATGGATGCTGCGGCCGCGGCGCCGACCGCACACCGCACCGGTCTCGGGGCCGATGTGACGGCGCCGTGGGCGGCGGCGATCGTGCGCAGCGGGTTCCGGCCCGATCAGCCGACGCACTGGGTGCTCGAAGGGCTTCTCCCCTACCTCAGCGCGCACGACCAGTCGGCACTGCTCGACGACGTCGTCGACCTGTCGGCGCCGGGGTCGCGCGCCGTGATCGAACGCGCACCGGCGCTCACCGACACGCCGGAGACGCGGGAGCGGCTGGAGACGTTCGCTCTGGCGACCGGGATCCCGTTGGACGAACTGTTGGCCCGCACCGACCCGCCGGATCCGGCCGCCGTCCTGGGCGGGGCCGGGTGGGCGGTCGCCGAGACCGCGGTCGCGCAGCTGGAGCTCCGGTACGACCGGCCGCTTCGCGTGGTGCCGGACGAGGCCGCGGACGGGGAGCAGCGCGGAGGGTTCGTGACCGGGATGTTCGAGGGCCGCTGACCGCGCCACGCTCCGGCGTTTCGACCCGCAATCTCGCTGGACGAGCGGGAAGGCGTGAGCGGGAGGCCGGGTGCACCCGGCCTCCCGCAGGGACGCTGCGCCCCGTGCCGGAGTCAGGCCGGCTGCTTCTCCTCCAGGACGTAGCCCGTCTCGCCGTGCTCGGCGAGGTCGACACCGGCGACCTCGTCCTCGCTCTTGACGCGGAAGCCGAGGGTCTTGTCGATCGCGAAGCCGATCACGAGCGTGAGGATCAGCGAGTATCCCAGCACCGCGAAGGCGGCGATCGCCTGGACGAGCAGCTGCGTGCCGTCACCGCCCATGAAGAGGCCGGTGCCCTTGGCGAAGAAGCCGAGGTAGAGCGTGCCGATGAGGCCGCCGACGAGGTGGATGCCCACGACGTCGAGCGAGTCGTCGAAGCCCCACTTGTACTTGAGCTCGATCGCCAGGGCGCAGAGGGCACCGGCGACGATGCCGAGGACGATGGCCCAGAACGGCGTGAGCGCGGCACAGGCCGGGGTGATCGCGACGAGACCAGCGAACGCGCCAGATGCGGCGCCGACCGACGTGGGCTTGCCGTCCTTGAGCTTCTCGACCACGAGCCAGGCGAGCAGGGCCGCGGCGGTGGCGGCGATCGTGTTGACGTAGACGAGGGCCGCAGTGCCGTCGGCGGCGAGCTCGGAGCCGCCGTTGAACCCGAACCAGCCGAACCACAGCAGGCCCGCGCCGAGCAGCACGTACGGCGGGTTGTGGGGCGTGTGGACGCCCTTCTTGAACCCGACGCGCTTGCCGAGCACGAGCGCGAGGGCGAGCGCTGCCGCACCGGCGTTGATGTGCACCGCGGTGCCGCCGGCGAAGTCGATGACGCCGACGCCGAAGACCTCTTGCAGGCCGTAGGTGATCCAGCCGCCGTAGGCGAAGCTGCCGTCTTCGGCGAGCCCGAAGTTGAACACCCAGCTGGCGACCGGGAAGTACACGACGGTCGCCCACACGCCGGCGAACAGCATCCATGATCCGAACTTCGCGCGATCCGCGATCGCGCCCGAGATCAGGGCGACCGTGATGATCGCGAACGTGGCCTGGAAGGCGACGAACGCCATGGGCGGGTATGCCGCGCCCTCGGGCACCTCGATCAGGCTCTCGAGCCCGACGGCCGACCAGTCGATCGACCACGGCGCGACGAGTCCGTCGGAGCCGGGGAACGCGATCGCATAGCCGTAGATCACCCACAGCACGCCGATGAGCCCGGCGGCGCCGAACGTCATCATCATCATGCTGATGACGCTCTTCGCTTTGACGAGACCTCCGTAGAAGAAGGCCAGACCGGGCGCCATCAGCAGCACGAGTGCTGCCGACAGCAGGATGAAGGTGGTGTTTCCCTGATCCATGACGCGAGCCTCTCTGCAGGCTGCTGCGGGAGGGACCGCCGGGTTGCGGTGCACCTGTGATCTGCGCCTGCAGGCAGATCACTGCCGTGCAACCCATTTTCTTGGCACGCAACTCTGCGGCGATTTCTGCCGTGTGAACCTTGCGTGACATCGGGTGAGGCCGGTTTTACGTCCCCGAGACATCGACGACACCCACTCGATGCCGGTCGATTGTTACTGTCAATCAACAATCTTCACCAACAGTCAACCCGACCTGAGGAGAACCGCCATGACCCTTCCCGCCTTCGCCGGGGGTGACCTCGTCACGCTCCCCACCGCACCGCAGTCGCTGCGCGATCGCGCGCTGGCGGACGATGTCCGCTTCATCCTCGCGGTGTTCGTCGACCTCAACGGCAAGCCGTGCGCCAAGCTCGTCCCCGTCTCGGCGGCCGACGAACTGGAGGCCGGCGAACTCGGCTTCGCAGGTTTCGCGGCCGGCCTCATCGGCCAGCGCCCGCACGACGCCGACCTCATCGCCGTGCCCGATCTCGACTCGTACGCCCCCATCCCGTTCGTGCGCGAGGGCCTCGCGATCGTGCACTGCGACCCGTACGTCGACGGTGAGCCGTGGCCCTACGCGCCGCGCGTCATCCTCAAGCGCGCGCTCGCCCGCCTCGCCGAGCGCGGTCTGTCGGCCAAGGTCGGCGCCGAGGTCGAGTACTTCCTCGTCGATCGCTCCGAAGACGGCACGCTGTCGGCCGCCGACGCCAAGGACGAAGGTCTGCGCTCCTGCTACGACGCCCGTGGCGTGACGCGCATGTACGATCACCTCGCCGCGGTCAGCGACGCGATGAACGCCCTCGGCTGGGGCAACTACGCCAACGACCACGAGGACGCCCCGGGCCAGTTCGAGCAGAACTTCCAGTACGACGAGGCGCTCGTGACGGCCGACCGCGTCATCACGCTGCGCTACCTCATCGGCATGCTCGCGGAGCAGCGCGGCATGACGGCGACGTTCATGCCGAAGCCGTTCAGCGACCGCGCGGGCAACGGCCTGCACTTCCACCTGTCGCTGTGGAACGACGACGACGCGCCGGTGTTCCCCTCTGCGGCCGACGAGCGCGGCCTCGGGCTCTCGGAGATGGCGTACTCGTTCGTCGCGGGCATGCTCGACCACGCCCCCGGCCTGCAGCTGTTCCTGGCGCCGAGCGTCAACTCGTACAAGCGCCGCGGCGCGACGACGAGCGCCTCGGGCGCGACGTGGTCGCCCAAGCACGCGACCTACGGCGGCAACGACCGCACGCACTTCATCCGCGTGCCCGACGCGAACCGCATCGAGCTGCGCGCGGCCGACGGCTCGGCGAACCCGTACCTCGCCCTCGCCGCGGTGGTGCACGCGGGCCTCGACGGCATCGAGCGGGCCGCCGACCCGGGCGCCCCGTGCGGCCCCGGCGAGTTCCGCGAGACGTCGGCCGTGCTCCCCCGCACCCTGCTGCACGCGGTGCAGTCGCTGCGCGACGATGCCGTGCTGCGCGAGGCGCTCGACGACGGCGGCCACGCGGTCGGCGAGTACTTCGCCGACGCCAAGGAGGACGAGTTCCTCGGCTGGCACAACACCGTCACCGCGTGGGAGCTCGACCGCTACCTCACGGCGTACTGAGCGCCGCGGCATCCGTTTTTCGAACGAAAGGAACCACCCATGTGCGGAATCGCTGCACTGCAGATTCGCAACCCCGCGCTGCGCGGCGAGCTCGGCGGCCTCATGCACGGCATGCTGTGCGAGATCGTCGAGCGCGGCCCCGACTCGGCGGGCCTCGCCCTCTACGGCTCGGATCGGCTGACTCCCGAAGGATCGTCGGCGATCACGGTGATCACGGATGCCGACCCCGCGGTTCTCGCGGCGGACCTGCGCGCGAGCCTGCCGGAGGGAGCGGAGCCGACAGTGGTCGCGTACGCCGAATCGGTGCTCGTGAACGCGGAGGTCGAGGCATCCGTTCTCGAGACCGCCGTGCGCGCGGCGCTGCCGGGTGAGAGCATCATCGGCCGCGGCTCGAACGTCGCCGTGCTGAAGGGCGTCGGCCACCCGGTCGAGCTCGCCGAGGTGTACGGGCTCACCGGGATCAGCGGCACGCAGGCGCTCTCGCACACGCGCATGGCGACCGAATCCGCGGTCACCGCCGTCGGCGCGCACCCGTTCACCGTCGCCGAGGACCTCTGCCTCGTGCACAACGGCTCGTTCAGCAACCACGCGTCGATCCGCCGGTCGCTGCGGGCCGAGGGCGTCGAGTTCGACAGCGAGAACGACTCCGAGGTCGCGGCCCGCTTCATCGCGTGGCGCATGGGCCACGGCGACGACCTCGAGACCGCTCTCAAGGCGCTGCAGGGCGTGTTCGACGGGTTCTACACGCTCGTCGTCACCACCGCCGACAGCATGGCCGTCGTCCGCGACCCCATCGCGTGCAAGCCGGCGATCATCGCCGAGACCAACGACTGGATCGCGATGGCGTCGGAGTACCGCGCCCTCGCGGGCCTGCCCGGCATCGAGGACGCCCGCATCTTCGAGCCGTCCCCCGGCGTCGTCTACACCTGGGCGCTCGCGCCCGTCCTGGAAGGAGCAGCCCGATGACCCTCATCGCACCCGCCGTGACCACGATCGATCTCGCCGATGCGAGCGTGCGCGAGCTCAACCAGCTGCTGCACGACGCCTCCGACGGCGACGCGTTCGTCGTCGAGTCCCCCGTCGGCAGCCACAACATCGCGGTCGGCATCACCGCCGACATCGACGTCACCGTCGAAGGCAATGTCGGTTACTACTTCGCCGGCATGCACCAGACCGGCACCGCGACCGTGCACGGGAGCGCCGGCGTGGGCCTCGCCGAGAACATCATGTCGGGCGTCGTGCACGTGACCGGCGACGCGTCGCAGTCGACCGGCGCGACCGGCCACGGCGGTCTCGTGATCGTCGACGGCAACACCGGCGCCCGCTGCGGCATCTCGATGAAGGGCGTCGACATCGTCGTGGGAGGCAGCATCGGCCACGCGTCGGCCTTCATGGCGCAGGCCGGCCGCCTCGTCGTCTGCGGCGACGCCGGCGAGGCCCTCGGCGACTCGATCTATGAGGCCCGCATCTACGTGCGCGGCGAGGTCGCCTCCCTCGGCGCCGACTGCGTCGAGAAGGAGATGCGCTCCGAGCACCTCGCCGAGCTCGGCGACCTGCTCGAGCGCGCCGGCCGCACCGAGCGGCCCGAGGAGTTCCGCCGCTACGGCTCGGCGCGCGGCCTCTACCACTTCAAGGTCGACAACGCCGGCTCGTACTGACCGGCTCTGACATCACCGCACCACCCAGGGAGCATCACATGACCACCGATCTCGCCGCGCTCGGCCTGCGCGAATCCGCGACCTTCGACCGCGCCACCATCGCCGACATCCAGCGCGCCGCCGACACCGGCATCTACGACATCCGCGGGTGGGGCGCGAAGCGCGCACTGCCCCACTTCGACGACCTGCTCTTTCTCGGGGCGAGCATGTCGCGCTACCCGCTCGAGGGCTACCGCGAGAAGTGCGCGACCGACGTCACCCTCGGCGCGCGCAACGCGCTCGAGCCGATCCACCTCGACATCCCGGTGACGATCGCCGGCATGAGCTTCGGCGCGCTCTCCGCCAACGCCAAGGAGGCCCTCGGACGCGGTGCGAGCGAGGCCGGCACCTCGACGACCACGGGCGACGGCGGCATGACGCCCGAGGAGCGCGGCCAGTCGAAGACGCTCGTGTACCAGTACCTGCCGTCGCGCTACGGCATGAACCCCGACGACCTGCGCAAGGCCGACGCGATCGAGGTCGTGCTGGGCCAGGGCGCCAAGCCCGGCGGCGGCGGCATGCTGCTCGGCCAGAAGATCACCGAGCGCGTGGCCGGCATGCGGACGCTCCCGGTCGGCATCGACCAGCGTTCGGCGAGCCGCCACCCCGACTGGACCGGACCCGACGACCTCACCATCAAGATCGCCGAGATCCGCGAGATCACCGACTGGCGCAAGCCCATCTACGTCAAGATCGGCGCCTCCCGGCCGTACTACGACACCGCCCTCGCGGTGAAGGCCGGCGCCGACGTCGTGGTGCTCGACGGCATGCAGGGCGGCACCGCCGCGACGCAGCAGGTGTTCATCGAGCACGTCGGCATCCCGACGCTCGCGGCCATCGGTCCCGCCGTCCAGGCCCTGCAGGAGCTCGGCGTGCACCGCACCGGCGTGCAGCTGATCGTGTCGGGCGGCATCCGCAACGGCGCCGACGTCGCGAAGGCGCTGGCATTGAGAGCGGATGCTGTGGCCATCGGCACTGCCGCCCTGATCGCTCTCGGCGACAACGACCCGCGCTACGCCGACGAGTACGCGAAGCTCGGCTCTGCGGCCGGCTTCTACGACGACTTCCAGGACGGACGCGACCCCGCGGGCATCTCGACGCAGGACCCCGAGCTCTCGGCCCGCCTCGACCCGGTCGCCGCCGGGCGCCGGCTCGCGAACTACCTCCGCGTGCTCACGCTCGAGGCCCAGACCATCGCCCGCGCGTGCGGCAAGTCGCACGTGCGCAACCTCGAACCCGAGGACCTCGTGGCCCTCACCGTCGAGTCCGCGGCGATGGCGGGCGTGCCGCTGGCCGGCACGTCCTGGATCCCCGGACGCAGCTGACGTCATGTCCCTCGACCTGGGCGCACAGGCGGGTTCTGTTGGTTTGGCCGACCTGGACGTGGTCACGCCCGCCGACGCCTCGCCGGAGTCGTGGGCGAACGGCCTCGGCGTCACGCGGGTGCTCGCGAAGCGCCTCGCGTGGCGGTTGAGCATCGCGGAGCTGCGGGGACGGATGCCGTTCTCGGCGTTCCCCGGCATCGACCGCGTGCTCATCCCGCTGAGTGCGCCCACGGTCGCCCTGGCCGTCGACGGTGTCGAGCGTCGGGTGACGCGGGAACGCGGCATCCGTTTCCGCGGTGAAGCCCGCGTCATCGCCACCGCGGATCGCGGCGGCGTCTCTGTCGTGAACCTCATGGTCAAGCGGGGACTCGCGGAACCCGCCTACCGCGTCGAACTGCACCACGGCACGGTACGCGTCGACCCGGCCGCGACCCTCACGGTGCTGCTGGCGGGAGCGGCGACGGTCGACGACCAGCCGCTCCCGCCCCGCAGCGCGCTGCTGCAGACCGCGCGCGAGCGCCGCATCCGCTGCGAGTCCGCGCTCATCGCGCGGTTCGATCTCACTCCGTCCGGCGACGAGCCGCACAGCTGAAAGGCCCTCCATGTCTTCTCACCCGATCGCGATCATCGGCGCCGGCCTCGCGGGCGCCGCCACGGCGTGGCAGCTCGCCCGCCGCGGGCATGACGTCGTCATCCTCGAGCGCAGCGTCCCCGCGAGCGAGTGGGGCAGCTCGCACGGCTCGGCGCGGATCCTGCGGTACACCTATCCCGACCCCTTCTACACCGGGCTCATGGTCGAGGCGCGGCGCGGCTGGGACGAGCTCGAGGATCTCCGCGGCGAGCGCCTCATCACGCCGACCGGTTCGCTGGACTTCGGCGCCACGCGTGAGCCGTCGGCGCTCGCGGGTGTGCTGGCCGACGCGGGCATTCCGCACGAGCTGCTCACCGCCACCGAGGCTTCGGCGCGATGGGCGGGCTTCGCGTTCGACGGGCCCGTCTTGTGGCACGAGAACGCCGGCGTCATCGATGCCGAGGAGACGGTGAAGACCATGGTCGCTCTCGCGGTGGCCGCGGGTGCGGAGCTGAGACAGAACTGGGCCGCCGCGAGGGTGCTCCCCCACGGCGACGACCACCTCGTCGAGTCGGAGGCCGGCGACACTGTCGTCGCCTCGCAGGTCGTCGTCGCGGCGGGCGGCTGGCTTCCGGCGCTGCTCGGCGGGCTCGGCCTGCCGCAGGAGGCGCTCGACGCGTTCCCCGCGCTCGAGGTTCGGCAGGAACAGGCGCTGCACTTCCCCTACCGCGACCCCGAGGCGGCGTGGCCGACGTTCATCAACAAGAGACCCGACATCCAGGTGTACGGCCTGCCGGGCGGACGCGACGCGGACTTCCGCGGGCAGAAGGTCGCCGAGTACAACGGCGGCCGCGTCATCGGCTCCGCGCTCGAGCACGACCGCATCGTCGACCCGGCCCGCCGCGACCGGCTCGTCTCGTACGTCGCCGAGGCGCTGCCTGGGCTCGTGCCCGAGCCGTACGCCGAGACGACGTGCCTCTTCACGAACGCTCCGGCCGACGAGTTCATCATCGACCGCGTCGGGGGTGTGACGATCCTCTCGCCCTGCTCCGGGCACGGCGCCAAGTTCGCGCCCCTGCTGGGCGAGCTCACCGCACGGCTCGTCACCGGCTCCGACTCGGGGGTTGCGCGGTTCCGCCCGCTCGCGGCCCTGGCCGGCGCATGAGCGTCGCGGGCATGCTGCGCGAGATCGCGGCGGTGGGCGCGGATCCGGCCCGGGGCGGCTTCAGCCGCGCGGGATACTCGGACGCCGACCGCGAGCTGCGCGAGTGGTTCACGGGGCACGCCGAGGCTCGGGGCCTCGACCTCGAGCGCGACCGCAACGGCACACTGTGGGCGTGGTGGAACCCCGGCGGCAGCACCGCGGACGCCGTGATCACGGGCAGCCACCTCGACTCCGTTCCCGGCGGGGGCGGTTACGACGGACCGCTGGGCGTGGCATCCGCTCTCGCCGCCGTCGATGTGCTGCGCGCACGCGCCGTCGTTCCGGAGCGTCCCATCGGCATCGCCGTCTTCCCCGAGGAGGAGGGGTCACGCTTCGGCGTGGCGTGCCTGGGCTCGCGCCTCATGGCCGGCGCCATCAGCCCCGAGCGCGCGCTGGCGCTCACCGACCGCGAGGGCGACACGCTCGCCGAGGCCCTGCGCCGCGACGGCATCGACCCGGCGCACACCGGCCCCGACCCCGAGCGGCTCGCGCGCATCTCGTCGTTCGTCGAGCTGCACGTCGAGCAGGGCCGAGGGCTCATCGATCTCGGGCAGCCGGTCGCGATCGCGTCGTCGATCCTCGGACACGGCCGCTGGAGCGTGACCGTCGACGGCCAGGGCAACCACGCCGGCACGACCCTCATGGACGACCGGCGCGACCCCATGGTGGCCGCCGCGCGCATGATCGTCGAGATCCGCGACCTCGCCCGGCGCACGCCGGACGCCCGCGCGACGGTCGGGCGACTCGAGCCGGTGCCCGGCGGCACGAACGTCATCGCGTCGCAGGTGCGGTTCTGGATCGACATCCGCCACCCCGACGACCTCGTGACGGCCGCGCTCGTGTCGGAGGCCCGCGATCGTGTCCTCGCGGCCGCCGTCGAGGAGGGCTGCCGGGCCGAGGTGCGCGAGGAGTCGCTCAGCCCCACCGTCGACTTCGACCTCGGCCTGCGCGACGCGCTCCGCGCGACCCTCGCCGACGCGCCTGAGCTGGGCACGGGTGCTGGTCACGACGCGGGCGTGCTCGCAGCATCCATCCCCACGGCCATGCTGTTCGTCCGCAACCCCACCGGCATCTCGCACTCCCCCGAAGAGCTCGTCGAGGACGCGGATGCCGAACTCGGCGCCCTCGCGCTGGCCGACGTGCTGCAGGGGCTGGCCGCGCCGGGCGCCGGGGTGGCCGCGAGCCCCGCGCATATGATGGCGAGGTGAGTGCCGCGATTCCCGGAGCAGAGGGCGCGGGAGGCGTGCTCGAGCCGATCATCGCCCAGCAGGTGCGGCGCTACCGCGCCGAGCAGGGCATCTCGGCCGCCGATCTCGCTGCGCGCACCGGACTGTCGAAGGCCATGATCTCGAAGATCGAGTCGGCGACGACCTCGTGCTCGCTCACGACGCTGCAGCGGCTGGCCGACGGCTTCGGCATTCCGGTGACGGCGCTGTTCCGCGGGTCAGCGAGCGACCGCGAGGCCTCGTTCACGAAGGCCGGCGCGGGCAGCGTGAGCGTGCGCAGCGGTACGCAGCACGGGCACCTGTATCGCATGCTCGGCGTGCTGAAAGACACCCCGAACGCCCTCGAGCCGACGCTCGTGACCCTCACCGACGCGTCGAACGTGTTCCCTCTCTTCCAGCACCCGGGCACCGAGTTCCTCTACATGCTCGAGGGTCGCATGAAGTACGGACACGGCGGCTACGAGTACGAGATGGCGCCGGGCGACGCGCTTCTGCTCGACGGCGAGGCCGCGCACGGGCCGGTCGAGCTGATCGAGGTGCCGATCCGGTTCCTGGCGATCCGCTCGCGCTGAGCCCGGCCCGGCTTCAGAGGAGGTCGGAGATCGGATCCTCGATCCCGCGCGCCGGCGGCGGCGAGACGATGAGCCGCGTCTGCTCCTGCATGTAGCCCACGGCCTCGTCGTTGGTCGGAGCGTCGAGCGAATTCTGGGTGGTCTGCGTGACCAGTTCGGTGTTCGAGTTCAACAGGAACGTCGCCTCGACCTCGTTGCCGTCGAGGCCGATCGCGTGGAGCGAGATCGCGTCGGTCATCCCGGCCACGCCCAGTGCGCGCGCGTACTCCATGAGCCAGTCGGCCGACTCGTCATCGAGGAAGAGCGCCTTGTCCGCGTACGTCACGTGCTTCATGCCGCCAGGGTGCGCTTCGCTCCCTCTCCCGCCCATGTGGTTGACACACGTGCCGATGCATGCATCCGCCATGCGGGATGCTGCGGCCCCTGTCGCATGTCGGACGCCCGTGGTTGGCTGGCGCCCATGAACACCGTGACCTCTGCGGACGGAACCCCCATCGCGTACGACGAGACCGGAGACGGCGCGGTCGTCGTCATCGTGAACGGCGCCATGTCGACGGCCGCCGACGCCGGAGGACTGGCGACGGCTTTGGCGGATGCCGGCTTCCGGGCGGTCACGTGGGACCGCCGAGCGCGCGGCTCGAGCGGCGACGCACGCGGATCGACACCCGACCGGGAAGTCGAAGACCTGGCAGCGGTGATCGGTGCGGTCGGCGGCGAGGCGGCGGTGCTCGGCCACTCGTCGGGTGCGGTGCTCGGGTTGGTCGCGGCCTCGCGGGGCGTGCCCGTACGGGCGCTGTTCCTGTCGGAGCCGCCGCTGCACTTCGGTGAGGACGACCCGGCAGACGACCTGGCCGAGCGCCTCCAGCGGGCCGTCGACGAAGGCCGGCTCGACGATGCGATCGTCACCTTCCAGCTCGAGGGCGTGGGGCTGCCGCAGGAGATGGTCGAGGGCATCCGCGCGAGCGATCAGTTCGCCGCGCTGCTGCCGCTCGCCCAGTCGACCGTCTACGACACGAACCTCACGCGCGAGGCGTCGACGCCGAGCCCCGAGATGCTCGGGGTCGGAGTGCCGGTCACCGTCCTGCGCGGCGCACAGACCTTCCCGTTCCTGATCGGCTCCTCCGATCGCCTCGCCGATGCCATCGACGGCGCAGAGCTCGTCGTCGTGCCGGAATCGGTCATGCACCGCCCCGACCCCGCCGCGACGGCCCGCGTGGTGCGCGAGCGCCTCGCGTAACGCCGCCCCCGGTCGTTGAGCGAGCGAGGACCGAGCGAGACGAAACGCTCCGAACGCGGCGCAGAACCCGGCCCCGCGTCCCGCCTCAGTCCCCGAGGCGGTCGAGGAGGTCGACGGCGGCACGGGCGTAGTCCCCGATCCAGCGGTCGTGGATGCGTTTGATGGGTACGGGCGCGAGCGCGAGGTGACGTTCGCGTCCGATCTTGCGGCCCGTCACGAGCTCGGCACGCTCCAGCACGCGCAGGTGCTGGAGCACCGTGGTGCGGTCGACTTCAGGAAACCGGGCGCACAGCGCGCCCGTCGTGAGCGGCTCGTCCTTCAGCGCGTCGAGCATGCGGCGTCTGAGCGGCGCGGCGAGCGCCTTGAACACGAGGTCGTCGTCGGACCCCTTGTGCTCAGCATCCATCATGTTATAAAACTACAACATGTCTGAACTCACTGCTTTGTCGTTCACCGTGTCGGGGCGCGTGGCGCGACCCGTCGCGGAGGTCTACGAGGCCGTCGCCGACCCCGAGCAGCTCTCGCAGTACTTCGCGACCGGCGGAGCGCAGGGCCGGCTCGAGCAGGGCGCCGACGTCACGTGGGATTTCGCCGACTTCCCCGGCCGGTTCCCCGTCACCGTCGTCGAGTCCGATCCGCCCCGAAAGCTCGTCATCCGCTGGGAGGCGCGGGCAGGCGTCGAGGCCGAGACGACCACGACGTTCGAGTTCGAGCCCGTCGACGACGGCGCGCGCACGCTCGTGACGATCACCGAGTCCGCCTGGCAGGCGAACGCCGACGGCGCGAAGAGCGCGTTCGGCAACTGCGAGGGCTGGACGGGCATGCTCGCCGCCCTCAAGGTGTGGGTCGAGCACGGCATCAACCTGCGCGACGGCTTCTACGCCTGACGACACCGCTCAGGCGGCGAGGCGCCGACGCTCGGCGAAGCTCTCGATCGCCGCGCGGTACTCGCCGATCATCCGGCCGCGCGACAGGCCCGGGCGGGCGGCGAGCGCCGCGTCGCGGTAGCGGGCGCGATCGTGCTGCACCTTCTCCCAGGTGGCCGCGATGGCATCGGAGTCGCGCGGGGTCACGAGCCCGAAGCCCTCGACGCTCTGCGCGGCGTCGCCGACGTCGGTGGTCACTGGTGTCGCGCCCGACGCCGCACCCTCGAGGAGGCACAGCGGCGAGGCCTCCCCGAACGCACTGGTGAGCGCGACGATGTCGGCGATCCGGTAGAGGGCCGGCATGTCGCCGCGGATGCCCAGCGCGTGCACGCGGTCGGCCGGGGGCGCGGCATCCGTCATCAGCGCAGCGAAACCGGCATTGTCGGGGGTCATCCCCGCGCCGCACAGCACGTAGTGCGCATCGGGCCGGGCCGCGCCGTGACGGGCGGCCGCCTGGAGGAACAGCCCCGGGTCCTTCATGGTGTCGAAGCGTGCGGCGAGCAGAACCACGGGCGCATCGAGCGGGATGCCGAGGCTCGAGCGCAGCGCGGCACCCTCAGCCGGGTCTGCCGCCGGAGTGAACACCTCGATGTCGATGCCGTTGGGCACGACCCGCCGATCGAGGCCGAACGGCAGGTGCTGCGCGTACGCCTCGTCGGTCGAGTGGGCGCAGGAGATGGTGGCGGTGAGGAGGCCGGTCTCGGCCGCCTCGCGCAGCCACCCGAGCGCGGGTCCGGAGTGCGTCGGGTCCGAGCGGTGCAGGCACGCGGCGACGGGCACGGAGGGCATCAGGCCGTGCGCGCGCAGCGCCAGCAGCAGTCCGAGCGGCTGCTCTTTGAGCGAGAGCACGACGTCGGCGTGGGCGATCGCTTCGGCGGCGCGGTGCAGGTCGAGCTCGCGGAACGACGACGGATCCATCGGATCCGCGCCGGCGGTGCCGCCGAGCGCCGTGATCTCGACGCCCGCACCAGCGAGCCGCTGGTAGCGCGGGTCGTCGTGCGCGAACTGGACGGTGGCGTCCCGGCGGGCCTGCGCCGACAGCGACAGCACCGCGTGGGACTGCTCGCCACCGGCATGCAGGCCGGCGACGACGTCGGAGTGGAGAATCCTCGCCCCACCGGCGAAGAAGCCTTCGTACAGGGACAGCACGCGAAGGGTCATGTGGCACCTCTCGGGGGGAGGGACGACGGACGGATCGGATGCCGGAACCTTCGTTCCGGCCGGTCGCTGTCGGCGCCGGTGCCGGTCGATCCATCGTCAGGGTCACGCGCCCCGATGTCGATGAACGGACGGGGTGAATCGGGTGAACGCTCGACGCGCGGGGGCCTTCGAGTTGCGCGTCCGTGCGCCCCCGTTCACATCGCGTGCTCTCGCCGAGATCACGCGATCCGAACGTGGATAACGCGTGCTCTCGGTGAGATCA
>JAVBUG010000261.1:0-2803 GCA_031555515.1 Microbacterium sp. | reverse complement strand
CCCCGCGCCCCATTCTAGGGGAACACTCTCCAGAACGGGGCAAGACGGCGCGCGAAAACGCGCGACTCAGCCCCAGAGGGTCGCGACGACGTCTTCGGTGTACCCCTCGGGCGCGAAGTTGATCCAAGCTGTCGTCACGAGTCCTCCGCCACCGACGTAGTGCGTCTCGCCGCGCGTGTACTCCGTGTCGTCCAGCGTCACGCCCCTCTGCTCGATCCGGCACACCGTGCCCTCGGCGAGCGACTCGCAGCCGAAGCCCGCTTCCGGGAGTGCCGCGAGCACGGCCTGCTGCTGGTCGGCGTCGATCGCGGTCACGTTGGTGGCGAGCCCGAACTCGCTCGGCTGCCCCCACGAGCATCGCAGCGTCGGCGCCCCGCCGTGGATGATCTCGAGCAGATCGGCGTTCTCGGTCGAGAGCATCGTCACGCCGGGGTCGTTGAGGGGCGGGTTCGCCGACTGCAGCTGCGCGAGCATCTCGGGCGAGTAGATCTCCTCGCACGCGCCCGGCACGTCGAAGGAAGCTTGGGGCTTCTCGGTCTCGATCGGCGTGACCGACGGGCCGGGCGTCTGGTCCTTCATCGTGACCGAGGGGCTGCTCGCCGGCGTCGCTTCGGACTCCGGCCGGCACCCGGTGGTGACCGCGGCCACGGCGGTGAGCGCGACGCACCCGATCACGATCCGCGTCCACCGGCTCTGCACGACCATCCCCACGTCACCTCTCGTCATGCGCCGCGGCTGGTGGCGCGCATCCGACCCTAACGACGACGGCGGACGGATGCTGCGGGCCACGCCGCTCGCCGGGCGACAGGCGTCACGGCCCGGCGTAGGCGCTCTGCCATTCCGACAGCGTGTGCGGGTCGTCGGTGACGATTCCGTCGACACCGAGCGCCGTGACCTCGTCCCACTGCGAGTCGTCGTTGAGCGTGTAGACGACGACCCGGGCCCCCGCGGCATGCAGCTCGTCGACGATGCCGGGGCGTGCGAGCACCGCCTTGCGGCTGACGACGACCCCGCGCGCGCCGGCCTCGGCGACCGCGCTGACGACATCCGCCGGGAGCTGCTTGAGGATGAGCAGCCGCGAGAGCACGTCCGACCCCGCCGCCGCGAGCGCGAGGGTGCGGGCGTCGAAACTCGCGAAGACGATGCGTCTCTCGAGGCCGCGCGCGGCGACCTCCGCGACCGCCGCGTCGACAGCGGCAGCATCCCATTCCCCCTTCATCTCCACGATCGCGCGGCCGTCCGCGACCACGAGCGCGTCGAGGAACTCGACGAGGGTGGGCACCGGCGTGCCGGCGTACGCGCGGTCGAACCACGAGCCGGCGTCGAGCGCCTTCACCTCGGCGAGCGTCAGCGAGGCCAGCCGGCCGTGGCCGTCGGTGGTGCGGTCGACGGTCTTGTCGTGCATGAGCACAGGGTGGCGATCGGCGGTGAGGGCGACGTCGACCTCGACGTAGTCGAAGCCGCCGGCGAGAGCCGCGGTGATGGCCGGCAGGGTGTTCTCGGGTGCGGTCGCCGCTCCGCCGCGATGGCTGGCGATGAACGCCGCCTCTCCGGGCGTCCGCTCGTCTCCCATGAGCTCGCGCGAGGTCACGCGCGCGGGTGTGGCGCCCAGGAAGGCGATCACCAGGCTCGCGATCGCGAGGACGCACATGACGGACAGAGCGTGGATCCGGTCGCGGGCGCGATCGGATGCCGCGGAGTAGGGCATCGGGCATGTCCTCCGGGGTCGTTCCCCACGTCCTCGTCGACGTGGTGCGGACCACTCTACATGCGCCGTTACTTATTCGTTACTTTGTTTTGGCTTGGCTTTCGCGCACCATGCGGACCGCGTCCCAGAGGGCCTCCGCGACGTCGTCCTTGCTCCCCCGCCGGGCACCGATGACCTCGCCGTCGGCGCCGATGATGGTCACCGCGTTGTCGGCCGCCTCGAACCCCTTCGACCAGCCGACCTCGTTCACCGCGAGCAAGTCTGCGCCCTTGCGGGCCGCCTTGCGGCGGCCTCGGTCGAGCAGCGTCTCGCCGTCGCCGGGCGTCTCGGCCGCAAAACCGACGATCGTCTGACCCTCGCGCCGGTCACGGACGAGCCCCGCGAGGATGTCGACGTTCTCGATCAGATCGAGCGTGATCCCGCCGACGGGCGCGGCCTCCTTCGAGCGCTTGAGCGGCGACACCTCTGCCACGCGGTAGTCGGCGACCGCCGCCGCCATCACCACGACGTCGGCGGTCTGCGCTTCGGCTTCGACGGCCTCGCCGAGCTCTGCCGCGGTCCCTGCGCGGACGACCCGCAGACCGGACCGAGCGGATGCTGCGGCCAGCACGCCGTCGTCGACATGGGCGGCGACGAGCACGACGTCGGCCCCGCGCTCCGCGGCGGAGAGTGCGACGGCGACGCCCTGCCGTCCGCTGGAGCGGTTGCCGATGTAGCGGACGGGATCGATCGGCTCGCGGGTGCCGCCGGCGCTCACGACGACGCGCAGCCCGCGCAGGTCGCCGGCGCCGCCCTCGGCCGCGGCGAGCGCGGCGCCGAAGATGGCCTCGGGCTCCGACATCCGTCCCGGCCCGCTGTCGCCGCCGGTGAGCTCGCCCTCTTCGGGGCCGACCACGATCACGCCGCGCTCCCGCAGGACCGCCATGTTGTGGACGGTCGAGGGGTGCCGCCACATCTCGGTGTGCATCGCGGGCGCCACGACGACCGGTGCCGTGGTGGCGAGTAGGGTCGTTCCGAGGAGGTCGTCCGCGAGTCCCGCGGTCATCTTCGCCAGGGTGTTCGCCGTCGCGGGCGCCACGATCACGAGGTCGGCCG
>JAVBUG010000221.1:0-7955 GCA_031555515.1 Microbacterium sp. | reverse complement strand
GTCGACGGTCGTGTAGACGATGAAGCGTCCGTCGGGCGAGAAGGACGCGCCGGCGAAGGTGTCGGGGATCTCGTCGGGAAGCTGCGCGCCGGTCGTGAGGTCGCGCACGCGCAGCGTGTAGCGCTCGTCGCCGGCGACGTCGACGCCGAAGAGCATGAGGGTGCCGTCGGTGGAGATCTCGAAGCTGCCGAGAGAGAAGAACTCGTGCCCCTCGGCCTCGACGTTGCCGTCGAGCAGGATCTGCTCGCCCGCGACCTCGACGTCGGGGGAGAGCTCGGGCGGCGTCCAGTCGTCGGCGGAGGCGAGCGGGGCGCGGCACTGGATGCCGTACTGCTTGCCTTCGAGGGTGCGGCCGTAGTACCACCAGTCACCGCGGCGGGTCGGCACCGAGAGGTCGGTCTCGAGGGTGCGGCCCTTGATCTCGCCGAAGATGCGCTCGCGAAGGCCCTCCAGGTGCGCCGTGCGCTGTTGCGTGTACGCGTTCTCGGCCTCGAGGTGCGCGACGACGGCGGCGTCCTCCTTCTCGCGGAACCACTCGTACCGGTCTTCGACGTCGTCGCCGTGATGCGATCGGACGATCGGACGGATGCCGGCGACGGGGGCGGACGGGACGGATGCGGAGTCGCTGAGAGTCACCGTTCCACGCTAGTCGCCTCCGAGTTGACCGTCAGGGTCGCCGATGTAGGATTCTTCCTGGCCGGTTGCCGGTTCCTGAATTCTTGGTGAACTCTTCGTTCGTCGCGCCGATCCCGTCGGCACACTCCCTCCACATTCTCCTCACCGAAAGCGAACGGTGGAAACCGCAACCCTCATCATCGTTCTGGTGATCGCGCTCGCGCTGTTCTTCGATTTCACGAACGGCTTCCACGACACCGCGAACGCGATGGCGACGCCCATCGCCACCGGCGCGCTCAAGCCCAAGACCGCAGTCCTCCTCGCCGCCGTGCTCAACCTCGTCGGCGCGTTCCTGTCGACGGAGGTCGCGCAGACGATCTCGGGCGGCATCATCAACGAGGATCAGATCTCGGCGAACATCTTCCCCGAGATCATCCTCGCCGGCCTCATCGGCGCCATCACCTGGAACATGCTCACGTGGCTCCTGGGTCTTCCCTCGTCGTCGTCCCACGCCCTGTTCGGCGGCCTCATCGGCGCGACGATCGTCGGCGTCGGCGTCACCGCGGTGAACTTCGGCGTCGTCATGTCGAAGGTCATCCTGCCGGCGTTCATCGCACCGGTCACCGCCGGTGTCATCGCGTTCACCGCGACGAAGCTCGCCTACGTGCTCACGCGGCGCTACGACAGCAAGCCCGACGGGCGCGACGGGTTCCGGTTCGGCCAGATCTTCACGTCGTCGCTGGTGGCGCTCGCGCACGGCACGAACGACGCGCAGAAGACGATGGGCATCATCACGCTCCTGCTCATCACCGCGGGCCTCCAGTCGGCTTCGAACCCCGAGCCGCAGACCTGGGTGGTGTTCGCCTGTGCGATCACGATCGCACTCGGCACCTACATGGGCGGCTGGCGCATCATCCGCACGCTCGGCAAGGGCCTCACCGAGGTCAAGCCGGCGCAGGGCTTCGCCGCCGAGGCGTCCACGGCGTCGACGATCCTCGCCTCCAGCGCCCTCGGCTTCGCGCTGTCGACCACGCAGGTGGCGTCGGGCTCGGTCATCGGCTCCGGTCTCGGCCGCCGCGGGTCGCAGGTGCGCTGGCGCACCGCGGGCCGCATCATGGTCGGCTGGATCCTCACGCTACCCGCGGCCGGTGCCGTCGGCGCCGCCGCCGCGCTCATCGTGGTGTGGCTCCCGGTGTGGGGCGTCATCATCGACGCGGTGCTGGCCGTCGTCATCATCCTCTTCCTGTTCCTCCGCTCGCGCCGTGACGAGGTCACGGCGGCGAACGCGATGAGCGAGGTCGCAGACTCCGGAAAGGCCGTCAAGGTCAAGCGCAACCCGCCTCCCACGCGCCGCCAGCGCGCGATCGCCCGTGAGGAAGCGCGCCGAGTCGCCGCTGCGCAGACGGCGGCCAGGAAGGCCGCCAAAGCGGCGAAGGCCGCGGATCGATCCGAGAGCGGACCGAAGAACGGGGGCGCGCGATGATCATCAACTGGCTCGCCTTCGTGCAGGTCTTCATCGCGGCGTTCATCTCGGCCGTCGTGGTCGTGTCGTTCTACGCGCTGGGTCTCCGGCTGCTGGTGCGCGCCGGCCGCGCTCCCGTGGTGGCTCCCGCGGAGTTCACCGACGCCATCACCGTCATCTCCGAGAAGGAGGCGCGGCGTGCCGAGAAAGCCGCCGCCAAGGCGGCCAAGCGCAGTCCGCTGACCGAGGGGCAGAAGCGATTCGCGCTCGTCGGCGCGTACGCGTGCTTCGCGATCTGCGCCGCGGCCGTGCTCGGCGGACTGCTCCTGATCGTCTTCAACCACTGAGTCCGAAGCTCGCGCCGCGGGTGACCGGTGTCAGGGCGACGGCCTAGGCTGAGGCCCATGGCCACCGCCGCACCCGTCCAGTTCGGTCAGTATCCTCCGGCGCGGCGCACCCTGCTGCACGTGAGCGACACGCACCTGCTCGCCGGCAACGCGCCGCTCGGCGGCCGTTTCGACACCGCGGCGAACCTCGCCCGCACCCTCGAGGCGGCGGAGGCCACCGGCATCCGTCCCGACGCGATCGTGTTCACGGGCGACCTGACCGACCTCGGCGAGCCCGAGGCGTACACGGCGCTCCGCGCGGCGGTCGAGCCGGTCGCGGAGCGCCTCGGGGCCCCGGTGGTGTGGGTCGCCGGCAACCACGACGAGCGCCCGGCACTCCGCCGCGATCTGCTGGGCCTCGAGCCGACCGAGGAGCCCGTCACCGGCGTGTGGGACCTCGGCGGGCTGCGGCTGATCGGCCTGGACTCGACCGTGCCGGGGTGGCATCACGGCGACCTCGACCATGGTCAGCTCGAGTGGCTGCGCCACGTGCTGGCGACGCCGGCGCCGCTCGGCACGATCCTGGCGCTGCACCACCCGCCGCTGCCGTCGCACGTGCCGCTGTTCGACATCCTCGAGCTGCGCGACCAGGGCCGGCTCGCTGAGGTGATCGCCGGCACCGACGTGCGCGCGATCCTCGCGGGGCACCTGCACTACTCGACCAGCGGCACCTTCGCGGGCGTCCCGGTGAGCGTCGCCGCCGCCACCTGCTACACGATGAACCTCGCGCGGCCGGCGGTGGATGTCAACGGCATGGACGCCGGCCAGTCCTTCCACCTCGTGCACGTCTACGACGACACGATCACCCACGCGGTCGTGCCCGTCGTCGACGCGCCGACCGGCGACGTCTTCTCCGCGGAATGGGTGGAGCGGATGACGCGGCTCACCCCCGAGGAGCGGCTCGAGGCCTTCTCGCGCAAGCGTCGATGACGGCGCCGTGGCCGCGGAGTCGTGACCGCCGCAGTGTACGTGGGCGCTGGGTCGGGTGTACGCCGTGTACAGCCCGGCGGGCGGGCGCCGCAGGTAGGCTCGAAGCATCCCGCACACCGCTGTGAACGACCCACGAGGACTGCAACACATGGCTCTGGACGCAATGACGCGAACCCGCATCGAGACCGACTCCCTGGGATCCATGGAGATCCCCGCTGACGCGTATTGGGGCATCCACACCGCCCGCGCGCTGGAGAACTTCCCGATCTCGAAGAGGCCGATCTCGGTCTACCCCGACCTGGTGCGGGCGCTCGCGATGGTGAAGCAGGCGTCCGCCCGCGCGAACCGTGAGATCGGCGTGCTCGATCCCGCCAAGGCCGACCTCATCGACCGTGCCGCGCAGCTCGTCATCGACGGCGACTTCCACGACCAGTTCGTCGTGGGCGTCATCCAGGGCGGCGCGGGCACCTCGACCAACATGAACGCGAACGAGGTCATCACCAACATCGCGCTCGAGCTCGCCGGCCGCGAGAAGGGCGACTACGCCTTCCTCTCGCCGATCGACGACACCAACCGCAGCCAGTCGACCAACGACGTCTACCCGACCGCGATCAAGGTCGGGCTGGGCCTTGATCTGAAGACCCTGCTCGAGGAGCTCGACCTGCTCCGCCGCGCGTTCCTCGCGAAGGCCGTCGAATTCCACGACGTGCTCAAGGTCGGCCGCACCCAGCTGCAGGACGCCGTGCCGATGACCCTCGGCCAGGAGTTCCACGGGTTCGCCACCACGCTCGGCTACGACCACCAGCGCCTCACCGAGAACGCCTACCTCCTGTACGAGGTCAACATGGGCGCCACCGCGATCGGCACCGGCATCACGACGCACCCCTCCTACGCACCTGCGGTGCTGCGCCATCTGCGCGAGATCTCGGGCCTCGACCTCGACACCGCCTCCGATCTCGTCGAGGCGACGAGCGATACCGGCTCGTTCATGTCGTTCTCGGCGTCGCTCAAGCGCAACGCGATCAAGCTGTCGAAGATCTGCAACGACCTGCGCCTGCTGTCGTCGGGTCCCCAGGCGGGGTTCGGCGAGATCAACCTTCCCGCCCGCCAGGCGGGGTCGAGCATCATGCCCGGCAAGGTGAACCCGGTGATCCCCGAGGTGGTCAACCAGGTCGCGTTCTCGGTGGCCGGGGCAGACCTCACCGTGACCATGGCGGTCGAAGGCGGCCAGCTGCAGCTGAACGCGTTCGAGCCTGTCATCGCGCACTCGATCTTCCAGTCGATCACGTGGCTGCGCCAGGCGATGTACACGCTGCGCGTCAACTGCGTCGACGGCATCACCGCGAACCGGGAGCGACTCGGTGCGATGGTGGGCTCGTCGGTCGGCGTGATCACCGCGCTCACGCCGTTCATCGGCTACGCGGCCGCCGCAGCGCTGGCGAAGACCGCCCTGCTCACCGGGCGCGGCGTCGCCGATCTCGTCGTCGAGGCCGGGCTCATGTCGCGCGACGAGGTCGCCAAGCAGCTCTCACCCGCCCGCCTGTCGGGTCTCGAGACCATCACCGCCGCGATCCCGATCGTGGCGGTTCCCGAGGACGCCGTCGAGGAGGCAGCGGCAGACACGCGCTGAGCCGGTTGCCGCGGGCGGCTCCCGATCGATAACGTCGGGGAGACTCGAACGAAAGGCGAGAAATGACCGATCCGCAGAACCCGGCCGCACCCGAGCCGCCGCAGCAGCCCGCGTCGCAGCCCACTGCGCCTCAGCCGTCCGCCGACGCGCCGGTTCCGCCCGCGGCGGAGCCCACCGCTCCCGCGCCCGACTACGCCGCCCCGTCGGAGGCCGCCGCTCCTGCGCCGGACTACTCGGCCCCGTCGGCGCCCGCCGCCCAGCCCGAGTACGCGGCGGCTCCGCCGGCGTATCCCGCGGGCGCGCCTGCCTACAACGCCGCACCTCCGGCGTACGGCGCGGCGCCGCCCGCCGCGTACGGGGCTCCGGCCGACGCGCCCGTCCCGGGCAAGACGCTCGGCATCGTCGCGTTCATCCTGTCGTTCTTCGTCCAGCTGGTCGCGCTGATCCTCGGCATCGTCGCGCTCGTGCAGAGTCGCAAGGCCGGGGTCAAGAACGGCTTCGCCCTCGCAGCGATCATCATCTCGGCGGTGCTGATCGTCGTCGGCATCATCGTGACGATCATCATCCTGACCGTCGTGTTCGGTGGTCTCGCAGCAGCCTGCGCCGAACTCGGCCCGGGTGTGTGGGAACTCCAGGGTGGCGGCACCATCACCTGCAACTGACGCAGGCATCGACATCGGAAGGCGGGTCCGCGAGCGGGCCCGCCTTCCGCGTCGTGAGGCGCGGCCTCAGCCGAGGATGCGGCAGTGCGTGGTGAGCGCCCCGATGCCGTCGATTCCGACGGTGACCGTCGAGCGATCTCGCAGGAACACCTGCGGGTCCCGGGAGTAGCCGGCGCCGCCGGGGCTGCCCGTCGAGATCAGCGTCCCCGGCAGCAGCGTCGCCGACTTCGACAGGTGCGAGATCAGCGTCGCGACCGGCCGCACCATCTGGCCGGTTGTCGCGTCCTGCAACGTGGTGCCGTCGAGCACCGTCCAGATGTGGAGGTCCTGCGGGTCGGGAACTTCGTCGGCGGTGACCACGAAGGGACCGGTCGGGGTGAAGCCGTCGAACGACTTGCAGCGCGACCATTGCGCCTCGGAGTACTGGATGTCGCGCGCCGTGATGTCGTTCACCACCGTGTAGCCCCAGACGTGGTCGAGCGCGTCATCGGGGGAGACGTCCTTCGCGGGGGTGCCGATGATGACGCCGAGCTCGGCCTCGTAGTCGACCGACTCGCTGAGCGACCGGGGCCAGATGGTGGTGTGGTCGTGCCCGGCGAGCGAGTTCGGCCAGAGCACGAACACGGTCGGGGTCGAGTCCGTCTTGAGGCCGAGCTCACTGGAGTGCGCCGCGTAGTTGAGGCCGATCGCGAGGATGACCGGAGGCGCGAGGACCGCGGACGCGAAACCCATTCCGTCGAGCGGATGCCGCGTACCCGCGCCGGCGGCATCGCGTACGCGTGCGAGCATCTCGTCGCCGCCGGCGATGAGCTCCTCGAGCACGCGGGGCGCCCCGTCGAACAGCTCCTCGACGATCGCCAGCTCATCACCCTCGACGAGTGCGAGTCTCGGCTCGCCCGACCCCGGTGGCACGACATGGGCGAAGCGCATGCCCCCAACCTAGTCGCCGGGGTGCGCGGGCGGGCCGTCCACAGCCCGCACGACGGGTGGGCGTGCCGCACCCATAGGCTGTGCGCATGACGCTCGACCCCGGTGCCTCCCGTCCCCGGCCCTCGCTCACGCCGCCCGAGTTCGCCTCGGCGCTGGCGCAGCCCCGCGTGGCCGCACCCTCGGCGATCACGCCGCCCGCGACCTCGCCCGCGCCCGTGCAGATCCCGACTGCCGCGGCCCCGCGTCGCGGACGCAGCGCATCGGTCTGGCTGATCGGCGTCCTCGTGCTCGTGCTGATCGTGCTGGTGGCCTACTTCCTCGAGGCGCTCGGCCCGGTGGCGTCGCTGATCGGGATGGTCCTCGCCGTCGTGCCCCTCGTGGGCGTGCTGCTCGCGGTGCGGATCGTGGACCGGTGGGAACCGGAGCCCCGCGGTCTGCTCATCCTCGCGATCGCGTGGGGAGCGATCGCCGCCGTCGCCATCGCGCTCGGCGTCGACGTGCTGCTGTCGATGGTCTTCGGCCCGGCGACGGGCGCTCGCGAGGTGCTGCAGACGGTCGTCCAGGCGCCGGTCGTCGAGGAGTTCGCGAAGGGGCTCGGCGTCTTCCTCATCTTCGCGACCGCGCGGCGCTCTTTCGACGGGCCGATCGACGGCATCGTCTACGGCGCGCTCGTGGGCGCCGGCTTCGCCTTCACCGAGAACATCCAGTACTTCGCGGTGAGCTTCATCGAGGGCGGCGCGGCCGAGACGACCACGACGTTCTTCCTGCGCGGCATCCTGTCGCCGTTCGCGCACGTCATGTTCACGAGCGTCACCGGCTTCGCACTGGGCCTCGCGGCGCGGCGCGGGCTGTCGGCGGGTCAGGCGATCGGCCCCGGGATGCTCGGCCTCGCGGGCGCCATCGCACTGCACGCGTTCTGGAACGGGTCGGCGATGTTCGGCGACTTCTTCTTCCTCTACCTGACGCTGCAGGTGCCGCTGTTCATCGGATTCATCCTCGGCATCGTGGCCCTCCGGCGCGAGGAGTCGCGGCTCACGCGGCGCCGTCTCGGCGAGTACGCCGCCGCGGGATGGTTCACGCCGCAGGAGGTCGACATGCTCGCGACCTCAGCCGGGCGCAAGGCCGCGCTGGCATGGGCGCGCACGCTGCGGGGAGACCGCACACCGCTCATGAAGACGTTCATCACGGATGCCACGTCCTTGGCCGCGACCCGTCAGCGGGCGATCACGGGGCGTGACCCGCAGGCTTCCGCGCAGGAGCGGGACCTGCTCGCGAAGACCGCCGCGACCCGCGCGGCGATGTTCGCGCCGTAGACCGAAACGGGCGGTGAAGGCCCCCGC
>JAVBUG010000102.1:0-3082 GCA_031555515.1 Microbacterium sp. | reverse complement strand
TCCCCCTCCCCCCCGCGGGGGGGGGCGCCCCGCCCGCGGGGGGGGGTTGGTGGGGGGCGGGGGGGGGGGGGGGGGGGCCCCCCCCCCCCCCCGCCGCGATGGGTCAGTGGGATGCCGGCGATCGCGGGCACCGAGATGGCGCTCGTGATGCCGGGCACGACCTCGACGGGCACGCCGGCCTCCTGGCACGCGTGCAGCTCCTCGCCGCCGCGGCCGAAGACGTAAGGGTCGCCGCCCTTGAGCCGGACGACGGTCTTGCCCTCCTGGCCGAGGTGCACCAGCAGCGCGTTGATGGCGTCCTGCGGCACCGCGTGATGGCCGGGACGCTTGCCGACGTCGACGACCTCCGCACGGAGCTCGACCCCGTCGGCCGCGAGGCCGTCGAGCACGGCGCGCGCGCCGAGCCGATCGGCGACGATGACGTCCGCCGCCTCGAGCGCACGCAGGCCCTTCACGGTGAGCAGGCCCGCGTCGCCCGGGCCGGCCCCGACGAGCCAGACCTTTCCGGCCGCGGTCATCGGGCGCCTCCCGTGATGAGCAGACCCCGGCGCTTCAGCATCCGTCGTTCCAGGGGGCCGAAGAAGACGAGCTCGATGAGGATGCCGATCACGAGGATCAGGATGATGGTCGCGAGCACGCCCGCGAGGTCGGCCAGCTCGCGGGACTGCTGCAGCATCGAGCCGAGGCCGAAGCCGATCGAGCCGCCGGTCGCGATGATCTCGGCCGCCATGAGTGAGCGCCACGAGAAGGCCCAGCCCTGCTTGAGGCCGGCGAGGTAGCCGGGAAGAGCTGCGGGGAGGATCACCGAGGTGGCCAGCTGCCAGCGCGACGCGCCCAGCACCGTGCCGACGCGGCGCAGCTGCGGCGGCACCTGGTCGATGCCGGCGATGAGGCCGTTCACGATGGACGGGATGGCGCCCATGAGGATGACGAAGTACACGGTGGCGTCCGAGAGGCCGAACCAGATGATGGCGGCGGGCACCCACGCGACCGACGGCAGCACCTGCAGGCCCGAGATGATCGGGCCGACGGCGCGACGGATGGGACGCACCTCGGCGAGGAGCAGTCCGAGAGGCGTGCCGACGACGATCGCGATGAGGAAGCCGACGATGCCGCGCTCGAGGCTCGTCGCGACGGCCTCCTGCAGGCGTCCGGTGTCCCACGCGAGGCCCAGCGCGTTCCACACGTCGAGGGGGCTCGGCACCTTGTCGGGGCGCGGATCGGCGATCACGACGTACAGCTGCCACGCGACGATCAGGAGGATGACGAAAACGACGGGCGGCACGACGCTCTGCGCCACGCGGCGCCAGCGGCTCGGGCCGCGCTCGGCGTCGGTCTGCAGGCGGTCGAGACCGGCTTCGAGCGAGCGCAGGTCATCCGAGTGAGTGGATGCTGCAGCATCCGTCTTCGAGACGGTCAGGGTGTCATGCGGCATTGCGGCGGATCTCCTTCCGCAGCTGCTCGGTGATCTCCACCGAGAGAGCCGCGACCTCGGGCGACTCGATGCGCCGGCCGGTGGTCTTCGTGATCTGCCACTGCTGCACGACGCGGCCGGGGCGGCTGCCGAGCAGCACCACGCGCTGACCGAGGCGAGCGGCCTCGCGCACGTTGTGCGTGACGAACACGATGGTGCGGCCGGTGGCGCGCCACACGCGCTCGAGCTCCTCGTGGAGGAGGTCGCGCGTGATCGCGTCGAGCGCGGCGAACGGCTCGTCCATCAGCAGCACGGGCCGGTCCTGCGCGAGGGCGCGGGCGAGGGCGACGCGCTGGCGCATGCCGCCCGAGAGCTCGTGCGGGCGCTTCTCGGCAGCATCCGCGAGGTTCACGGTGTCGAGGAGGGCGAGCGCCTTCTCGCGGCGCTCGCCGCGGGCGACGCCGCGCAGGCGCAGAGCGAGCTCGACGTTCGTGCGGGCGGTGAGCCACGGCATGAGCGCCGACTCCTGGAACATGACGGCCGAGCCGTCGGCGGGGGTCTCGATGCGGCCCGCGCTGGGCTTGTCGAGGCCCGCGATCAGGTTCAGGAGCGTCGACTTTCCGCAGCCCGATGCGCCCAGCAGGCACACGAACTCGCCGGGGGCGATGTCGAGCGACACGTCCTCCAGCACGATGGGACCGGAGCCGAAGCGCTTGGAGACGGCGTCGATCCTCACCGCGGGTGCGGCGGCGGGCGCCGCGACCGGCACCGGCGTGACGCTGTCGAAGCTCGGCGCGAGCGGCTTGGTCGTGCCCGAGGCGGCGGGTGCCGAGGCGTTGACGGGTGAGGTGCTCATGGTCAGTCCTTGCCGAGTCCGGCGGCGGAGACGGGTTCTTCGCCGGCGGCTTCGAGCAGCTTGTTGAGGAGGGTGAGGTCGAACAGGCCGTCGATGGAGCCGTCCTTCTGGGTGCCGGCCTCGATGCCGTTGGCGACCAGCGTCTGGAAGGTGTCGGCGTGCGGGTCGACCGAGAACGACACGTGCTCCAGGGCGCGGGTGATGACGGCGTCGGCGAGCGGCTTGCCGGTCTCCTTCTCGATCGCCCCGTTGATCACCGCCGGCGCCTCATCCGGGTTGTCCGCGATCCACTGCACGGCGGCCTCGTGACCCTTCAGCAGGTCGGCGACCACATCGGGGTGCTCGTCGAGGAACTCCGCGCGCACCAGCAGCACGGTGGGGGGGAACTGGCCGTCCTCCCACAGGTCGGCCTCGTCCTGCAGCACGTGCGCACCGGCGTCCACGATCAGCCGCGACACCCACGGCTCCGGCAGCCACGCACCGTCCAGCTGCCCGTCCTGGAACAGGGTCAGGGTCTGCGCGTTCTCGGTCGGGGTGATCTGCACATCCCCACCCCCGGAGGTGTCGGTGGTGAAGCCTTCGTCGGCGAGCCACACCCGGGCGGCGACATCCTGCGTGTTGCCCAGCTGCGGGGTCGCGATGGTGGTGCCTTCCAGGTCCGCGGGGGTGTCGATCCCATCGCGGACCACCAGCGCGGCACCACCGGTCGCCGCGCCCGCGATGATGCGGGCGGACTCGCCGCCGGACTGGATGAACGTGTTGATCGACGGGTTCGGGCCGATGTAGGTCGCGTCGATCGCACCCGCCGACAG
>JAVBUG010000366.1:0-7656 GCA_031555515.1 Microbacterium sp. | reverse complement strand
CCGGGTGGGGCACCTCGTCGTGGGCGCCCACGAGCGCCCACGGGTTCATGAACAGGAAGACGGGGAACTCGAACCACGCGGCCGGGATCGACCCGTCGCCGGGCTCCGCCTTCTTCATCCCGCCGATATGGCGTTCGAAGCCGACGAAGTCGCGCATCGCGCGCGGCTCGACGGCCGGCAGCAGACGTGCCAGTTCCAGCGGGATCCGGTGGTTCCGGCCGGCGGACGACTCCAGCGCGTCGCGCTCGGGCCGTGGCAGGCCGAGCACCTCGAGCACGTCCAGCCGCGTGTCGAGATCGCGGACCTCGCCGTCGCGCACCACGCCGAGGAGCGCATGGCCGGCGTGTTCGTATCGTGCGAGCTTCATCAGGCGGCCGGCCACTCCGTGGCGAAGGTGAGATGCAACCGCGTGCCCGACGGCTCCTCGGCCTGGCCGACGATGGCACGCGCGAGGTCGGCGATGTCGAGCCGCGCCGAGAGCCCGTCCTCGAGGAGGAGCGCGTCCCTGCCTTCCCGCAGCAGGCCGGTACCCCCGCCGTAGTCGCCGAGGTAGAGCGACGGCGACACGAAGATCCAGTCGAGGTCGTGCTCGCGCTCGAACAGGTGCCACGCCATGCGCGCGGCGCGGGGCACGTCGAGGTCGGGGCCGTCCGGGGCCATCCACGCCCCCGGCGGCCGGCTGGCGACCAGGTGCCCGAAGTACTCGAAGTCGTCGACGAGGAGCCCTCCGTTGACGCTCCGCAGGCTCGCGGCGCCCCCCAGGTAGATCACGCGGTCCACCCCCGACCGCCGTGCGCTCTCGATGATGACGCGGGTGCCTTCGACGATGTCGCCGTACAGGCCGGGGCGCGCCTTCAGATCATGCCCCGGATTGAAGCAGCTGATCACGACGTCGTGTCCGGCCAGCACCCGGGTGAGACGGTCGGGGTCGGGTGCGGGGTCATCGAGGCGGGACGGATCGAGGACATCGACGGATGCCTCGTCGAGGCCGGGGTGCGAACCGTAGACGCCCGTGCGCCGTCCGATTGCGGTGACCCGGTGCCCGCGTGCCAGCGCCTCGTCGAGGACGCGTGAGCCGACCAGCCCGGAGGCTCCGATCAATGCGATTCTCATGTGATGTCTTTCTCTCTCTGCTGATGCCCGACGCGGCTCAGCTGACGCCCCAGGCCGCGAGGAAGCGGGCCTTGTAGTCGGTGGATCCGTCGTAGGAGCCGGAGTCGGGCAGGTTGTGGTCTTGGTCGATCATCTGAGACGACTCGCCGATGTAGACGGGCTCCGTCCCCGCCAGGACGCGGATCGCGGTGTCGACGGACCCCCAGGCGCCCCAGTCGTTCGGGAAGCCGAGGGTGGCGTCGATCCCGGATCCGCCCTGACGGATCATGTCGAGCACTGACGCGTCGCCGCTGCGGCTGACGACGAGCAGCTGATCGTCGAGGCCGGCCGACACGATGGCGGCGCCCAGGCCGTTCGAGATCCAGCCGTCGATGGGCATGACCAGGGTGTTCGCCTCGGGGTGCGACAGCGCAGCCGTGGTGATCTTCTGCACGTACGACCCGTCGGCCGTCTCGGGATCGGCGATGTCGAGGGTCTCGACGATCTCGGACCCGCCGAGCTCTTCGAGCCTGCTGGTGAAGCCGTCAGTGATCCACTGCCCCCACACCTGCGTGGTGAAGTTCAGGAGGATCACCTTCGCCGCACCGTTGTGGCGGCCCCAGGCGTAGTCGGCCTGCTGCGCACCCCACAGCTTGTAGGCCGCCTCGAGGTCGACGTCGGGAAGCCACAGTCGCTCGCTGGCCCAGAGCTTCGGGTCGCAGTCGTCGGCGCCGCCTCCGCCGACGATGGTGATGCCGACGTCCACGGCCTCCTGGAACGCCGCCTGTGCGACGCCGCAGCCGATGCCCACGGGGATGATCACGTCCGCACCGCCGGCGATCGCCTGCCGGATGGCGGTGGCGAACCCGTCGGGGTTGAGCTTCCCGTCGGCGACGGTCACCGTCCATCCCGCCGCTTCGCCGGCGTCCTTCATCGATTGCGCGGTGCTCGCGCAGCTGGGGATCTGCTCGCCGCACGAGACGACGTAGAGGTTGACCCCATCGCGCGGCGTCACCTCGGGAAGATCGGCGAGGTCCGAGCCCACGCCTTCGTAGACGGAGGCCAGCTGCTCCTCGGCCGCCGCACTGGACGAACCGTCGCCGCTGTCAGCGGCCTCGCTGCCGGTGGAGCAGGCACTGAGAGCCAGTGCGATCCCGGCGATGGCCGCGATGATCGCGGCCGCTCGTGTTGTCCTCATGTGACACTCCTGCGGTCTGGAAGCGGACCTGCGTGGCAGTCCTCGCCTCGCGTTCGCGTCGGCATCATCGCCGACGTCCTCATCACAGCAGCGGCACGACGGCGGCAGAATGGCTCGCCATGGATGACAGTTATCGCCGAAGAGGTGCTCCCCGCACACCGGCCGCGTCGCCCGTCAGCGGGGTACCATCCCTCCCATGACCGGCGCTGCGCATGATCTGAACCTCCTGCTGCCCTTGCGCGCGCTGCTGGAGGAGGTCAACGTCACGCGTGCCGCAGAACGCGTGAACATGGGTCAGTCCTCGATGAGCGCGGCGCTGTCGCGCCTGCGCGAGGAGTTCGACGACGAGCTGCTGGTGCGCATCGGGCGCGAGTACGAGCTCACCCCGCTCGCGCGGCGCCTGCTGCCGCAGGTGCAGACGGCGCTGCCGCTTCTGGAGCGCGCCCTGACCGGAGACCCGCTGTTCGATCCTTCGACCGCGGACCGCACCTTCCGGCTGATGGCGACCGACTACGTGGCACTGCGTCTGCAGCCGGCGATCGCCGACGTGCTCGCGGGCGCTCCGCGGATCCACCTCGATGTGGTGCCGCTTCCGGAGCGCCCCATGGAGAGCGAGAGAGACCTTTTCAACAATGACTTCGTGACGGCGATCGGGGGCATCGGGGTCGAGGGCGACAGCGCCGAGCTGCTCACCGACGACTTCGTGTGCCTCGTCGATCAGGGCAACCCCGCACTGCGCCAGGGCGCGCTGTCGATGGAGGACTTCCTGGCGCTGCCGCAGGCCGTCGCCCAGTTCGGCCGTTACCACTACACACCCGCCGATCGGGCGATGCGCGAGCGGGGGATCAGCCGCCGCGACCCCCGGGTGACGACCGCGAGCTACCTTCCGCTGCCGACCATCGTCGCGGGGACCGATCTGGTCGCCGTCGTGCCCCGTGGGCTGGCGGAACGGCTCGGCCCGCGGACCGGGACCGTCGGCGTCGAACCGCCGTTCGGCCGTGTCGAGATGAACATCAGGCTGTGGTGGCACGAGTCGCACAACAACGACCCCCTGCACGTCTGGTTCCGCACGCGACTGCTCGAGTCCTGGCGGCGGGGAATGCCCGGCTGAGGCGCTGCTCCGATAACTGACATCGTGGATCCGGCGTTCCGCGCCCGTCGGCTCCTTCCTAGCGTCGACCGCATGAGCACTGACGTCCACGAACCCGAGAGCACCCTCCCCCGCCGCGTCGTCACCGGCCACGACGCCCAGGGGGTGTCGGTCGTGCTGTCGGACGGCACCGTCCCGGTGCACAAGTACATCCCCGCCGTCGGCGTGGGGTTCTACGAGATCTGGCAGACCGACGAGGCCCCCGCCCCGGTGCTGCCGGCCGAGCCGAGCGAGCCCACGCAGCGGACGCTGCGCGTGCCCCCCGAGCCGCGCGGCACCAAGATCCGCATCAACGAGTTCTTCCCCGGCCACATCACGGTCGAGGGTCGGCAGTCGCCGATGCACCGCACCGAGACCGTCGACTACGGGATCGTGCTCGAGGGAGAGATCGTGCTCATCCTGGACGACAGCGAGGTGACGCTCCGCGCAGGCGACGTGGTCATCCAGCGCGGCACCGACCACGCCTGGGCGAATCGCACCGACCGCGTCACCCGCGTGGCCTTCATCCTCATCGGCGCCGAGTTCACGCCCGAGCTGTTCGCGATCCTCCCCGACGACGTGCGCGACGCACTCGTCGCGCACAGCCCCGACGACGCCGCCGACGCCGGCCACGCCGCCGTCCGATGAGCGGATGACGCGACGAGAAGGAGGGCGGGGATCGATCCCCGCCCTCCTTCTCGTGGCGGCGCGTCAGCGCTGGTCGCCCGCGGGAGCGAGCACGATGTCGAAGAGGACGTCGCTCCACGTGCCGCCGGCGACGTCCCGCCCGTCGGGCGTGGGATCTGCAGCGGTGTGCCGCACGAAGTCCTTCACGAGCGACTCCTTCACGCCGAACACGCTGTCGGTCCCGAGCCGCTCGTCGCCGCGGACGAAGATGTGGGTGACGAGCGTGCGGTAGCCCTCGGCGACGACCATGAAGTGCAGGTGCGAGGCACGGTAGGGGGTGCGTCCCACGGTCCGCAGCAGCTGGCCGACGGGCCCGTCGTCGGGGATCGGGTACGGCGTGGGGGTGAGCGCCCAGAACCGGTAGCCGCCGTCGGCGTCGCTGCGCAGCTGCGCCCGGCCGTAGACGCTCCCGTTCGCGTGCTGCACGTCGTAGTGGCCCTCGTCGTCGGCCTCCCACACTTCGATGCGCGCACCCGGCACGGGACGCCCGTCGGTGTCGCGGACCGAGCCCGATACCCAGCACGGCTCGCCCGAGGCGCCGCCGCCGATGTCGCCGCCGAGCTCGATGCGGGGCGCGTCGTCGACGAAGAACGGCCCGAACACCGTCGCCTCCGTCGCATCTGCGTACGCCTCGTTGTTCACGGCGATGGTCTGCATCGAGACGCCGAACACGTCCGAGAGCAGCACGAACTCCTGTCGCCAGTCGGTCGTGATGTCGCCCACCGCGGTGAGGAAGCGGATGCCGGCATCCCATTCCTCCTCGGTGAGCCGCACCTCTCGGACGAAGGCGTGCGCGTGGCGGGTGAGAGCCTGCAGCACCGTGCGCAGACGCGCGTCGGGCGCTTCGTCGAACGACGCGAGGACGCGGTCGACCAGCTCCTGCTCGCGGGTGGCCTGCTCGGGTGCGACGGGCACGATGGGCGCGATGTCGGTCATGGGCGTCCTTCCGGGGTGGGGGTCCCGGCCCACGCCGCGGTCAGCAGCTGCCGCATGTCCGCGAGGGAGACGGGTCGGGGTGTCGACGGTGGCACCGCTTCGAGCGCGAGGCGGGCGGCTTCAGGCAGATCGGCCTCGCGCAAGCCCAGCTCGCGCAGCGAGCGGGGCGCATCGAGCTGTTCGCTGAACCGGAACAGCGCCAGGTGCGCGGGGGCGCCGCCGAACGCCGCTGAGATGCGCGCGGCGGCATCGGGCGCGGCAGGAACCAGGAAGGCGGCGACGTGGGGCAGCACGACGGCGTGCATCTCGGCGTGCGAGAGACCGAAGCGCCCGCCGAGCACATGGCAGATCTTGTGATGGATGCCGCTTCCCGCGCTGGCGAACGCCACGGCGGCGAGATACGCGCCGTACAGCGTGCGCTCCCGCGCACCGAGGTCGTCCGCCGACGCGCGCATGCCGTGGAGACCGGCGACCAGGGCGGTGAGCCCCTCGGTGCCCAGGGCGCGGTTGACCGGATCGGCGCGAGGTGCCCAGAACGCGTCAACGGCGTGGGCGACCGCGTTCAGCCCGGACGCGATCGCCAGGCGTGTCGGCAACCCGGCGGTGAGGGTGGCGTCGTAGACGATGACGGCGGGAAGCGCCAGAGGGTCGGCGCCGGTGACCTTGCGACCTCCCTCGGTCAGCCCCCAGACGTCCGTCGCCTCCGAGCCCGCGAACGTCGTGGGCACCGAGACGATCGGGAGGCCGGTGCGGATCGCCACGATCTTCGCGAGACCGGTCGCCGATCCCCCGCCGATGGCGACGATCGCGTCCGCGGCGACGTCCATGGCGAGGGCGGTGGCGGCCTCCGCGTGCCCGATCGGCACGTGCTGACGCACGCGGTCGATCCGCGCGACGACGGGCACGTCGAGGGCGACCGTCTCGGCGAGCGGCGATGACGTCCGCCCCGCGATCAGCAGGATGCGCTCGGCCCCGAGCAGCTCCACCTGGGCGGCGATGTTGCGCGCGGCGCCCCCCGAGGCGAACACGACGCGCTGGGGAAGGGTGGTGTGATCGAAGCTGAGACTCATGGCCGAGGACCCTGGGTGGCACCGCGATGCGCGGCATCCGTCGTCGAGGTCGTCATCGGCATTGCTCCTCCTCATCGCGCCACGCGGGTGGTGGCGGATGAGGCGAGCCTGTCGGCCGCCCGACAGCAGGGCAACGGAAGAGTCCGTTGAATGAACACCGGGTCCGGCGCGCGTCATGCCCGAACTAGACTCGCTCGCATAACGAACATACGTTCGCATAGCGAACAGCAAGGAGACGGTCCGTGATCGACAAGACCGTGGCGTCCGTCGAGCAGGCCGTGGCCGGCATCCGCGACGGGGCGACCATCATGATCGGCGGCTTCGGTCGCGCGGGCCAGCCCGTCGAGCTCATCGACGCACTCATCGCGCAGGGTGCCTCGGGCCTGACGATCATCAACAACAACGCCGGCAACGGCGACGTGGGGCTCGCCGCACTGCTCGCCAGGAAGCGGGTGCGAAAGATCCTCTGCTCCTTCCCGCGGCAGCACGACTCGTGGGTGTTCGACGGGCTCTACCGCGCCGGCGAGATCGAGCTGGAGCTCGTGCCGCAAGGCAACCTCGCCGAGCGCATCCGCGCGGCCGGCGCGGGCCTCGGCGCGATCTTCTCGCCGACCGGCGTGGGCACCCAGCTCGCCGAGGGCAAGGAGATCCGCGAGATCGACGGCCGCTCGTACGCGCTCGAATACCCGATCAAGGCCGACTACGCCCTCGTCAGCGCGTACCGCGCCGACCGGTGGGGGAACCTCGTGTACCGCGAGACCGCGCTCAACTTCGGGCCGATCATGGCCGCCGCCGCGACCACCTCGATCGTGCAGGTCGACGAGCTCGTCCCGCTCGGCTCGCTCGACCCCGAGACCGTCGTGACGCCCGGCATCTTCGTCGACCGCGTGGTCGCCGTGGGCGAGCGCGGGTGGCTCGACGCCGGCGTGTTCGTCGGGGGCGTGGACATCGAAGGCCGCCCGCTCGCCGGCGCTTCGACAGGCTCAGCGACCGGAGAGGGGATCGACCAGTGACCGAGACCGCAACGACGGCGACGCGCATCTCCCGCGACAAGCTCGCGGCGCGCATCGCACAGGACATCCCCGAGGGGTCGTACGTCAACCTCGGCATCGGAGCGCCGACCCTCGTCGCCGACTACCTGCCCGAGGACCAGGAGATCATCCTGCACACCGAGAACGGCATGCTCGGCATGGGCGGGGCGCCCGAGCCCGACGCGGTGGACCCCGACCTCATCAATGCGGGCAAGCAGCCCGTCACCGCGCTCGACGGGGCGGCGTTCTTCCATCACGCCGACTCGTTCGGGATGATGCGCGGCGGTCACCTCGACGTCTGCGTGCTCGGGGCTTTCCAGGTGAGCGAGAACGGCGACCTCGCCAACTGGTCGACCGGCGGGCCCGGGGCGATCCCTGCGGTCGGCGGCGCGATGGACCTCGCGATCGGCGCGAAGCAGGTCTTCGTGATGACCGATCTGCTCACCAAGGACGGCGGCTCGAAGCTCGTCGCCGAGTGCAGCTATCCGCTGACGGGCGTCGGCTGCATCACCC
>JAVBUG010000297.1:0-6190 GCA_031555515.1 Microbacterium sp. | reverse complement strand
CCCCGGCCACATCGCCGTGGGTGCGAGCCCCGAGGCGCATGTCGTCGCGCAGGACGGCATCGTCACGATGAACCCCATCTCCGGCACGTTCCGGCACCCGGCCGGAGGCGCGACCAAGGAGACGCTGGTCGAGTTCCTCTCGTCCACGAAGGAGACCGAAGAGCTCTTCATGGTGGTCGACGAAGAACTGAAGATGATGTCCGCCGTCTGCAGCGACGGCGGGCGCATCACAGGGCCGCATCTGAAGGAGATGTCGCGGCTCACGCACACGGAGTACATGCTGCGCGGGACGAGCACGATGGACCCGCGCGACATCCTCCGCGAGACGATGTTCGCCCCGACCGTGACCGGCTCGCCCATGCAGAACGCCTGCACCGTCATCACCCGCCACGAGACGACCCCCCGCGGCTACTACTCGGGCGTCGCCGCGCTCTTCACTCCCCGTGAGACGCTTGCGGCGGGCGAGGCGACGCACGACCTCGACGCGCCGATCCTGATCCGCACCGCCTACCTGCAGGACGGCCGGCTGCGCGTGCCGGTCGGCGCCACGCTCGTGCGCCACTCCGACCCGTACGGCGAGGTCGGCGAGACCCACGGCAAGGCCGCCGGCGTGCTCGGCGCGATCGGCGCCGTGCCGCGCGACACCGAGGCCGAGTCCGCAGCCGCCGACGCCGCCGTCATCGACGAGGACGCACCCGCGGACGCTCCGCGCCGGCTCGCCGACGACCCCGCGATCGCCGAGCTGCTGGCTTCGCGCAACGGGCGGCTCGCGGAGTTCTGGCTCAACCCGCAGGGCTCGGGCGAGCCCGGCCCGTTCGAGGGGCGCTCGGCGCTCGTCGTCGACGCCGAGGACCGCTTCACGACGATGCTCGCCCACCAGCTGCGCCACCTCGGGCTCGAGGTCGAGATCTCGCCGTGGAGCGAGGTCACCGACGCGCAGATCGATGCCGCGGAGCTCCTCGTGACGGGCCCGGGACCGGGCGACCCTCGCGACACCTCGAGCCCGCGCATCCGTCGCATGCGAGAGGTCGTCGCGCGCCGCCGCGCGGCCGGGCGCCCGCTCCTCGCGGTGTGCCTGAGCCACCAGATCCTCGCCGACACGTTCGGCATCGACCTCGCGCCGCTCGACGCGCCGCACCAGGGTCTGCAGAAGTCGGTCGACGTGTTCGGCCTGCCGGCGTCCATCGGCTTCTACAACACCTTCACCGCGCGCGTCCCCGCCGGAACGACGCGCGCCGGCGAGGCCGAGGTCGCCGCCGACGCCTCCGGCGACGTGTACGCGCTCCGCGGCCCCGCCTTCGCGTCGGTGCAGGGCCACCTCGAGTCGATCCTGTCGCGCGACGGCATGACGACCCTCCAGCGCCGGGTCGACCAGGCGCTGAGCCCCGTCCCCGCTTGACCCCGACCGCCGGCCCCGTGACCCCGACCGCCGGCCCCGTCCGTCCCCCTCTCGCTCCGGGTTTGGGGCGCGTTTCCTCCCTTGGGGCGTAGATTCTGCGCCCCAACGGAGAACCTGCGCCCCAAACCCGGAGTGAGACGACGGATGCTGCGGCTCAGCGCGCCGCGCGGGCGGCGAGCAGTCGGCGCTCGGCCTCGTTGGCCGTGAGCTCGAGGGCGCGGAGGTCCGCGGCGAGCGCCTCGTCATCGCGGCCGAGGTCACGCAGCAGCGACGCCCGCACCGCGTGCCACAGGTGCGAGCGCGCCAGCGGCGCCTCGAGCGCGTCGACCTCGGCGAGGGCGGCCGCGGCGCCGTCGACCCTCGCGAGCGCGACCGCGCGGTTGAGCCGCACCACCGGAGACCGGTCGTACGCGAGCAGCATGTCGTAGAGCGTCAGCACCTGCAGCCAATCGGTCGACGCCGCATCGGCGGCATCCGCGTGGCACGCCGCGATCGCCGCGTGCAGCTGCCAGCGTCCGGGCCGCCGCAGGCGCGCCGCACGCCCGAGAGCGTGGCGCGCACCGGCGAGGAGCGTCCCGTCCCACCGGGTGCGGTCCTGCTCGGCGAGCAGCACGAGCTCTCCGTCGACCGACCGCGCCGACTCGCGAGCCCGGTGGAACCGCAGCAGCGACAGCAGTCCCCAGGTCTCCGCGGCGCGCGGCAGCGCCTCGGCGACCACTTGGGCCAGCCACAGCGCGTCATCGGCGAGATCGCGGTCGGCCGCAGCATCCGCCCCCGCCACGAAGTGGGCCTCGCTGTACATGACCGACACGATCGTGAGCACGAGGTCGAGCCGCGCCGCGGCGTCCGCCCCCTGGGGAACGCGCAACGGGATGCCGCTCTCGGCGATCTTGCGCTTCGCCCGCGAGATGCGCTGTCCGGTCGCCGGCTCGGTCGAGAACGTCGCCCGCGCGATCTGCGCGGTCGTGAGGCCGCACACCGCCCGCAGGGTCAGGGCGAGCTGTGCGTCGGGCGCGAGCGCAGGGTGGCAGCATCCGAAGAGCAGGGGGAGCCGCTCGTCGGCCGGCGCCCCGTCGGCCGTGGGCTCCGCTTCGAGCAGCGCGACCTTGTCGCGGAGCACCCGCTCGCGCCGCACCCGGTCGAGGGCGTTGTGCCGTGCCGCCTGCATGAGCCAGGCGCCGGGCTTCGGCGGGATCCCCCGCCCGCGCCACTCGCGCAGCGCCTCCTCCACCGCCGCGGCGACCGCCTCCTCGGCCACGTCGAAGCTTCCGAACGAGACGGTCAGCGCCGCCGTGATGCGCGCGGACTCCTCGCGCACCACACCGGCGAGGAGGCGATCGGATGCTGCGCCCCCGGCGTGACGCGGGTGTTCCGGGTCGCGCGGGGCCGCAGCATCCGTTCCTGACATCACTCGAATTGGCTGTAGTCGGTCACCATCGGGCGGATCTCGATGGCGATGCCGGGGAACTCCATCGACGGCCACGTCTTGACGAGACCGATCGCGGCGTCGAGGTCGGGCACGTCGAGCACGCTGAACCCGCCGACTACCTCCTTGGCCTCGGAGAACGGCCCGTCGACCACGACGGGGCCGTCGGGTCCGTACTTCACCGTGGTCGCGGTGGAGAGGGGCATCAGCTCGGCGCCCCCATCGGAGATCTGTTCCGAGTTGGTCTGGAACCACTCGTAGATCCGCCCGTAGACCTCCTGGCGGCGCTCATCCGGGACGGCGGCGTCGAGCTCGGGGGTCGAGGTGAACATGATCACGTACTTCACGGTCGTGTCCTTTCGTCAGTGGAACCGTTGCATCCCTACAGCGAACGGACAAGACCGATTTCGACACGCCCGGCGAACTTTCTTCGCGCCGGCTCGCGGGCGTCAGAAGAGCGTGACCGGATTGAAGAGGTCGGCGAGGATCAGGACCCCACCCATCACGAGCAGCGCCACGAAGACGGCGAACGTGAGCGGCACCAGCCTGGTCGCATCCACGGGCTTCGGGGGCGGGCGGCGGAACAGCTTCGCCCACACCCGCTTGATGCCCTCCCAGAGGGCCACCGCGATGTGGCCGCCGTCGAGCGGCAGCAGCGGAATGAGGTTGAAGACGAACAGCGCGATGTTGAGCGACGCCAGCAGCGACAGGAACCCCGCGACGCGGTTGAGCACGGGCGAGTCGGCGGCGGCGACCTCACCGGAGAGACGGCTCGCGCCGACGATGCTGAGCGGGCCGTTCGGGTCGCGCTCCTGGCCGGTGACGAGGTCGACCCCGGTCTGCCACACCTTGGCGGGCAGCTGCCAGATGATCCCCGCGACCGCGCCCACGTTCTGAACGGCCATCTGGGGCCCAGCCCAGATCGGCTGCTGCACGTACTCGACGGTGGGGCCGATGCCGACGAAGCCGACCTCCTGGGTGGTCGTCGTGCCGTCGGCCGCCGTCACCTCGCCTTGGATGGTCGCCGGCGTGATCTGCAGGGTCTGCTCGGCGCCGTCCCGCTCGATGATGAATGTCAGCTGCTCGCCGGGCGACGAGCGGATGATGGCGGATGCCTCGGCGAAGTCCGCGACCGGCTCCCCGTCGATCGACACGATGACGTCGCCCGGCTGGATGCCGGCGGCCTCGGCCGGAGCGGCGGGCGAGGAGTCCGTGCACTCGGTGGAACTGGTGGTCGGGACGCATTCCGACAGGCGGGCGACCTCGGTGGTCGCGGTCTGCACACCGATGCCGGTGAGCAGGATCGAGAACAGCACGATCGCGAAGAAGAAGTTCATCAGCGGGCCGCCGAGCATCACGACGATGCGCTTCCAGATCGGCAGGCGGTAGAAGACGTGCGTGTCCTCCTCGCCCTCGAGCGTCTCGTCGTTGGCGTCCCGGGCGTCCTGCACCATGGTCGCGAAGAAGCCGCCGGCGGCGCGGCCGTCGCGGCGCGCGGCCTGCGGCGACGGCGGGTACATGCCGGCCATCGAGATGTAGCCGCCGAGCGGGATCGCCTTGAACCCGTACTCGGTGCCGCGCCAGCGCTTCGACCACAGCGTCGGGCCGAACCCGATCATGTACTGGCCGACGCGCACGCCGAACTTCTTGGCCGGCCAGAGGTGGCCGAGCTCGTGCAGCGCGATCGACACGGCGAGGCCCACGACCATGAGGGCGACACCGATGACGAACGCGACGATCTCCACACGCTCACGGTACCCGCGCCAGCCTTTGAGTTGGGTGTGACGGCTGAGCGCCGCGAGCGCGCCGGCAGCGCCTCTCGCCTCCCGTAGGCTCGATGCGAGGAGGAGCCGTGACCCCACGCCACGTGCGCGCGCTGCGCGGCACCGCTGCCGCGTGGGTCGCGACCGTCGTCGCCGCCACGGCGCACACCCTCGGCGGGGGTGGCGCCCCGTCTCCCGCCTTCGTCGCGGCCGTCGGCATCCTCGCCGCTCCCTTCGCGGTCGCCCTCATCGGCCGGCGGCTCACCGCGTGGCGCACCGGCGCCACCGTTCTCGCGAGCCAGGCGCTGTTCCACGTCGCCTTCGCCGTGACCGCCGACGCCGATCCCGCCGCGCTCCACGGCCACCACGTGACGCATCTCGGCGGCGACCTCAGCACCGTCGTCCTCCCCGATGCCCCCATGCTCGCCGCGCACGTGCTGGCGGCCCTCGCGACGATCGCCGCGCTGTACGGCGGAGAACGGATGCTGCGCGCCCTGGGCCGCGGCATCCGTTCGCTCTTCTCGCGCGCCCAGGCCGTCGCCCCGCGCCCGACGGCTCCGCGGCTGAGCGCGGCGTCGGCCGCGCCGCTGGGCCTCGCGGCGCGCATCGTCCTGTCGGACGTCTCGCGGCGCGGTCCTCCCGCTCTCGTCTGAGCGGCGCTTCGCGCCGCACCGTCGCCGGCCCGCGCCCGATGCGCGCGCCGGAATCCTCATGCGCGCGCGGCGCACTCGCCGGCGCGCGTCGATCGGCGATCCTGCCGACGACGCAGACGAAAGACGAAAGCACAGCCATGACCGATTCCACCTCCCGTTCCTCCCGCACCCGCCGCATCGTGATCGGCGTGACCGCCGGACTCGCCCTCGCGATCGGCGCGCCGCTCGCCGCGTCCGCCCACGTGCACGTCACGCCCGAGACGGCGTCGGCGGGCAGCACCGAGACGCTCACGTTCTCGTTCTCGCACGGGTGCGACGGCTCCCCCACGACCGCTCTGGCCGTCGACATCCCCGAGGGCGTCGGCAACGCGACGCCGGTGGTACAGGGCGGCTGGACCATCACGCGCGAGCTCGGCTCCGACGGCGTGCCGACGCGCGTCGTGTACACCGCCGACACGCCCGTCGAGGACGGTCTCAAGGCGACGGTGTCGATGGACGTGCTGTTCACCGAGGGCACCGCCGACACGACGCTGGCGTTCCCGGTGACGCAGACGTGCGCCGAGGGCGAGACCGCCTGGACCCAGATCGCCGAGGACGGCGAAGACCCGCACGACCTCGACGCCCCCGCGCCCCTGGTCGCGGTCGGCGCCGTGGCGGACGACGCAGACGCCGGACACGGTGACGCCGAGGGCTCGGCCCACGAGTCCCACGACGCTGCCGCGGCCGCCGCAGACACCGGGGACGCAGCATCCACCCCCTCCGCCGACCCGGTCGCCCGCTGGCTGGCCGCCGGCGGACTCGCCGCGGGGATCGCGGCGCTCGTGGTCGTGCTGGTGCGCCCGCGCCGCAAGGCCTGAGCTCGGTAGGGGCGCCTCCCCCCGGTCGTTGAGCGAGCGTGCGAGTCGGAACGTCGTCGGTGATCCCTGCGACGTTTCGACTCGCTTGCTCC
>JAVBUG010000205.1:0-8019 GCA_031555515.1 Microbacterium sp. | reverse complement strand
ATGCTGCCGGGCGCCTACAAGGTGTTCACCACCATCGTGCGCCGCGAGGGCATCACCCTCTCGGGCTTGGCCGAGTCACTCATGTCGGACAAGGGCCAGATCAGCCGGACGGTGCGCGAGCTCGAGCAGCTCGGCCTCGTGCAGCGCACGCCCGATCCGGACGACGGGCGGTCGAGCCTGCTCTCCCCCACGCCGTTCGGCCTGGAGCGCCTCGCCGAGGCACGCGCTCCGCAGGAGAGCCTGCTCGTCGACGCGCTCGAGGAGTGGCCGGTCGACGACATCCTCAACCTGACGCGCCTGCTGCACGCGCTCACCCTCGGCGAGCGCCCGGCCTCCTGACGCGGGGCTCAGGCCTCGATGAAGTCATACTCCTGGAACTCCGCCACCTCGGGGACCCAGCGCTCGGCGACGAACGCGACATGGGTGGGGTGGTCGTTGTAGGCCTGGTAAGCCGCGTCGCCCTGGAACACCATCGAGAACTGGTGCGCAAGATCGCTCTTCGCGCTCACCTGCCGGTTGATGCGGAAGTCCTCGACGCCCGGGATCGAGGTGAGCGCGGCGCGCGCGTCGGCGAGGAACGCGGCCTCTTCGGGCGAGCCGGCGGGGTGGGCGAGACGGAAGACGACGGTGTGCTGGATCGGCATGCTCCGAGTCTTCCGCATCCCCGATGACCGAGGGCCGCGCCGCCCTCCTTCCACGCCCCGCTCAGCGCGACGTCTGCAGTGCCGTGAGATAGCGCAGCGAACGCTCGGCCAGATCGTCCTGGCTCGCCGCGAGCGGCCGCCACACCGACGCGGCCACCGCGATCGTGGCGTTCTCGCCCGTGAAGCTCTCGAGGCCCAGGATGCCGGCGTACCCGGCGTCGTCGAGAGCAGCCAGGGTCTCGGGCCAGTCGGTGTGGTCGTCGCCGACCGGGCCGCGATCGCTGCCGCAGACCTGGACGTGCGCGATGTTCCCGGCGGCGGCGCGGATCGCGGCATCCGGTCGCTTCTCCTCGATGTTGAGGTGGTAGGTGTCGAGCGCGAGGCCGAGCCCCCGCCCGAACAGCGGCGCCAGCGCCTCGAGGCCCTGCTCGACGGTGTTGATGACGCTCGTCTCGTACCGGTTCAGGGGTTCGACGGCGAGCGCGAGGCCGTCTGCGGCCGCCTCGTCCACGAGGGGTTGCAGGTTGCGGCGCAGCTGCGCGACGACCTCGGTGCGCTCCTCCGCCGTCATGCGCCAGGTGACGCCGGTGGGCGCGTAGAAGGGTCCGGCGACGACGGATGCCCCGACCCCGCGTGCGGCGGCCAGGCACGTGCGCAGGTACGCCTGGGTCGCGGCAACGTTGCCCGCGCGGTCGATCAGCGAACGGCCGGGGCCCATCGCGCCGATCACGACGGGCGCGAGACCCAGCGAGCCGAGCAGATCACCCGCGCGCGCAGCATCCCAGTCCCCCGCGTTCTCGAGGGGCAGCTCGATCGCGCCGAAGCCCATGCGCGCGATCTTCGGCGCGAGCTCGGCGAGCGACTCGTCGGTCAGCGGCGAGGTCCACACCCAGGTGTTGACGCCGATCGTGCGCTGCATGCGAATCCTGTCGTTCGTCGTCGGTCCGGGGCGTTTCGACTCGCTCGTTCCTCGCTCGCTCAACGACCGAGACCAGAGCCGGCCGCCGAGCGAGCGAGGAGCGAGACGTGTCTTACGGGATCTGACGCTCCTGCCAGACCTCCGGATAGCCCGGCAGGTTCTCGCCGCCGAACTTGGCGTAGTGGCCGTCGGGCATGCCGTCGTTGGCCTCGAGGTACTGGTCGACCTCTTCCGCCGTGATCGGGCTCTGCGGGAGCACCCACTCCTTCGGGATCTCCTCGCCGGCGAAGATCTTCTGCGCCGCCAGCAGCGGGGTGCGCCACTGGAAGTTCGAGTAGACCGGAGCGAGGCCGGTGAGGCCCGTCTCCTTCCACTTGCGCAGGAAGCTCATCTCGTCCTCACCCGTCATGACGGGGTAGTCGACCCCGGCGTCCTCGAAGGCCTCGATGGCGGCGACGGCGCCGTCACCGGCATCCATCCAGATGCCCGCCACGTCGCCCTTGGCGAGCTCGTCCGAGATGATGCTCTTGATCTCGGCCGGGTCGGCGCCGGTGAAGTAGTCGACGGCTTCGATGCCGGCCTCGTCGAACAGCTTCTCGGCCGCCGCCCAGCGCTGCTCGAGCACGTCGACGCCCGGGAGGATGCGGAGGCCCACGACCTTGTCACCCTCTTCGAGGTTGTCGATGAGGAACTCCGCCGTGTCGATGCCCCACGCGAAGCCGCCGATCGGGTGGATGAACGTCACCGGGCAGTCGGTCTCGACACCGCGGTCGAACACGATCACCGGCTTGCCGGTGTCGCACGCGCGCTCGACGGCCGGAGTCATCGCCGCGGTGCTGTTCGGCGAGATGATGAAGACGTCGCAGTTGCCGTCCGAGATGAAGTAGTCGATGTCGGCGATCTGCGTGTCGTCGGAGTCCTGCGCGTCGCGGGTCTCCATCTCGCTGATCGCACCCGCCTCCTGCAGCACCTTCAGCTGCTGGTTCATCGTGATCCAGCCCGTCTGGCGCCAGGGATTCGAGATCGACGCGTTCGCGAAGCACGCCTTCTTCGGCCCGCTGCTCGCGTACTGCGACGTGTCGACCATCTCCGCGTCGATGTACTGCAGGTAGGGCTCGTCCTCCGGACCCTCGGGCACGACCTCGCGCTGCGCCATCTGGGTGTCGAACAGCGCCTGGTCGAACCACTCGTTGGCGCCGCCGTCGTCGGTCGGCTCCGCGGACGAGTCCGGCGGGGCCACGTTGGGATCGGTCGTACACCCTGCCAGGGCGAAGAGGCCGACGAGCGCCACCGCAGTGGTGGCGATCTTCACTGATCGTCGCATTGCTAGCTCCTGTTGTTGTGTGCTGCGCCCTCGCCTGCGAGGGCCGGTGTTGCGGACGACTCCTCGGCGCCGTCGGGCGCGTCGGGTTCCTTCCCTGGTGAGGGAGGGGTCTGTGGGCCGCTGCTGCGCCGGGACCGGAACACCAGCCCCGAGTAGGCGACGGCGGCGATGATGATGACGCCCTGCACCGCGTCGCGCAGCGACGACGGCACACCGGCGATGTTGAGCAGCAGGAAGAGCGCTTCCAGGACGAAGGCGCCGGCCACGGCGGCGACGATCCATCCGCGGCCGCCGCCCAGCACGACGCCGCCGAGCACGACCGCGGTGATCGCGACGAACTCGTAGCCGCGTCCGACCGACGGGTGCACGCCGGCGTAGCCGACGAGCAGCACGGCCGAGACGGTCGCCGACAGCGACGAGATCATGAAGGCGCGCGTCGTGACCCACCAATCGCGCGCCCCCGAGTAGCGCGTCGCGCGGGCGTTGTCGCCGATCGCGATCAGGAGCTTGCCCAGCGGGCGCTTGGTGATCCAGATGCCGAGCGCGAGCCACGCCGCGAGGATCAGCACCGACCACGGCAGGAAGTCGATCACCGGCAGATCGCGGAGGCCTCCACGGCCGATCTGACGGAAGCTGTCGGCCGGGTTGCCCGTCGCCGCGCCGCCCGTCCACCACAGCACCAGGCCGAGGAGCGCGAGCATCATGCCGAGCGTCACGATGAACGACGGCACCTTCAGCAGTGTGGTCAGCAGACCGTTCACCAGCCCGATGAACAGGCCGAGCACGACCATGAGGGCGAGTACCGGCAGGGTGCGCGCGTCGTCCTGGCCGACGAGGTTGCCGGCGACGATCACCTGCGCGGTGATGAGTGAGCCCTGCGAGAGGTCGAACTCTCCCGCGATGATGACGAAGTACTGGCCGATCGCGACGATGGCGACGGGCGCCACCCGCTGGATGTAGCGCATGATCTGGCCCGGCTCGGCGAAGTTCGGGTTCAGCACCGTCACGGCGACGAGCAGGATCACGAGCAGCAGGAACACCGCGCCGCGCGGGCTCACCAGGGCCTTCAGGAACCTCATCGCAAACCTCCCTGGGTCGCGGCGCCGCCTTCGGCCGCATCGGCCTCGGCTTCGAGGGCATGGGATGCTGCGACCATCGCCGGTGCGGCGGCTTCGGCCTGTGCGTCACCGCCGGTCCTCGTGCCGCCCGGCCCGAAGCGCGTGCGACGACGGACGATCGCGCGGCGGCTGTACACGGCGACCGCGGCGACGATGACGACACCGCGCACGACGTCCTTGAGGAACGGGTTCACCTGCATGACGCTCATGACGTTGTCGACGACCGCGAAGATCGCGACGCCGCCGATCGTGCCCCAGACCGATCCCCGGCCGCCGAGGAGCAGCGTCCCGCCGAGCACGACTGCCGCGATCGACAGCAGCGCGTACCCGCCCTGCTGGCCCACCGTCGGGCTGCCGACGCCGAGCCGGCTCGCGAGCAGCAGCCCGGCGAGCCCGGCGAAGACGGAGCACAGCACGTGCGCCGCGATGAGCGGCGGACGCGTGCGCACACCCGACAGACGGGCGACCTCGGGGTCGCCGCCGACCGCGAACAGGTGCGCGCCGGTGCGGGTGCGGTCGAGCAGGAACCAGACGAGCGCGGCGAGGGCGATCATGATGATCGTCGACACCGGCACCGGCCCGACGCCCGTCGCGCCGATGAGCTGGAACGCCCACGGCACCGATCCGGCGCTCCCCTGGAAGTTCGTGTTCAGCACGCCCTGCAGGATGAGCCCGACGCCGAGCGTGGCGATGAACCCGTTGACCTTCAGCACGGTGACGATCAGGCCGTTCGCGAGCCCGATGAGGGCGCACACCAGCAGCGTGAGCGTCACCGCCCACGGGATGTTCGCCGCATTGCCGTTCATGGTGGTGGCCGCGATGAGGCTCGCGAGGCTGATGACGTAGGTGACCGAGAGATCGAGCGACGCCCCGAGGATGACGAGCGTCTGCCCGATCGCGACGAGGCCCAGCACGCTCATTCCGGTGAGGATGTCGCGGATGTTGCCGGGGCTGAAGAAGCTGCGGCCGACCGTCGCCACGAGGATCGCGCCGATCGCGATGACGAGGATGAGGATGCCGAGAACGATCACCGTGGAGTCGACACGCATGCGCTTCACGGGCGGCTCCCCTCGTCGTCGGTGCGCGGATCGTCAGGCACGTCCTCCGCGTCCGCGGAGCCGGTGGCGGCCGCCAGCACCTCGTGCTCGGCGGAGCCCGCCGCGAGTTCGGCGGCGAGCTCGCCGTCTCGCATGACCAGGATGCGGTCGCTCATGCCGATGATCTCGGGCAGCTCGCTCGACACCATGAGCACCGCCTTCCCCTCGGCGGCGAGTTGACGCATGAGCTGGTACACCGCCACCTTCGCGCCGACGTCGATGCCGCGCGTCGGCTCGTCGAACAGCACGATCTGCGGGTCGGTGACGAGCCACTTCGCGAGCACGACCTTCTGCTGGTTGCCGCCGGAGAGGAACCGCACCTCCTGGTCGACGCCCCGCGACGACACCTCGAGCGAGCTCAGGATGCCGGGCACGCGCTTGCGCGAGGCCCCGGTGCGCCCGGCGAAGACGCTGCGCACCACGAGGAGCGAGTTGTCGAGCACGGACTGGCCGAGCGCCAGGCCCTGTGCTTTGCGGTCCTCGGTCACGAGCGCGAGCCCTGCCCGGACCGCCGCTCGCGGGCTCGTGAACCGCACCGATCGTCCGTCGAGGGTCATGCCGCCGCGGGTGAAGCCGTGCACGCCGAAGATGCCCTCGACGAGTTCGGTGCGACCCGACCCCTGAAGCCCGGCGAGTCCCACGATCTCTCCGGCGCGCAAGGTGAGCGAGACCCCGTCCACGAACTCGTTGCCGCAGTCGGTCAGCTCCAGTCGCGGGCCGCCGCGCGTCGTGCCCTCGACCGGCCCCGGGAAGTACGACTGCAGGGGGCGACCCACCATGCGACGGACCAATTCGGCGTCGGTGAGGTCGGTCGCGGCATCCGTCGACACCAGCGCGCCGTCCTTCAGGATCGTGATGCGGTCGCACAGGTCGAAGATCTCTTTCAGCCGGTGCGAGACGTAGATGACGGCGACCCCGCGTGCGGTGAGGCGCCGGATGATCGCGTAGAGGAGCTCGACCTCGTGGTCGCTGAGCGCCGCGGTGGGCTCGTCCATCGAGATCACGCGCGCGTCGAACGAGAGCGCCTTGACGATCTCGACGATCTGCTGCTCCGCGACCGTCAGCGACGAGATGCGAGCGCCCGGGTCGATGAACGAGACGCCGAGGCCGTCGAGCAGCTCGCGCGTGCGGCGCTGCATGCCCTTCTTGTCGACGATCCCGCGGCGTCGCGGCTCGCGGCCGAGGAACACGTTCTGCGCGACCGTGCGCTCGGGCAGCAGGTTGAACTCCTGGAAGACCGTCACGAGGCCCGCATCCATCGCCTGGCGCGGGTGGCTCCACGCCACCGCCTGGCCCTCGAACTCGACGGATCCCGCGTCGGGGTGATGGACGCCGGCCAACACCTTCATGAGCGTGGACTTGCCGGCGCCGTTCTCGCCCACCAGCCCGTGCACCTCGCCGCGACGGACGTCCAGGTCGACGTCCGCGAGCACGCGTACCCCGAAGAACGACTTCGAGATGCCCCGGGCGCGCAGCACCACGTCCGAGCCCCCCGGAGGCACCGGAGTGTCGGCGAGCATCGTGTCGGTCATGCCGGCACCTCGATCCAGGTTCGGGTCTGGGCGGATTCGAGCACGGCCTCGGTGAGGACGGCGGCGCGCAGGCCGTCGGCGAACGTCGGCAGCCCGTCCGGCTCCTCGCCCGCGACGGCCGCGTACACGTCGGCGACGAAGCCGTCGAACGCATCCTGGTACCCCATCGGGTGCCCCGCCGGCACCGTCTGCAGGCGCGCCGAGTCGGGGTGGTCGGCGGCCGGGTCGCGCAGCAGCAGGCGTGAGCCTTTGCGCGCCCCGACCCACAGCTCCTCGGGGCGCTCCTGGTCGAAGCGCAGGCTCCGGCGGGTGCCGTGCACCTCGAGGACGAGCGCGTTCTTACGGCCTGGCGCCATCTGCGACACGAGCAGCGTGCCGAGTGCGCCGGACTCCGTTTCGACCAGCAGTGCCGCGACGTCCTCGTTCGCGACCGATCGGCCCGCGCGCTCGTCGAACATCCGGCGGGTGCGGGCGGCCACGCGCGCGATGCGCTCCCCCGTGACGAATTCGACCAGGTCGCACAGGTGCGAGCCGATGTCGGCGAACGCGCGCGACGGACCGCCGGCTGCGACATCCGCTCGCCAGTCGTCGTCGTTCTGCCGCAGCATCCAGTCCTGCAGATACGAGCCGTCGAGCGAGACCAGCGTTCCGATCCGGCCCGCTGCGACCCGCGCGCGGGCCTCGCGCACCATCGGGTGGTAGCGGTAGACGAAGGGCACAGCGGCGACGGTGCCGGTCGCGGCGGCGTGCCGGGCGAGCGCCCGCGCGTCCGAGACGGACGTCGCCAGCGGCTTCTCGCATACGACGTGCTTGCCGGCGGCGAGGGCCGCCTCGGCCAGCGCCGCGTGGGTGGCGTTGGGCGTGCAGATGTGCACGACATCGATATCGGATGCTGCGATCACACCGTCCGCGTCATCCGCGACGCGCGCGACGCCGAGCTCGCGCGCCACCGCCTCGGCGCGCTCGCGGCTGGAGGAGGCCACCGACGCCAGCCGGGCGCCCGCCCGCCGCGCCGCGGCCGCATGGACCCGCCCCATGAACCCGCCGCCGACGAGTCCGGTTCGGACAGTGCCGACGCCAGTGTCGATGACTTCCGTAGTCATGCGGCGATCATGGCACGCGGCATCCGACTTTTGCTAGGACTTCGTTAAAAGTGATCTTGTCGTGATCTTAAGTCTTGCTGACTTCGGTCAGAAGCCCGTGCTTTACTGTCGCCATGGTCGATGCAATGCGCGGCAGCGGAGCCGTCGGAAGCAACGGCGCGGGCGAGATCTTCCAGATCCTCCGCGACGGCCATGCGCGCACCAAGGCCGAGCTCGCGACACTGACCGGCCTCGCCCGATCGACGGTCTCGAGCCGCGTCGACACCCTGCTGGCCGCCGGGC
>JAVBUG010000057.1:0-3707 GCA_031555515.1 Microbacterium sp. | reverse complement strand
CCCCGGGGTCGCAGCATCCGTCCGTCCACGAGGCCGCACCGCGAGTACCAGGATCGCGGCGACCACCGCTCCGGCGGCGAGGGTCAGCCAGGCGACGGCGTAGCCGTCGAGCGCAGGGGCGCCGCCGGGCTCGACCGCGCCGAACACGACGGCGGTCGTGAAGGCGGAGCCGACCGCAGACCCGATGGTGCGGAGGTTCGCGTTGACCCCGGTCGCGATGCCGGTGCGGTCCGCCGGCACGCTCTCGACGATGATGCTCGCCGTGGACGCGTAGGCCAGGCCGATGCCGAGACCGAACACTCCACCCGCGATCGCGAGGGTGACGATCGTCTCGTGGTCGAGCACGGCGAAGACCACGCCGCCGGCCATCAGCAGTGCGCCGAGCGCCATCATGAGCCGCAGCGGGATGACGCGGGCGATCGCTCCCGTCGCGAACCCGACGCTCGACATGCCGATGAGGAGCGGGAGAAGCGCCAGTCCTGCTGCCTGCACGCCGAGCCCGAGTCCCCATCCCGAGCTCACCGGCGTCTCGAGGAACTGGGGGAGGTATCCCCAGAACCCGAACGCGGCGGCGCCGATGAGGAGTGCGGCGGCGTTGACGGGCCAGATCGCGCGTGAGGCCAGCAGACGCAGGTCGACGAGCGGCTCCGACGACCGGAGTTCGGAGATCACCCACGCGACCATGAGCAGCGCGGCGGCGGCGAACAGTCCGAGCGTCAGCGGTGCGGTCCAGCCCCAGCGCGCCCCGGAGCTGAGCGGAACCAGGAGCGCGATGAGCCAGCCCGACAGCAGCACGGCCGAGAGCACGTTCACGCGGCCGACCGCGCGCAGGCCCGCCGGCGGTACGAGCAGCATCGTGAGGACGATGCCCGCGATCGCGGCCACGAACGGGACGGCGAAGATCCCGTGCCAGCCGAGGAGCTCGGCGAGAGGACCTGCGAGCACGCTGCCCGCCGCGCCGCCGATCCCGATGATGGCACTGGTGGCGCCGATGGCCCCGGTGAGCTGGTGCCGCGGCATGACATCGCGGAGCAGGCCGAAGGCGAGCGGGAACAGCGCACCGCCGACGCCCTGCAGTACGCGGGCGAGGATGAGCACTTCGAGGTTCGGCGCGAACGAGGCGACGACGTCGCCGATCGCCACCACGGCCAGCACGGCGAGGAAGGTGTTGCGGCGACCGCGGAGATCGCCGATGCGGCCGAGCAGGGGAGTCGCGACGGCCGCCGCGATGAGCCAGGACGTGTTGGTCCACGATGCGGCGTCCGCGGTTACGCCGAAGTCGGCGGCGATGAGGGGGATGACGGGGATGACGAGGTTCTGCAGCAGCGCGAGGGAGGCGACGCTGAGGGCGATCGCCGCGAACGCCGCGCGGGGGGTGAAGGGGACAACGGGCATCGACGGGCCTTCCGATGGGTGCGGATCCGGTGAATGCGGGATAAAGTGGAGGGAGGTCTCCGAACGGAGGATGCCTCCGCTTTGAGATTAGCGGAGGGTGCCTCCGTTTCGCAACCACAGGTTTCGCCACGCCGGGAGGCGCGGGTCGGTCAGATCGGGGAGGGGCGGTCATGGCGGTCGTCGAGCGGATATCCGCGCTGGATGCGCGTCGCCCGCAAAGAGCTGATGCCGCGCGCAATTTCGACGCGCTCGTCGCCGCGGGCCGCGACGCGTTCGCCGAGGACGGATCGGGCGCGTCCCTCGAGGACATCGCGCGCCGGGCCGGCGTCGGGATCGGCACGCTGTACCGCAACTTCCCGACCCGCGACGACCTCATCGAGACGCTCTACCTCGGGGAGGTCGACGCGCTCGCGCGCGCTGCGGACGAGGTCGCCGATCTCGATCCGTGGGAGGCGCTGCGTGCGTGGCTCGACAGATTCGTGGCATACGTGGGGACCAAGCACGCGCTGCTCGATGGGCTGAATCGGCGGTCGCCGGTGCTGGCGGAGTGCCGCACGATCATGCTCGCCGCCGGAGAGCCCCTGCTCGAGCGGGCTCAGGCCGCGGGCGACGTCGACCCTGACATCTCGATCGGCGACGTGGTCAAGCTGGTGTCGGGGGTGGCGGCGGTCGCCTCGTTCGACGACGAAGCGCAGCGCCGGCGGGTGCTCAACCTGGCGATCAACGCCATCCGCCGGTGACACGACGAGACCGCCCCGTCGTGGGTGACGGAGCGGTCTCGGTCAGCAGGATTCAGGCGTGGAGCGCTTCGTTGAGCGTCACTCCCACGCCCGCGCGGCGCACGGCTTCGACCGCTCCGGTGAGCGAGTTCCGACGGAACAGCAGCCCGGCGCTGCCGGACAGTTCGGCGCCCTTCACGGTGGGGAGGGTGCCGTCGGCGCGACGGGGCTCGTCAGCGAGGACGATCTTGGTGCCCGCGGTCACGTAGAGCCCGGCCTCGACGATGCAATCGTCGCCGAGCGAGATGCCGATGCCGGCATTCGCGCCAAGCAGGGTGCGAGCGCCGACCGACACCTTGTGGGTGCCGCCGCCCGACAGCGTGCCCATGATCGAGGCGCCGCCGCCGATGTCGCTGCCGTCCCCGACGACCACGCCCTGCGAGATGCGGCCTTCGACCATGCTCTGGCCCAGGGTTCCGGCGTTGAAGTTCACGAAGCCCTCGTGCATGACGGTCGTGCCCGGCGACAGGTACGCGCCGAGCCGAACGCGGGACGCGTCGGCGATGCGGACGCCGGCGGGCGTGACGTAGTCCAGCAGACGCGGGAACTTGTCGAGCCCCTGCACCTGGATGCCCTCGCGGGCGAGGAACGGGCGCAGCCGGGTCAGCGCGTCGGGATGGATGGGGCCTGCGTTGGTCCAGGCGACGTTCGGCAGGTGCGCGAAGATACCGTCGAGGTTGACCTCGTTGGGGCGCACGATCAGATGCGAGAGCGCGTGAAGGCGCAGGTACGCGTCGGGAGTCGAGGTGGGGGCGGCATCGAGGTCCGCTTCGATCGCGACGACCTCGACCGTGACGGCACGGCGCGAGTCGGCGACCGCGAGGCGGTCGAGTTCGTCGGGCGGCATCTGCGGGTCGTAGCCCAGCGGGATCCGTCCGGCAGCGGGGGAGGGGAACCACGTGTCGAGCACGGTTCCGTCTTCGGCAGTCGTGGCGAGGCCGACGCCCCACACCCATCGTTCTTCGGTCATGCCTTCAACGCTAGCGCGCGCGCCCCGGCGAAGTTCCGCGTGTTTCCGCGGCCGCGAGCGTGCGACACGCCCGGGCCGCAGCGCCGATTCGACCTCCCGGCGTGGCCCGCGTAATGTTCTTGTTGTTCGCCCCAAAGGGTAGAGCGGAAGGCCTCAGGGTCTGGCTCCCCTCAAGTTGCGAACCACCCCATCCGATCTGCTCCTGGCGAGCGGGCCGGGTTCCGGTTTAGGATGGGTTTCTTCCACTTCTGTGACTGCTGGGTCTCCGGCTGTGGTGAGGTCTCGTGCCCCACCGCGTCGGCTTGCCAGATGGTCAGGGATGTGTAAGATGGTGAAGTTGCCCCGCGGAGATGGCTGAGAAGCCGGAAAGCGGGTGCGTCCGATCTTTGAGAACTCAACAGCGTGCACTTGTCAAATGCCAATTTTTTCTCTGTCGACCACGTTTTGTGGTTGGTGGGGGTCTTTTTTGGATCAATTCATGGATGTCAGTTTGATATTCGTTTTTGGTCATGGTTGAACTCGCTGCTTTCTTGTCGTTTTCCCGACGGTTGGTGGCAATCATT
>JAVBUG010000280.1:0-2530 GCA_031555515.1 Microbacterium sp. | reverse complement strand
AAGGGCAAGGAGCGCATCCAGTCGATCGTTGACCGCGAGGTCTTCGACGACACCACGAAGTGCATCCTCTGCGCGGCGTGCACGTCGTCGTGCCCCGTCTTCTGGACCGACGGCCAGTACTTCGGCCCCGCGGCCATCGTCAACGCGCACCGGTTCATCTTCGACTCGCGCGACGACGCGGGCGACGTGCGCCTCGACATCCTCAACGACAAAGAGGGTGTGTGGCGCTGCCGCACGACCTTCAACTGCACCGAGGCGTGCCCGCGCGGTATCGAGGTAACCAAGGCGATCGCCGAGGTCAAGCAGGCGGTCCTCCGGGGCCGTCCGTAACTCCGGCCTCTTTCAGGCAGACGGATGCCGCATCCCTGAGGGATGCGGCATCGTCATTGCCGCAGCATCCATTCTCCGTCGCCGCGTGTGAATGCGCGGGTGGCGACGTCCTGCGCGCGGGTGCGGCGAGGCCCCGGGAAGTCGATAATCTGACACCGTGACGCACACTCCCCCGCCCGACGCCCGTGCGGCGGCGGACGCCGCGCAGCGCGAGGAGGAGTCGCTCCGCGAGCGCTGGGAGGCGACCGAGCACAGCCTGCGCCAGCGGTTCGACGCCCCGATCAGTCGCGCGACGCGGCTCACGCAGGCGACGATGGCGTGGTTCCCGGTACGGGTGTGGCGGCATTTCCTGATCGAGAACGGGTTCCTGCTCGCGGCGGGCGTGAGCTACGTCGCGCTGTTCGCGTGCTTCGCCGCGATCTACGTCGTCTTCGCGATCGTGGGGATCTGGCTGGGCGGGAGCCCGGAGGCCGTCGAGGCGCTCATCAATCTGATCAACAGCTACATCCCCGGGCTGATCGCGCCGACCGGTGGGCTCACGACTCCCGATGCGGTGCAGGAGATCGCGTCCTCGAACTCCGGCGTCCTCGGGTGGACCGGCGTCATCGCCCTCGGGACGCTCATCTGGACGGCGATCGACTGGGTCACGTACTCCCGCCGCGCCGTGCGCGAGCTCTTCGCCATCCCGCCGGATCGCCGGAGTTACTTCCTGCTCAAGGCCCGCGACTTCCTGGCGGCGCTCATCTTCGGTGCGGCCCTCATCCTCGGCTTCGCGCTCAGCACCGTGGGCACGCTCGCGGTCGAGTGGCTGTTGTCGTTGCTCGGTTTCAAGAGCACCAGCGCGCTCACCGACATCACCGTGAGCGTCGGGTCGCTCGTCGTCGGCTTCGTGGTGACCTCGACGGCGCTGGCCGGTCTGTTCCGGTTCCTGACGGGCACCAAGCTGCCGTGGCGCCGCATCTGGCCCGGCGCCATGCTCGGCGGCCTCGGCATCTCGGTGCTGCAGCTCGGTGCCGGCCTGCTCCTCAGCTACACGCCGTCCAACCCGCTGCTGGCGACCTTCGCGATCTTCATCGGGATGCTGCTGTGGTTCCGGCTGCTCGGCATCGTCATGCTCGTCGCCGCGGCCTGGATCGCGGTCGCGGCGAAGGACCACGACGTCGTGATGCTGCCGCAGACCGATGCCGAGCGGCTCGCCGCCGAGCACGCGGCGCTGCTCGTCGCGGCCCGGGTGCGGCTGCGCACCGCGCAGGACGCCCGCGACCAGGCGCCCTGGTACCGCGCGTGGGTCGCCGACCGCGCCGTGCGCGAGGCCGAGGACGAGCTGAGCCAGGTGGAGGCGGCGACGCCGGAGGTACCGGGGCGCGGCGGGACCGCGGCGGCCGGACCGAAAGCCCCGGCGCCGAAGGCCGCAGCGCCGAAGGCGAAGCGGTCGCGCGGCGCGAAGGGCAACGGGAACGGGAACGGGACCACGCAGGTCGCGGACGCCGACGGGAACGGGCGCACCTGACGCGTCCTCCGGTGTCGGTGGCCCCAGATAGTCTTGCCGTCGTGTCTCGCCGTGTTCGCATCGCCTCTGTCAACGTCAACGGAATCCGCGCGGCGACGCGCAAGGGCATGCTCGAGTGGCTCGACGCCGCCGACATCGACGTGATGGCCCTGCAAGAGGTGCGCGCGACCGAGGATGAGCTGCGCGCCGCTCTCCCCGGCTGGGAGATCGTGAATGATGAGGCCCTCGCGAAGGGCCGCGCCGGTGTGGCGGTGGCCAGCCGCATCCCTTCGGTCGAGGTGCGGCGCGTGCTGGGGCCGGCCGCCGAGGATGCGGCCGAAGTGCTCGACAGCGCCGGCCGCTGGATCGAGGCCGACTTCGACATCGACGGCGAGCGACTGATCGTCGTGAGCGCGTACGTGCACACGGGCGAGGCCGACACCCCCAAGCAGGACGCCAAGTGGGCCTTCCTCGATGCGATGGAGGTGCGGATGCCGCAGCTCAAGGCCGCCTCCCCGCTCGCGCTCGTCATGGGCGATCTCAACGTCGGCCACCGCGAGTTCGACATCCGCAATTGGAAGGGCAACGTCAAGAAGGCGGGCTTCCTCCCGCGCGAGCGCGCGTACTTCGACCGCTTCCTCGGACAGGCCGGCCAGCCCGTGACCGGCGTCGACGGATCGACGGGCATCGGCCTGGGCTGGACCGACGTGG
>JAVBUG010000349.1:0-9738 GCA_031555515.1 Microbacterium sp. | reverse complement strand
AGCGAGACGAAGCTCGTGCCGCCGCCGCGAACCCCGGCCGCACCCGCACGAGATACTCCGCCAGCGCCGCGCGCGCGACCGAGCCGACCGGCACGATCCGCTGCTTCTGTCCCTTGCCGGTGAGCCGGATCACCTCGACACCGCTGCCGTCGACGAGCATGTGGACGTCGTCGACGTCCAGGTCGATCGCCTCCGACACCCGCGCGCCGGTCGCGTACAGCAGCTCGAGGAGCGCCCGGTCCCGCATGCCGAGCAGGTCACCGGGCGCCGCTCCCCCGTTGCCGGACACATCGGCCTCGGTCGCCGGCGCCGGCCCCGAGGCATCCAGCAGGCTCTCGACCTGCTCGATCGTCAGCGCCTTCGGCAGCCGTCGCGGCTGCTTCGGCGGGCGCAGGTTCGAGGACGGGTCCGCCGGCTCGATGCCTTCGCGGGCGAGGAAGCGGTGGAGCCCCCGCACCGACGACTGCAGCCGCGCGAGCGACGACGCCGCCATCGGCGGCTGCGAGGCCGCGCGGTCGGCGATGAAGCTCGCGAGCGTCACCGCGGTGACCGCAGCGGTGTCGTCGATGTGCTGTTCGCGCAGCCACTCGGCGTAGCCGGCGAGGTCCCGCCGGTAGGCCGCGACGGTGTTCTCCGACAGGCCGCGCTCGATCGCGACGTGGCGCAGGTACGAATCCACCGCTCGAGCGATCTGCATGTCAGCCGCCTCCTGTCACGAGGGTCTCACGTCCGTCGGGGGTGTCGGGGGACTCTGGCGGCTTCCTCAGGCTCCCGGCGACTCATTCACCGCGCGGAGGCGCTCCGCCGCGGCGAGCACGCCCACCGCGAGGATCCCGTTCCGGAGCCGCCCTGCGAGGATCCCCGAGACGGCGTCGGCGAGCGGCAGCCACTCCAGGCGGATGTCGGCCTCCTCGTCCTCCCGCGGATGCACCTCGCCCGCCGGAGCGAGCCCCCGCGCGAGGAACAGGTGGACGATCTCGTCGTTGCCCCCGGGCGTGGTGAAGATGCTCACCAGCGGCTCCCACGACGAGGCGACGAGGTCGACCTCCTCGGCGAGCTCGCGTCGGGCGGTCTCGAGCGGGGTCTCGCCGGCCATGTCGAGCAGGCCGGCCGGGATCTCCCAGTCACGGTGGCGGATCGGGTGCCGGCACTGCTGGATCAGCAGCACCCGCCCCTCGTCGTCCACCGCCACGACCGCGGCAGCTCCCGGGTGATCGACGTACTGGCGCACGATCCGGCCGTCGCCGTAGGCGACGGTGTCACTGCGCACATCCCACACCCGGCCTTCGTAGACCAGGTCGCTGTCGAGGACGGTGGCGTCGACGGGCTCGTCGGCGAGGAGTTCTTCCGTCACGTCAGTCGTTCTCGACCTCGAAGAGCTCGCTCGAGCGGTGCCGCTCGAGCGCCGCGCCGACGAGACCCCGGAACAGCGGATTCGCGTCCGTGGGGCGCGAGCGCAGCTCGGGGTGCGCCTGCGTGGCGATGTAGTACGGGTGCACGTCGCGCGGCAGCTCCACGTACTCGACGAGGTTCAGGTCGGGGTTGATGCCCGAGAACACCAGGCCGGCCTCAGCGATCTGGTCGCGGTAGCGGTTGTTCACCTCGTAGCGGTGGCGGTGACGCTCCGACGCGCGGTTCCCGCCGTACACCTCGGCTGCGATCGAGCCCTCCGCGAGGTCGGCCGGGTACAGGCCGAGACGCATCGTGCCGCCCAGGTCGCCGTGATCGAGGATGTCGACCTGCTCCTCCATCGTCGCGATGACGGGATGCTGCGTGTCGGGGTCGAACTCGCTGGACGAGGCATCCTCGATCCCGGCGACGTGACGCGCGTACTCGATGACGATGCACTGCAGACCGAGACAGATGCCGAGCGTCGGGATGCCCTGCTCGCGCGCGAACTTGAGCGCGCCGATCTTGCCCTCGATGCCGCGGATGCCGAAGCCGCCCGGGATCACGATGCCGTCGAGCGGGCCGAGCGCCTTCGCGGCGCCCTCCGGCGTCTCGCACTCGTCGGAGGGGATCCAGCGGATGTTGACGTGCGTCTCCTGCGCGAACCCGCCGGCCTTGAGGGCCTCGGTCACCGAGAGGTAGGCGTCGGGAAGGTCGATGTACTTGCCGACCAGGCCGATGGTGACCTCGTGCTTGGGGTTGTGCACGGCGTTCAGCACGCGCTGCCAGCGCGACCAGTCGACGTCGGCGGCCTTCGAGAGGCCCAGTGCGCGCACGAGGTACTCGTCGAGGCCCTGCTCGTTGAGCATCGAGGGGATGTCGTAGATGCTCGGCACGTCGACGGCGTTCACGACAGCGCCCTCGTCGACGTCGCACATGAGCGCGATCTTGCGCTTGTTCGACTCGGTGACGGGACGGTCGCTGCGCAGCACCAGCGCGTCGGGCTGGATGCCGATCGAGCGCAGCGTCGCGACGGAGTGCTGCGTGGGCTTGGTCTTCTGCTCGCCCGAGGCGCCCATGAACGGCACGAGCGACACGTGCACGAAGAAGACGTTGTTGCGGCCGAGCTCGTGACGGATCTGACGCGCCGACTCGATGAACGGCTGCGACTCGATGTCGCCGACCGTGCCGCCGATCTCGGTGATGATCACGTCGGGCTGGGGCGTCTCGTCGGCCTGCAGGCGCATGCGGCGCTTGATCTCGTCGGTGATGTGAGGGATCACCTGCACGGTGTCGCCGAGGTACTCGCCGCGGCGCTCCTTCGCGATGACCTGCGAGTAGATCTGGCCGGTGGTGACATTGGCCGCCTGGCTCAGCTCGATGTCGAGGAACCGCTCGTAGTGGCCGATGTCGAGGTCGGTCTCGGCGCCGTCGTCGGTCACGAAGACCTCGCCGTGCTGGAACGGGTTCATCGTGCCGGGGTCGACGTTCAGGTACGGGTCGAGCTTCTGCATCACCACGCGAAGACCGCGAGCGGTGAGGAGGTTTCCGAGGCTGGCCGCGGTGAGACCCTTGCCCAACGAGGAAACGACACCACCGGTCACGAAGATGTGCTTGGTGGTGTCGTTCGAAGTGTCGCCGCGGAAAGAATCAGAAGTCTGCATCACGGGCTTTTATCCTATCAGGCAGTGTTTCGATGAGCTTCGCAGAAGCTGAGGACACGCGGAGGCAGGCGCCGCGGTCAGTCGACTTCGGTGCGGAGGCTGAGCAACTCGCGTGCGTGCGTGAGGGCGGCGTCCGAGTCGGGCATGCCCGACAGCAGGCGCGCCATCTCGGCCTCGCGATCGGCGCCGTCGAGGCGACGGACATCGGATGCCGTGACCGAGCCGTCGTTCGCCTTCACGACGGTCAGGTGGTTGGCGGCGAAGGCCGCGACCTGCGCGAGATGGGTGACTGCGATCACCTGCGACGACTCCGACAGGCGCGCGAGCCGCCTGCCGACCTCGATCGCCGCGGCGCCGCCGATACCGGCGTCCACCTCGTCGAAGACGAAGGTCGGCACCGGGTCGACGGCGGTGATCACGACCTCGATCGCGAGCATGACGCGACTGAGCTCGCCGCCGCTCGCGCCGCGCGAGACGGCCCGCGGTTCGGCGCCCGGGTGCGGGGCCAGCAGGATGGCGACGTCGTCGCGCCCCGACGTGGACTCGGTGCCCGCCGTGACGGCGACCTCGAGGCGTGCGTCGGGCATCGCGAGCGCCCGCAGTTCGATCGTGACCGCCGCGCCCAGCCGCTCGGCCGCCTCGGTGCGGGCCGCGGTGAGCGCGGCCGCCGTCTCGTCGAGAACGGATGCTGCGGCATCCCGGTCCGCGGTCAGCCGGTCGATGCGATCCGAGTCGTCGTCGAGTTCCGCGAGGCGCGACGAGCCGGTGTCGAGCAGCTCGATGGCTGCGTCGAGCGTGCCATGCGCGCGGACCAGGCCGGCGAGCACGGCACGGCGTTCCTCGACCGCGGCGAGCTCGTGCGGACCGGACTCGTCGAGGTCGGCGAGATAGCCCGCAAGCGCCGCGGCGATGTCGGCGCCGCGGTAGCCGACGTCGGCGAGCTGCCCGGCGAGCTCGGCGAGCACGGGGTCGTGCACGCGCTCGAGGGCGCGGCGGGACTCGGCGAGCAGCGCTCCGGCGTCGGGCTCGTCGCCGTCGCCCGAGAGCCCGTCGTACGCGGTCGCGGCGGCGACCCGGAGCTCCTCGGCGTTCGCCAGCCGCTCGGCACGCGTAGCCAGCTCGGCGTCCTCGCCCGATTCGGGCGCCGCCTGCTCGATCTCCGCGAGCTGCGCACGGAGGTCTTCGGCCTCGCGGGCGCGCGCGTCGCGGTCGTCGGTGAGCTGCGACAACTGGCGATCGATGGCGCGCCAGTGCTCGAAGGCCCGGCGGTAGGCGTCGCGCGCGGTGTGGATTGGCTCGCCGCCGAAACGGTCGAGCGCGTCGCGCTGGGCCGCCGCGGAGCGCAGTCGCAGCTGGTCGGACTGGCCGTGCACGACGACGAGCTCGTCGGCGAGGTCGGCGAGTACGCCGGCCGGAGCCGCCCGGCCGCCGACGGACGCCCGGCCGCGGCCCTCGCTCGAGATCGAGCGCCCGATGTACAGCTCGGCGCGGCCGGCGCCGATCGGCTCGACGTCGCCGCCGGCCTCGCGCACGCGCGCGGCCACCGGTCCGTCCTCGGGGACGATCCACACGCCGTCGACGGTCGCCTGAGCGGCGCCCGCGCGCACGGCGCCGGAATCGGCGCGCTGGCCGAGGAGCAGCCCGAGGCCCGTCACCACCATCGTCTTGCCGGCCCCGGTCTCGCCGGTGATCGCCGTGAAGCCCGCCCCGATCGGCAGCGTCGCCTCGGCGATCACGCCGAGGTCGCGCAGGCGCATCTCCTCGATCACGGGGCGACCTCGCTGCCGACCACATCGTCGCGGGCCGCAGCATCCGTCACGAACTTCGCCTGCGTCGGCAGGACGCCGGTGATCGCGGCCGGACCGCGCCAGCCCTCGACCGGGAGGCGGAACTTGCGTACGAGACGGTCGGTGAACTGCGCCGGGTGCAGGCGCGCGAGACGCACGGGGCGATCGGACCGCCGCACCACGACGCGCGCTCCCGGCGGCAGATCGTGCGAGCGGCGCCCGTCGCACCACAGGATGCCGGTGCCGTTGGTGCGCTCGAGCACCTCGATCGCGACCGAGTGCTCGGGCCCGACGACCAGGGGCTTCGCGAAGAGGGCATGCGCCGAGAGAGGAACGACGGCGATCGCCTCGACAGTCGGCCAGATCACCGGGCCGCCGGCGGAGAAGTTTTAGGCGGTCGACCCCGTGGGGGTGGAGACGACCATGCCGTCGCACCCGAACGTCGACAGCGGCCGGCCGTCGATCTCGACCACGACCTCGAGCAGCCGCTCGCGGCTGGCCTTCTCGACTGTCGCTTCGTTCAGCGCCCACGTCTCGTAGATGACGGAGTCGCCGGTGTCTTTCACGCGCACCTGGAGCGCCATGCGCTCCTCGACCTCGTACTCGCGCGCGATGACGCGGCGGACCGCCTCATCCATGTCGTCGCGCTCGATCTCGGCGAGGAACCCGACGTGGCCCATGTTGATACCGAGCACCGGTGCTCTGCCGTCGCGGACGAGTTCGGCGGCCCGCAGGATCGTTCCGTCGCCGCCGAGCACGATCGCAAGCTCGATCTCGGTCACCGGTACGTCGATGCCCAGCACCGCTACGTCGGCCAGCGAAGGTCCTGCCTGCACGAGGTCTTCGCCGTCGTCGAGGGCGAGGACGGGACGGGCGCCGGCGGCGCGCAGCGCGGCCACTACCCGTTCCGCCGCGGACACGGTCTCGGCGCGATGGGCGTGCGCGACCACCAGGATGCTGCGCTGGGCCTCGGTGTCGGCGTCGTTCATCGGCTCCCCGCCAGTCGGTTCACAGTGCTCAACCATTCTGTCGGATTGCTCCCCCGCCCCGGCGCGAGGTGTGCGATGAACTCGGAATTGCCGTGCGTACCCGCGATCGGGGAGGAGACGACTCCGCACGTGCCGAGGCCCGCGTCCCACGCCGCCCACAGCACGCGCGCGACCGCGTCGGCACGCAACACGGGGTTGGTCACGAGGCCGCCCTTGACCGCGGTGCGCCCGACTTCGAACTGCGGCTTGATCAGCAGCACGAGATCGGCATCGGATGCTGCGACCCCCCGCGCCGCCGGCAGCACATGCCCGAGCGAGATGAACGACAGGTCGCCCGTGATCACCGAGGGCGCATCGGCGACGCCGCTCGCCTCGGCGAGCGAGTCGGGGGTCATGTAGCGGACGTTGAACCCCTCGACAGCGACGACACCAGGATCTTCGGCGACGGATGCTGCGAGCTGCCCGTGGCCGACATCCACGGCGATCACCGGCTCGGCGCCGCGCTCGCGCAGCACCTGAGTGAAGCCGCCGGTAGACGCGCCCATGTCGAGCGCGATGCGACCACGGACCTCGACGCCGAACGCGTCGAGACCGGCGATCAGTTTGTGCGCGGCACGGCTGACGTAGTGGTCGGACGCGGCCACCTCGATCAGGGCGTCGTCGCCGACGGGAGTCGAGGCCTTGACCACCGGGCGCCCGTCCACCATCACCAGTCCTTCGGCAATGAGGGTCGCGGCGTGGGTGCGGGAGCGCGCGAGACCCCGGGCGGCGAGAGCGGCGTCGAGGCGGGTCGTCATGACGGGGTGCCGGGGGTCGCCTCGAGGCGACGGGCGAGCGTGTCGTGCAGCGTGTCATACGCCTCGGCGCGGGTCGCGAGCGGCTGCGCCTCGATCACTTCGAGAGTCGACAGCAAGTCGCCGTGCTCGTCCTGATGCGCGTCGGCTCCATCCATGTCCACCAGACTACGGGGGTCACCCGACACTCCCCGCCTTTCCGCGGCGAGGATCAGGGGCGGTGGAACGGATCCGCGTAGAGGCGCTCCGGCACGCGGAAGCCGAAGATCGCGCGTCCGGTCGACCAGATCGCCGCCGCACCCGCGCGCACGAGGTCGACCGGGGCGCCCTCGCTCAGGATCCGGATGTCGGCGCCGTCGATCGCGACACGAGCGTCCCGCACGGTGGCGACGCCGTCCTTCACCTGCACCTCGGGGTACGGCTCGTGGAGCTCGCGAAGGTCCCCCAGGATGTACGTCGGACGCGAGTTCTCAGGCGCCGCCAAGACATGCTTCGGACGATCCACGCCGGTGAGCACGAGGGCGGATGGAATCCCGGCGCGGTTGGCGCCGAGGATGTCGGTATCGAGACGGTCACCGAGGAACAACGGATGCTGCGCCTCGAACCGCGCGACGGCCTCCTCGAAGATCGGGACCTCGGGCTTGCCCGCGACGGTCGCGAGCCGGCCGACGGCGGTGTGCACGGCGGAGACCAGCGTGCCGTTGCCGGGCGCGATGCCACGGGACTGCGGGATCGTCCAGTCCGTATTCGTCGCCACCCACGGGATGCCGCCGTCCTCCTCGGGCGTCTTGAGGGCGAACGCCGCCTCAGCCAGCTGAGTCCAGCCGACCTCCGGAGCGAATCCCTGCACGACGGCCGACGGCGCGTCATCGGCGCTGCGGGTCACGACGAACCCGGCCTTCTCGACCTCGACGACGAGGCCGTCGCCTCCGACGACGAGGACCGTGGACCCGGGGGCGATCTTCTCCGCGAGCAGCCGCATCGCGGCCTGCGGGCTGGTGACGACGTCACGCGGCGTCGTCGCGAGCCCGAGCTCGCTCAGATGCGCCGCGACCGAGGCATCCGTGCGCGCAGCGTTGTTCGTGATGTACGCGAGTGAGCGACCGTCTCGGGCACGGTTGAGGCTGTCGACCGCGTGCGGCAGGGCGCCGGCACCGGCATAGACGACTCCGTCGAGGTCGGCCAGCACGACGTCGACGCCGTCCAGCGGGGCGGGCGTCGCAGCCCGCCGCCCGAACAGCGCCATCAGCGGTCGGCCTCGCCGTCGCCCGGCGCGTCGTCGACCCCCGCCTCCACGAGGATCTCGGCGACCTCGTCGGCGACGGAGATCTCCTCCTGCTCGATGGCGGCGGGTTCGGGCTCATCGACCGAGTGAGACTCGGACTCGGACTCGGACTCGGACTCGGGCTCGGGCTCGCCGAGATCCTCGGACTCGTCCTCAGCCGCGTCCTCGAGGTCTTCTTCGATGACCTCCTCGACGAAGACCGTCTCGAGGTCTCCGAGACCGGATGCCGCGTCGATCGCGTCTGCGGCGATCACCGCACGACGCTGCCACTGCGCGGCCTCGTCGGTGCGGCCGAGCTCCTCGAGCACCGCGGCACGCGCGGCGAACAGCGCGGGGCTCCACTCGAACGCGCGATCGGGATCGAGTTCGGGGATGTCGAGTTCCTGCAGCGCGCGCTCGGGCTCGCCGAGGTCGAGGCGGGCGCCCGACATCGCGATCGCGAGCTCGACGCGCACCGGCGTCTCGAGCGTGGAGCGGTCGACGGCACGGCCGACCTCGAGCGCACGATCGGCACGTCCGACGCCGCGCTCGCTGTCGACCATCAGGGCGATCTGGTCATCGCGACCCGAGATCCGTCGGTAGGTGCGCAGCTCGCGCAGGGCGAGCGCGAAGTCACCGGTCGCATAGGCGGTGATGGCGAGCGTCTCGCGGACCACGGCGATGCGGCCGGCGCGACGGGATGCCGACAGCGCGTGCTGGTGCGCCAGGGCCGGGTCCTCGTCGATCAGCTGCGACGCCATCACGAGGTGACGCGCGACCTCCTCGGCGTTCTCCTTGCTGAGAGTCTTCAGCTCGTTGCGCGCAGCCGGCGGCAGGTCGCGGCCGGTGACATCCTCGGGGATGACCGGATCGTCGTGCCGGGCGCGGACGGCACGGATCTCGCCCTCGCGCACGGCGCGGTCGGGGCGGTTCGCTCCCCCGCGGGTCGGGCGCGCAGAGCGCTCGTAGGGACGGTCGCCCTCGCGCTTCGCGTAGGGACGGTCACCATCGCGCTTCTCGTACGGCTTGCGGTCGCCATCGCGCTTCTCGTACGGCTTGCGGTCGCCATCGCGCTTCGCATACGGACGGTCGCCATCGCGCTTCTCGTACGGCTTACGGTCACCATCGCGCTTCGCATACGGCTTGTGGTCGCCGTCACGCTTCGCGTAGGGACGGTCACCATCGCGCTTCGCGTACGGCTTACGGTCACCATCGCGCTTCTCGTACGGCTTACGGTCGCCATCGCGCTTCTCGTACGGCTTGCGGTCGCCGTCACGCTTCGCATACGGACGGTCGCCGTCGCGCTTGGCGTACGGCTTGTGGTCGCCGTCGCGCTTGGCGTACGGCTTGTGGTCGCCGTCGCGCTTCGCGTAGGGACGGTCGCCATCGCGCTTCTCGTACGGCTTCCGGTCACCATCACGCTTGGCGTAAGGCTTGTGGTCGCCATCGCGCTTCGCGTAGGGACGGTCGCCGTCGCGCTTGGCGTAAGGCTTCCGGTCGCCGTCGCGGCTGGCGTACGGCTTCCGGTCGCCGTCACGCTTCGCGTACGGCTTGCGATCTCCCTCGCGGCTCGCGTACGGCTTGCGGTCGGCGCCGGCCGAAGAAGACTTCCCGGTGGATCGTTCGCGCGGCGCGCGTCGATCGTCGCGCGGCTCCTGCTCTGGCATTCTTCGATCCTCCTGGATCCGTTCTACGTCGGCAATCCACCGTGTTAACGCGGAATGGCCACCCTGCGATGGGTGGCCATTCCGTGAATGGGTGTCCGGCGGTGTCCTACTCTCCCACAGGGTCCCCCCTGCAGTACCATCGGCGCTGAGAGGCTTAGCTTCCGGGTTCGGAATGGGACCGGGC
>JAVBUG010000182.1:0-4553 GCA_031555515.1 Microbacterium sp. | reverse complement strand
GGACGGCGCCGTGCCGCAGCCGCCCCGCGTCGCCGACCTCCTGCTGCCCCGGGTGGCGCCGGGCGTTACGGTTATCTCGATGGGCATGTTCCTGGGCCGCGCCGAGGGCGACGCACCGGTCGGCGCCGTGGGGTGGCGCGGGCCGATGCTGCACCGCACGGTGCAGCAGTTCCTCACGGACGTGTACTTCGGCGACCTCGACGTGCTCCTGCTCGACATGCCGCCGGGCACGGGCGACGTCGCGATCTCGGTCGGGCAACTCCTGCCCAACGCCGAAGTCCTGGTCGTCACGACTCCGCAGGCAGCCGCCGCCGACGTCGCGGTGCGCAGCGGCATCGTCGCTCGTCAGACAGGGCAGCGCGTCATCGGCGTGGTCGAGAACATGGCAGCCATGACCCTCCCCGACGGCACGACGGTCGACGTGTTCGGCGCGGGCGGCGGGGCCGCGGTCGCGGCGGCGCTGTCGCAGTCCGACGCCGACGTCCCCCTGCTCGCTTCGGTGCCGCTGAGCCCGACCCTGCGGACGGACGCGGATGCCGGCACCCCGGCGGTCGTCGCGCACCCCGACGATCCCGCCGCGCGGGCCATCGCCGGCCTCGCCGAGACGCTCGCCCGCACTCCGCGCGGGCTGTCGGGACGCGCCCTGCCGTTCCGCCCGAGCTGACGGGCGAGCCTCAGGTCGCTTCGCTGTCGTAAGGCGTCGGGCCGTCGATCGGCCCGCGGAACGGCGACCTCACCGGGGTCGTCGGCGGCACAGGGGCCGCGGACGGCGCCGACGGCGCCGTGATGCTCGCGACCGGCGCGTCGTCGAGGAGGGCCTCGCGGATGATGCGGCGGGGGTCGTACTGACGCGGGTCGAGAGTGCGCCAGTCGACGTCGTCGAAGTCCTCGCCCATCTCGTCACGCACGCGCGTCCGCGCGGTCGTCACCCACTCCCGTGCCCGCTTGGTCAGCCCGGCGAGGGCCTCCGCGTAGCGGGGCAGCCGCTCGGGTCCGAGGATGAGTGCCGCGACGAGTCCGATCAGCAGGAGCTTCTCGATCGTGAGGCCGAAGATCATGCCTTCAGATTACCGCCGTGCCTGTGCGGCCAGCGCCGCACGGCCGCGTAGGCTGGCGGGCGGAGGATTCCGATGGGAGAGCAGAACGCGAACCAGCGGTTCGTCGACGAGGCGACGAGCGAGCCGGAGCACATCTCGCGTGCCCGCGCGCACGCGCTCGAGCTCGGTGCTGCGCCGGTGAGCCCGGCGATCGGCGCCCAGTGCGCGGTCATCGCCGCGGTGTCGCAAGCGCTCAACATCGTCGAGATCGGCACAGGGGCCGGAGTCTCAGGCCTGTGGCTGCTGCACGGCTCGCCGCGTGCAACCCTCACCACCATCGACAAGGAGCCCGAGCACCTCGGCGCCGCTCGTCAAGCGTTCGCTGAGGCCCGGATCCCTCCGGCCCGTGCGCGCTTCATCACCGGCCGCGCGGCGGAGGTGCTGCCTCGCATGAACGAGGCGTCCTACGACATCGTGCTGGTCGACGCCGACCCCGAGGGGGTCATCGAGTACGTCGAGCACGGTCTCCGCCTGGTCCGCGCCGGGGGGACGGTGCTGGTCCCCCGGGTGCTCTCCGGCGGCGCGGTGGCCGATCCGGTGCGCCGCGATCCGGTTACGACGGCCTATCGCTCGCTCATCCAGGAGACCCAGGCCTCCCCCGCAGTGATCGGCGCACTGTCGATCACGGGCGAGGGACTGCTGCAGCTCACCACCGTCCCCGCGTCCTGACGAACTCGCGTGCGCGAACGCGAACGGCCGGTCCGATCGGACCGGCCGTTCGCGCAACGAGCGATTACGCGGCGTTGACGACGCCCCCCAGGACGTCGTAGAGCTCCTTGGCCTCAGCGTCGTTCACCGAGACGACAAGGCGACCGCCTCCCTCGAGCGGCACGCGCACGATGATGAGTCGACCCTCCTTCACGGCCTCCATCGGCCCGTCTCCGGTTCTCGGCTTCATGGCTGCCATTGCGGCTCCTTTTCATCGATGGTCTGCACATCAAGTTTATCGTGAGGGCCGACGCCCCGGGCACGCCTGGGGAAAGCGGCATCCGTCATCCGGCGTCATGGGACCTGCCAGTTCGTGCTGCCGAGCGCATACATGTTGTAGATCCACCACCACTGGCCGATGAGGCACGCGATGAGCACGCCGATCCGCCAGCCGCGCGAGCGCGGAACCGCGAACGCGCCCCACAGGGGGGACAGCGGCACCAGCAGCCGGAAGATGCTCGACTGCGGGAAGAACACGAGCAGCAGGTAGACGAGGTAGCTGGCGCTCCACAGACGGATCTCGATGCCGAGCCTGCGCACCTGAGGCAGGGCGATCAGGGCCGCGGCGATGAGCACCAGTCCCCCGCCCACGAGGGCATAACCGAGCGCGAGCGGCAGGTGCCACATCGTCTCGAACCAGTACGACACGCCTGCGAGGAAAGGCTCGATGGGTGTGAACGTCGCATCGCCGAGGATCCAGTTGCGCCGCCAGGCCATCTCCGTCGCGAGGTATGCGTCGGGGTCCCCCGTCACCCACCCGGCGATGAACTGCCACGCGAACCCCGCGACTGCAGCCAGCAGCCCGGCGGCGATGATGTGCGCGATCTCCGGTCCGCGCAGCGGCTCGCGCGCCCGGGTGAACCAGCGCCAGATGCCGAAGAGCGCCAGGAACAGCGCGAATGCCAGCACACCGGGGCGCGTGAACGCCATGAGCGGGATCAGCGCGTACAGCCACACGTAGCGCCGGCGCGCGACCGCCAGCAGGGCGCAGAACAGCCAGAACAGGTTGAGCGCCTCGGCGTAACCGACGTGGAACAGCGCCGCGAGGGGGCCGCTGGCGAAGAACACGACAGCCCAGAGCGTCGCAGCCTCGTCCAGCCGCATCCGCAGCAGGTAATAGAGAGCGAGGGATGCCCCGTACCCGGCCACCAGAGAGACCAGGAGGGCACCGGTCTGCCACGGGCCGAACGGGATCGACACCGCCTGGGCGAGCCATGGGTAGATCGGAAGGAACGCCCAGGCGTTCTCGGCGACCTGCCCGGCGTCGTTCAGCGGCAGCTGACTCGGGTAGCCCGAGACCGCGACCACCCAGTACCACATGCCGTCCCAGGTGACGACGGTATCGCCGAGTCGGGCGTCGGCACCCATCCGGGAGGTGAACCCCGAGAGCTCGGTGGCGGCGAACAGGAAGAGTGTGGTGACGATCCTGGCGGCGCCATAGATCGCAGCGACGCGCACGGCCGTCCGCGCGGCGGACGGACGGGTCACCGGCGACAGGGTCAGCTGCTCGCCAGCCATGCGCGCAGGCCCTGCTCGACAGCCTCGATCTGAGAGACCGGCACGCGCTCTTCGTCGTGGTGGGCGAGGTGCGGGTCGCCGGGGCCATAGTTCACCGCGGGCACACCCAGCGCGCTGAAGCGCGCGACATCGGTCCAGCCGTACTTCGGCCGGGGCTCAGCGCCGACGGCCGCCAGGAACTCCTGCGCGAGCGGTGCGTCCAGTCCGGGCCGCGCGCCTGCGGCGGCGTCGACGACGTCCACCTCGAAGCCGGCGAACACATCGCGGACGTGTGCCTCCGCCTCGGCGACGTCGCGGCTCGGGGCGAAGCGGTAGTTGACCTCCACCTCGCAGAGGTCGGGGATCACATTGCCGGCGACCCCGCCGCTGACGCGCACGGCGTTGAGACCCTCGCGGTAGACGAGCCCCTCCACGGCGACGTCGCGCGGTACGTACGCGGCGAGGCGTTCGAGGATCGGCGCGGCCTTGTGGATCGCGTTCTCGCCGATCCACGCCCGGGCGCTGTGGGCGCGAACTCCGTGCGTGCGCACGATGGCGCGCAGGTTGCCGTTGCAGCCACCCTCGACCTCGCCGTTCGACGGCTCCCCGAGGATGGCGAAGTCACCAGCGAACAGATCAGGACGCGAACGGGCCAGGCGCGTGAGACCGTTGAGGTCCGCGTCGACCTCTTCGTGGTCGTACCACATCCAGGTGATGTCGACCCGAGGGTCGGCGAGTTCGGCCGCGAGCTTCAACTGCACGGCGACACCCGCCTTCATGTCGACGGTGCCTCGGCCCCAGATGTACGGCTGCCCCTCGAGCTCGATGTCTCTCGTCGGCACGTTGCCGTTGATGGGCACCGTGTCGATGTGGCCGGCGATGACGACGCGCTGCGCCCGACCCAGCTGGGTGCGGGCGACGATCGTGTCGCCGTCGCGGTACACCTCGAGGTGAGCGAGCGCGGAGATCTCGCCGAAGATGGCGTCCGCGAGCGTCTTCTCATCGCCGGAGACGCTCGGAACATCGCAAATGACGCGAGTGAGTTCGGCAGAGGGAAGAGTCAGATCGAGCGCCGGCATCCCTCGAGTCTACCGAGCGCGAATATGGGTCGTTAACGCGGAATGGCCACCCTGCGATGGGTGGCCATTCCGTGAATGGGTGTCCGGCGGTGTCCTACTCTCCCACAGGGTCCCCCCTGCAGTACCATCGGCGCTGAGAGGCTTAGCTTCCGGGTTCGGAATGGGACCGGGC
>JAVBUG010000183.1:0-9314 GCA_031555515.1 Microbacterium sp. | reverse complement strand
GCTGGCAAGGGCAGAACTCCAGCGCTGAGCGCGATCGACTGGCGTTCTGATTGTCGCATCGCGCAGAATCGCATGTCACGTCCTGTGCGCATGGCTCTAGACTCGTGTTCTGCGCGCGGGGTCGTGCGTTCTCAGGAAAATCGACGAATTCGAGGATCGCGATGGATTTCGACGCCGAACTCATCCGCGAGCTGCAGATCGACGGCCGGGCCAGCATCCACACGTTGGCGGGCCGGCTCGGACAGTCGCGCGCCGCCGTCTCGACGCGCCTGAACGCGATGCTCGCCGACGGCACGGTACGCGTCCTCGCGGCGGTCGACCCGGTGTTCCTCGGACAGCACGTGCTGGCCCACGTGTCGATCCGCACGCAAGGCGGTGTCGAGCCGGTGGCGCAGCACCTGCGGGGTCTGAGCGAGACCGTGCTGGTCTCGGCTGTGGGCGGCGCGTACGACCTCGTCACCGAGGTACGACTCGGGTCGATGCCGGCGCTGCACGATCTGCTCGCGCAGATCCGGGCGCTCCCCGGCGTCGCCGACATCAACACGCTCATCTACACCGACGTGGTCAAGGGGTTCTTCGTGTCGGAGTACCACGGCGACGTCACCATCGACGCGATCGATACCGCGCTCATCGAGCAGCTGCAGCGCGACGGCCGCAAGAGCTACCGCGCGTTGGGTGAGGCCGTGCGGCTCTCCCCCTCCGCGGTGACGACGCGGGTGCAGCGGCTCGTCGACGGCGGAGTGATCAAGATCAGCGCGGTCGAGGCGCGTGGCCTGGTCCACCGCCAGCTCTCGATGGGCGTCGGGCTCAACCTCGCCGGCGCCGACGATCGCGTGACCGAGGCGCTGCGCACGTGGCGGGGCGTGGACTTCGCCGCGCGCACCCTCGGCCGCTTCGACGTCGTCACGACGCTCGTCGAGCCGTCGGCGGGCGCGCTGTACGCGAGCCTCGAGCGGATCCGGGCGATCCCCGGCGTCTCGGGCGTCGAGGCGTGGTTCCACCTGGCGGTCCTCAAGGAGGACTACGCCCGCACGCTGCGCCCCGCGGGCGGCGGCATCCCGCAGCCGCTGGGCTCGATCACCGGCTGAGGTCACCGCCGCCGCGTGCACAGAATCGGAGGCCTTTCGCGACACACCGGGCCGCAGCATGCATCCCCCGGCGTGTCTCCCAAGACCTCCGATTCTGTGCGGTGGCGAAGGAGCAACAGGAGACGCCGCGCACGGATGCTGCGAGCGCAGCGGGGCACAGAATCGGAGGTTCTTCGCGACACGCCGGGCCGCAGCATCCGACTCCCGGCGCGCCGGCCAGAACCTCCGATTCTGTGCCGGCGATTCCAGGGTCACCTGGCGAGAGCAGTGATCAGGGCATCCACGACCAGCTGACGCGGCGTGCGCGGGACCTCGGTGGCCAGCGTCCCGAACGTCGCGGGGTCCCAGTCGAGCTCGAGCGCCGCGTTCACCGCGAGGAGCACGTCGGTGAACCGCTCGACACCCTCGAGGGGCAGCATCCCGCTCAAGAGGCGCGCGCCCCGCACGGCGCGCTGGGAGGTGCCGATGAGCTTGACCGCGCCGCGCGCATTGAGGCTGAACTCGCCGGGGCAGTACTCCCCCGGTACGTCGCCGACACGGGCGTCGACGCCGAGCCCGCGCAGCGACGCGGCGAGCGCGTCACCCACCTCGCGGAAGAACCGCGCCTGGTCGATCGAGCCTTCGGCCTCGCGCGCGACGACGTCGAACACGATGCAGCTCTCGTCGTAGGCGACCGCGCGCCCGCCGGTGGGGCGGATTGCCGGGGCGAAGCCGCGCTCGACCGCGGCGGCCCGGGCGACCTCGAATCCGGGCAGCCGGCTCTCGCGGCGGCTCATCGCGACCGTCGGCACCGGCGCGTACACCCGCATGACCCGATGCTGAGCGATCGTGCCGTCGGCGACGGCCCGCAGCAGCTCGACCGACCGCTCGAGGTCGGTGGCGGCATCCGCCGGTTCCTCCTGCCGGATCACGAGGGGACTCATGAGCCCCACACTCTCACGGGCGAACAGAATCGGAGGTTCTCCGCGACGCACCGGGTGGCGGCATCCGTCTCCCGGCGTGTCGGTCACAACCTCCGATTCTGTGTCGCGCAACGCCGGGTCAGGCGGCGGCACCCTCGGGGTTCTGCGCCCAGAGATCCGGGCCGAACACCTCGTAGTGGATGCGCTCGCTCGGGATGCCGCGGGCGATCAGCGTCGCGCGGGAGATACGCATGAACGGCAGCGGGCCGCACATGAACACCGTCGCACCGTCGGGCAGCTCGACGTCGGCGAGGTCCATGAACCCCTCACGCGCCGGGTGGAGCGTCGGGGCGGTCGCAGCATCCATCTCGTACCAGTTCTGCGCCTTCGCGTCGCTCATCGCGAGCACCTGACGCCGCAGCGACGAGTACAGCGCGTGCGTGTCGTGGGCGCGGTCGGCGTGGAACAGGCGCACGGTGCGCTGCGGCTGACGGCGCGAGAGGTCCTCGAGGATCGCGGCGACCGGCGTGATGCCGATGCCCGCCGACACCAGCACGAGCGGCTGCTCGGAGTCGTCGAGCACGACATCGCCGGCCGGCTGCGACACGTCGAGCACGGTGCCGGGCTTCGCGTTCTCGTGCAGCCACGTCGACACCTGACCGTCGGGGTTGCCGTCGACGCCGCGCACGCGCTTGATCGTCACGCGGAGCGAGTCACCCCGGGGCCCCGACGAGATCGTGTACTGGCGCGGCTGGCGCGACCCGTCGGGCAGGTCGACCGCGATCGCGACGTACTGCCCGGTGTGGTGCGAGGGCACCTCGCCCGCGACCGGCGCGAGCAGGAGCGAGAAGACGTCGTCGGATTCCTCGAACCGCTCGACCACCCGGTACGAGCGCCACGGGTGCTCGGGGTCGGTGCCGCCCTCGGCGTAGAGCTTCGCCTCCTCGGCGATGAGCGAGGTCGCGAACAGCCAGTAGACCTCGTCCCACGCGGCCTTCACCTCGGGCGTCACGGCATCGCCGAGCACTGTCCCGACAGCCGCCAGGAGGTGGTGCCCGACGACGAGATACGAGCGGGCCTGGATGCCGAGCGAGACGTGCTTGTGGGCGATCCGGCGCATCACCGGGGTGAAGTCGGGCGCATCGGGGTCGATGAGCTGCACCGCGAAGGCGACGACCGACGCGGCGAGCGCCTTCGGCTGCTCTCCGACCGCCTGGTTGGCGCGGTTGAAGACGCGGAGGAGCTCGGGGTGAGCGGCGAACATCGCCGGGTAGAAGACCTTCGTGATCTCCTCGGCATGCTCGGCGACGACACCCGCGGTGGCGCGGACGATGGCTTCGGACTCCGGTGAGAGCTGCATGGGGGTTCCTTCCTCGGACCGGACGCGACGCCCTCGACTCTCGTCGGTCCGCGCGACAGGCGGAGCCCGTTCCACCGGTTTTATCCGGTCGACCTCTCAGCGCGGGCGGAGACGGCCCGCCTACTCTGGAGCGATGCCCCGCCGCGCGCACGACTTCCGCGGACTCACCCAGCCCCGCCGCCTGCAGCTGTTGCAGGCGATTCAGCGCGTGCCCGGGCGGCGCGCCGGCGAGCTCGCGTCGGAGTGCGGCATCCCACTCAACACCGTCCGCGATCACCTGCGCGTGCTCGAGGACGAGGGCCTCATCCGCAGCGAGACGATCCAGGTCGGCGTCCGCGGGCGTCCGCCGGTGGTCTTCCACCCCGTGCGCGAGTCCGCGTCCAGCGACGCGGCGAGCGCGCGGGTCGAAGGCGCCGAAACACGGGGACGGATGCTGCGTGCCGTGACCCGCAGCGAGGCTCCGGCGCTTCCCGCCGACGCCGCGCGCCAGCTCGACGTGCTGTACGAGCACCTCGACGACGCCGGCCTCGATCCGGGGGTGGACGAGAAGACGCTGTCGTTCGACCTCGCACCCTGCCGGTACCACGACATGATCGACGAGGACCGCGCCCTCGTGTGCGGCGTGCACGCGCGCCTCGTGCAGGACGTGCTCCTGCACACCGAGGGCCCGCTCGAGCTCGAGCGTCTGGAGCCCTTCGTGACGGCGCACCGATGCCGGCTGCTCCTCACGCAGGCGTAAGCCGCGAGGCTCGCCTCATTCCGGGTCGTTCCCGGTGTCTCGGCCGAGACGGAACGGCGTCGTCACGCCCGCGTAGGCGAGGTGGGTCATGAGTCCCTCGGAGGCGTGCGCGAGGTTGTGGCAGTGGTCCATCCAGATGCCCGGGTTGTCGGCCACGAAGGCCACCTCGAACGACTCGCCGTGCTCGACGTTGAGCGAGTCCACCCACCAGGGGCTTCCCGTCGACGGCACGCCGTCCCGAGAGAGCACCAGCAGGTGATGGCCGTGCAGGTGCATCGGGTGCACCTCGCCGCTCCCGTTCGAGATGCGCATCACCACGACGTCGCCGCCTTCGACCATGTACATCGGCACACTCGGGACGATCCCGCCGTTGATCGTCCACCAGTAGCCGGGCAGTCCGTCGAGGAAGCCGGGAAGGCGGCCGATGTCGTAGTCGAAGACCCTGTCGGGGTGCTCGGCGTCGAAGCCCGCGGGCGCGGGCGACCCGTACGACAGCAGATCCACCGCCTCCCGCGGCGCCGACTCGGTCGGTGCGTCCGCCGTGTCCGGGCCGACCACCAGCGACGCACCCGGGACCTGCACGCGCACCGCACCCGTCGCGGGAACGCGCACCTCGAGATCGGCACGCCCACCGGCGGTCACGCCCACCTTGAGCTCCTCGACCGGCGGAGGCGCGTGCAGCTCCGTGCCGTCGATGGCGAGCACGCGGAAGTCCGACCCCGCGACCCACGCGACAGTCGGCGAGTTGTCGGTGTTGATCAGCCTGACGCGCACGACATCGCCGGGTGCCGCCGTCCGGCGCACCTCACCGACCTCGCCGTTGAGCGTGCGCTGCCCACCCGGATACGTGTGGATCATCGCGACCGCGTCGGCCGCAGCATCCATCCCCGCTTCGGGCTCGAGCACGAGAGCTCCGAACAGCCCGCCGATGACCTGGGAGTTCGACACCTGGTGGGAGTGGTACCAGAACGTGCCGACCTGCTCCGCGACGAAGCGGTACGTAAACGTCTCGCCGGGCGCGACGGCGTCCTGTGTGACACCGGCGACGCCGTCCATCGCGCTCGGCACGTCGACCCCGTGCCAGTGCGCCGTGATCCCCTCGGGGACGTCCTCGTTGCGCAGTTCGACCTCGATCAGCTGGCCCACCGTCGCGCGGATCGTCGGCCCTGGCGCCTGCCCGTTGAGCGTGAACCCGTCGAACGGCCGACCCCCGGCAGGGGTGATCCGCTCGGCGCGGGCGACGAGCTCGACCCGCACATCGGCGGGCCGATCGGGGTCGGCGGTGAGAGTGGTGACGTCGACCTCGGGCGGATCCGTCGCATCAGGCGGGCCTTCGGCGAGGGATGCCGCGCCCGCGGCGTGCGCGGTGTGCGCGGCGGCGTCCGCGTGGTGGCCGACCTCGGCGCCTCCGCCGAAATCCGGCCTCCCCATCGACATCACCGAGTACGAGCCGGGAAGGATGCTGGTCCACCAGGCCCACGCCACGAACAAGAGGGCGAGCACGCCCACGACCGCGCCGAGCCGGCGGGCGAGACGCGCCCATCGGCTCGGTGCGGTCGTCTTGTCAGGCCGTGGCACCGGTCGTGCTGGGCACCGAGGCGGCACTCGCCGGCTCGACGGCCCGACGCTTGGCGTTCAGCCCCGCGAGGAGCGCAGCCGTGAACAGCAGCAGCGCGTTCATGCCGTGCAGGAATCCGAGGAACGCGACCCCGTGCCCGAGCAGCCCGAGTGTGACCTGCAGGATGACGAGCCCGAACACGACGACGGCGTACACGACGCCGTGCGGCACCTTCGCGAAGAACGAGACGATCAAGAGGATGAGGGCGAGGGCCGGGATGACGAACATCCCGTTCATGCCGTGGATGATGAAGCCCGTGACCTCCGGGAACGGCGGCGGGCCCTCGACAGCAGTGCCGTCGACGACTCCCCCTTCCGCGAGGTAGACGCCGAGGCCGGCGGAGGCCCACGCGTGTGATGCCGCCTGCAGCGCGACGAGTCCGCAGATGACGAAGGCGATGGTCCGGTACGTGATGCGCATGGCTGCTCCCTTGTTGACGGGTGTCCATCGACAGAAGAGCCTGTCCCTGCGTCGCTGATACATCCAGCCCGCGAGTATCGGACGAGGACCGAGGTCGACCGCGTACGCCCCCTATGGAGGGCAGCGCGCGTCTAGGCTGGCGCTGACGGAGGAGGTTCCCATGACCGTCGACATCGAGGTCGTTCCGCTCGACAAGCCCGACGACGTGAACGTCATCGTGGGCCAGTCGCACTTCATCAAGACCGTCGAGGATCTGCACGAGGCGCTCGCCGGGGCCGGCGGCACGTTGCGGTTCGGGGTGGCGTTCTGCGAGGCATCCGGTGTCCGTCTCGTGCGTCGCACGGGCAACGACGACGCCCTCATCGCGCTCGCGGTCGATGCGGCGCTGGCGATCGGCGCGGGGCACGCGTTCGTGATCATGCTGCGCGACGGGTTCCCGGTGAACGTGCTCAACCAGGTGAAGGCCGTGCCGGAGGTCTGCACGATCTACTGCGCGACCGCCAACCCGGTGCAGCTCCTCGTCGCGGTGACCGAGGCGGGCCGCGGGGTCGCCGGCGTCATCGACGGTCAGCCGCCGCTGGGCGTCGAGACCGAGCAGGACGTCGCCGACCGCAAGGAACTGTTACGCGCGATCGGGTACAAACTCTGACATGGATCATTTCGACACGATCGTCGTGGGTGCGGGGGTCGCGGGCCTCACCGCGGCCCGACTTCTGACCAAGGCCGGCCGCCGCGTGGTGGTGCTCGAGGCCCGCGACCGCGTCGGCGGCCGCGTCTCGACCGACCGCCACTTCCCGGGGACCGTCACCGACATGGGCGCCTCGTGGATCCACGGCATCACCGACTCCCCCGTCGCCGCGGCGGCCGAGGCGTTCGGCATGCGCACCGTCGAGTTCACCGTCGGCGGCTACCAGCCCGACAGCCGCCCGATCGCGTACTACGGTCCCGACGGGGTGCGGTTGACGGATGCTGCGACCCAGGCGTACATCGACGACATCCACACCGTCGACCGGACGCTGCGGGACGTGGTCGCGGAATCCGCTCCCGCCGCGTCCTACCGCGACGTCACCGAGGCCGCGCTCGCCGCCCAGGGGTGGGACGCGCAGCGCACGCAGCGCGTGCGCGAGTACCTCGAGCACCGCTCCGAGGAGCAGTACGGCGCCTGGATCGAGGACCTCGCCGCCCACGGCCTCGACGACGACTCCATCGACGGTGACGAGGTGGTGTTCCCCGACGGGTACGACCGCCTGCCGCGGCGACTGGCCGAGGGACTCGACATCCGCCTCATCCATGTCGTCACCGACGTGCAGTGGTCGTCCGAGGGGGTCCTCGTCACCACCGACCACGGCCTGTTCGCCGCCGACTCCGCGATCGTCACGGTCCCGGTCGGCGTGCTGCAGTCCGACGACTTCGTCATCGAGCCGCCGCTGCCCGAGCCGGTCGCGGGGGCGCTCAGCCGACTCACGATGAACGCGTTCGAGAAGGTGTTCCTGCGGTTCCCGACGAAGTTCTGGGACGACGGCGTCTACGCGATCCGCCAGCAGGGCCCCGAGAGCCGCTGGTGGCACTCGTGGTACGACCTCACCGCTCTGCACGGCACGCCGACGCTGCTCACGTTCGCCGCAGGCCCGGCGGCGGTCGAGACGTGGGACTGGACCGAGGACGAGATCGTCGAGTCGATCCTCGTTCAGCTGCGACGCCTGTACGGCGACCGCGTCGGGACTCCGACGCACGTGCACGTCACCGACTGGCAGGACGACCCGTGGTCGCACGGCTCGTACGCCTACATGACCGTCGGGTCGACGACGGCCGACCACGACGATCTCGCGACGCCGATCGGCGGGGTGCTCCACCTCGCCGGCGAGGCGACCTGGACCGACGACCCGGCGACCGTGCCCGCGGCCATGCTGTCGGGGCATCGCGCGGTCGAGAACATGCTGGGACGCAGCATCCGTATCGAAGAAGCCTGGACCGGCTGACGAAACCCGCGCGATCTTGTGGCGCGGTGCGCGGAGTGCGATTCTGCACCTGAGCCCACGAGCGTGGGGCGAAACGGCGGGAGGGCGATGAGATGGCCGCGTCCAGCCCACCACCGCGGGGCGAGATCGTGCTCGAGCTCGCGGAGCTGTCGGCCGGCGACCTCGCGACGGTCGGCGGCAAGGCGGCGAATCTCGGCGAGCTGATCCGCGCGGGCTTCGACGTGCCGCCAGGCTTCTGCGTCACCACCGAGGCGTACCGGCGCGCGGTGCGGGGATCCGCGGTCGAGTCCGGGGCGATCACGGATGCTGCGGCAGCACGCGCCGCGGTGCTCGAGGCTCCGTTCCCCGACGAGGTGGCCGCCGCGGTGCGCGAGGCCTATGCACGGCTGGAGCCCGGGGCGGGTCCCGTCGCCGTCCGATCGTCGGCGACCGCCGAGGATCTGCCGGGCGCGAGCTTCGCCGGCCAGCAGGACACCTACCTCAACGTGGCAGGCGCCGACGACGTGCTGGATGCCGTCCACCGCTGCTGGGCGTCGCTGTGGACCGACCGGGCCGTCGCGTATCGCACGGCGCAGGGCATCGACGGCGCGGGCGTCGCGCTGGCCGTCGTCGTGCAGCGCATGGTCGACGCCGCATCCGCGGGCGTGCTCTTCACCGCCGACCCGGTGACGGGACGCCGGCGCCAGGGCGTGCTCGACGCGGCGCGCGGCCTCGGCGAGGCTGTCGTCTCGGGCTCGGTCGACCCGGATCACTTCGTCGTCGACACGGCGACCGGACGGATCCTCGATCGCCGAGCGGGCGGCGACGCCGATCAGCCGGCGAGCGTGACCGACGCCCAGGTGCGCACGCTGGTCGCGCTCGGCGACCGGGTCGAGCGCGCGTTCGGCAGCCCGCAAGACATCGAGTGGGCGATCGACGCCGAAGGGCACGCGTGGCTCACGCAGTCCCGGCCGATCACGACGCTGTTCCCCGTGCCCGTGCGCGACGCGCCCCGACCCGCCGGCGACACGCGCGTGTACTTCTGCATCAGCCTCGCGCAGGGGCTGCACCGCCCCCTCACGCCGATGGGCATCGCGGCCTTCCGCGTGACGGGCTGGGGGTTCCTCGATCTCATCGGCCGGCGCCCCGCGCGGACCGCCGCCGGTCCGGGCGCGTTCGCGCTCGGCGGTGACCGCCTCTTCCTCGACGCGACGCCCGTCGTGCGATCG
>JAVBUG010000067.1:0-2704 GCA_031555515.1 Microbacterium sp. | reverse complement strand
TGGCCTGCTCCTGGTTGAAGGTGGTCTCTTCAGTGATGATCCTCGGCTCGACGGTGCCGCCGTCGTTGAGGGTCTTGATGATGTCGACCAGCTGGTTGCCGAGCAGGGGCGAGCACTCCACGATGAAGTTGATCTTCCCGTCGGCGAGGGCCTGCATGCCATCGTGCACGGCGTCGACGGTGACGATCTTGATGTCCTCGCCGGGAACGAGGCCGGCTGCCTCGATCGCCTCGATCGCCCCCAGACCCATGTCGTCGTTGTGCGCGTAGACGAGGTCGATGTCAGGGTTCGACTTCAGCATCGCCTCCATGACCTGCTTGCCTCCGGCGCGGGTGAAGTCGCCCGTCTGGCTCGCGATCACCTCGAGGTTCTCGTTCTGACGGATCACGTCGGCGAAGCCCTCGGCACGGTCGATCGCGGGGGCCGCGCCGGTCGTACCCTCGAGCTGGACGATGTTGACCTTCTCGGTGGTGTCCTTGTACTGGTCGAGCACCCAGAGGCCGGCCTTCTTGCCCTCCTCGATGAAGTCCGAGCCGAGGAAGCTGACGTACAGCGAAGTGTCCTTGCTGTCGACGGCGCGGTCGGTGAGCACCACCGGGATGCCGGCGGCCTTCGCCTCGTTGAGCACGGCGTCCCAGCCGGTCTCGACGACAGGCGAGAACGCGATGTAGTCGACGCCCTGCTGGATGTACGACCGGATCGCCTTGATCTGGTTCTCCTGCTTCTGCTGCGCGTCGGAGAACTTGAGTTCGATGCCGGCGTCCTCGAACGCGGCCTGGATGTCCTTGGTGTTGGCGGTGCGCCAGCCCGACTCCGCGCCGACCTGCGCGAAGCCGACGACGAGCTCGTCGAGGGCCTTCGGCCCCTCCGACTCGGTGCCGGTGCCGCCGCTGCCGGACGCGCAGCCCGCGAGGCCGAGGATCAGCGCGCCTGCGGCGGCGATCGAGAGCAGCTTCTTCATGTGAGTGAACCTCCTTGTTCATCCGGGCGCGAGGCTAGCCGCAGCGCTCTGGGTTCCGGAGCGGCCGACATGGCCGCGATTCAGGATGTTAGCGCTCACTGTTAGCGCTCACAAGCGCTCCGGTGCCGGATTTCTGCAACGAACGGGTAACGGATGTGAGCGCGAACATTCTCACCCCGTCGGGTGCGGCCCGGAGTCGGTCGGGGCAGCCCCGCTACCGCGTCGCGTCGGCGAGGAGCCGGCGCATCTCGGCCATCGTCTCCTCCGACTGCGCGAGCAGCACCCGCAGGCGCTCGACCGTGGCTTCGGGGTCGGCTTCGCGGACCTCGGGCTCGAGTCCGGGGGATTCCGGCGTGCCCGCGATCGGTGCTCCCGGGCCGCTCCCCTGCCCCGCGGCCGCCCCGGCCTTCACGGCTCCGGCGACCGCCCCCGCGGCGACGCCCTTCGCCGCGTGGTCGGCGATCGACGGCTGCGCGACGTCGGCCGGAGCGACAGTCGTGTCGTCCGTCGGCGCCGGGGCCGCAGCATCCGTCTCCGCATCTTCTGCGGCTTTGCGCGGACCCAGGAAGAGGTTCGCGAGGTAACCGGTGAAGGTGCCGAAGATGCCGACGCCGACCACGATGATGAGCGTGCCGATCATGCGGCCGACATTGGTCACCGGGTACTGGTCGCCGTAGCCGACGGTCGAGATCGTGACGATCGTGTACCAGAGCGCGTCGGAGGCCGAGGTGATGTTGGCGCCGTCGGCGTCCTCTTCGACGTAGAGGATCGTGATGCTGCCGAACTGCAGCACGAGGATGCCCATCAGCAGCAGCGTCATGAGGGCGCTGTTCGCGCGGTCGTGGATGAGAGTGGTCCACACGGTCCGCGGGCCGAGTTCGCGCAGCAGCCGGAAGACCCGCAGCAGGCGGAACAGTCGCAGGATCTTGAACTGCGGGAACGGGAGGCTGGCCAGCAGGTCCGCCCAGCCGAAGCCGCGGAAGAAGTAGCGCGACGCCTTCGGCGCGGTCGAGATCCGGTAGATGAAGTCGCCGAGGAAGATCGCGCTGAACAGCGCGTTCATGACCGACAGCACCAGCTCGAGGGCGGTGTCCCCCGCGATCACGTACATGAACACGAGGTTCCCGATCGACAGGATCGACAGCACGCCGATGAAGATCTCGTATGCGGTGTTCTTCAGTTCGGATCGCGCGGCGCGCGCCTTGGCACGGTCGCGGGACCGCTCGCGCATCTCGGAGAGGGAACGGGCCATGGCGAGGCTCCTCGGGTCGGGCAGCGCCGGACGCGCTCCGGCTGTGGCCCCATTGTGCTCGCACCCGCGCCCGGGGTGCGAGCACCACTCTCACGCGATTTCGGTGATTCGCTCCCCTGCCTCGACACGGACGGCGAGGCGGTTGTTCGCGGGCGGGAGCGGGCACACGTAGTGGTCGCTGAACGCGCAGGGCGGGAGGAAGGCCCGGTTGAAGTCGACCGTGATCGACCCGTCGTCAACAGGGCCGGCGATCGGGAGGAACCGGAATCGGTACGACTCGCTTCCGCTCGAGGCATCCGCGATGACCGCACTGAACCCCGACCCCGCGCGCGACACCGTGATGCGCACCGGCTCGCCATCGACCTCGAGGGCGACGACGCCGACGGCCGACTCCTCACGTTCGTGGCCGTCGACGCTGCGGACGACGCGGGTCTGCCCGGCCTCGGCGGGTTCGAACCGACCCTCGATCACCCAGTCGGGCGCGTACGGGT
>JAVBUG010000337.1:0-19483 GCA_031555515.1 Microbacterium sp. | reverse complement strand
CGCCGCGCAGGTCGCGGGCCCGCGACGCGGGGCCGGCGACGTGGTCTTCTGCGCGCCCGCGTAAACGTCAAAATTCCGAAAACAAACGACTCAGGCGTTGCACGCTTTGCGTAATGACCGAAGCTCGTTTCCCTGGCTTACTTGAACAAATCGAATCGGTCTCGACCTGAGGAGACCGTCGGACCTCGCAGCGATCCACAGCCTCGAGCGCGTACGCGCCGGGCAGGGATCGAGATACATCTGCGCGCCCGCGACAGCTACACCGAGAGACATCGGAGCAAGAACATGAAGAGTGTTTCCTCGTTCGAGGTGGACCTGCTCGACGACGGGTACGAGAAGGACATCCTCGAGGGCGAATGCCGCAGGTCGCGGTTCGTCGCCGGCGAGATCGGCGGCAACCAGTTCGGCGTCTGGGAGATCACGCCGGGCAAGTTCCGCGCGACGTGGGAGCCCGGGCGCTGGGAGTCGTTCACGGTCCTGTCGGGCTTCGGCACGATCACGGACGAAGACGGCACCGTCCACATCCTCAAGCCCGGAGTGATCGTCGTCGTCGGGCCGGGCACCGCCATCTGGGACATCCGCACGACGCTGCGCAAGACCTGGGCCATCCCGGAGCGCAAGGTTCTCGCCGTGACCGGCGCCCCGCAGGGCGTGCTGGCCACGGACCGGTGAGAGGAGAGCATGACCATGACACAAGCCAGCACCACGAAGCCCAAGGGCCGGAGCCCGCAGGCTGCGCCCGCCACGTGGACGCCCGATACGGGCAACTTCACCGCCTCGAAGTCCAAGCCGTTCTCTCAGACGCTGGCGCGCTTGGGACGGCGGCCCACGTTCGGCCCGTTCGCCGGTCTGCTGATCGTCTTCGGGTTCTTCGCGATCTTCGCCGGCCAGAACAACTTCCTCAGCCTGAACGGCACCGCGAGCTGGGTCAACGCCGCGGCTGAACTGGGAGTCGTCGCGCTGCCGGTGGGCCTGCTCCTCATCGCCGGCGAGTTCGACCTCTCGATCGCCTCGACGCTCGCGGCCTCATCGCTGATCGTCGCGATCGCGACGACCAACCTCGGTCTGCCGCTGATCGTGTCGATCGTGATCGCGCTGGTCTTCTCGGCGCTCGTCGGACTGCTCAACGGCTATCTGGTGACCAAGACGGGGCTCCCCTCGTTCATCATCACGATCGGCACGATGTTCGCCCTCGCGGGAACGTCGCTGACGCTGGTCCGCGTGTTCACCGGCACGACCACGGTCTCGCTGCAGACCGACGATCCGGTGCTGGCGCTCTTCGGCGGCAACTGGAACGGGTTCAACGCCTCGGTGCTGTGGTTCGCGGCGATCGCGATCGCGAGCGGGCTGCTCTTGTCGGGCACCCGCTTCGGAAACTGGATCTTCGCGGTCGGCGGCGACAAGGAGTCGGCCCGAGAGGCGGGAGTGCCCGTGCGCCGGGTCAAGATGACGCTGTTCGTCTTCACCGCCCTGGGCGCGGGTCTCCTCGGAGTGATCCAGGCCGCCGCGTATCAGGGAGCGAGCGTGGGGCAGGGGCAGACGTACATCTTCTCCTCCCTGGTCGCGGCCGTGATCGGCGGGGTGCTGCTGAACGGCGGGTACGGGACGGCGTCCGGGATCGTGTTCGGCACCATGACGTTCGCGATCGTGCAGACCGGCGTCAACTACACCGGGTGGGCCTCCGACCTCTCCCAGGTGTTCATCGGCGTGCTCGTCCTGATCGCCGTCGTCATCAACGATTCCGTCCGGCGTGCGCTCCTGCGCAGCACCGACTGACCGGGAGATGTAGTCATCATGAACACTGCAACCACTCAGACCGCCGTTCTCGAGGCACGCAACGTCAGCGTCCGTTTCGGCGCCGTGAAGGCTCTCACCGATGTGTCCCTCGCCGTGCGGCCCGGGGAGGTGCTCTGCCTCCTGGGCGACAACGGCGCGGGGAAGTCGACCCTCATCAAGACGCTGTCCGGCGTGCACCGTCCCACCGAGGGCGGACTGTACATGGACGGCGAGCCCGTGCAGTTCCAGGGCCCGGCGGACGCCCGTCGTCTCGGCGTCGCGACCGTCCACCAGTACGGCGGCACCGTCCCGCTGCTCGGGGTGGCGCGCAACTTCTTCCTCGGCGCCGAGCCGACGAAGTGGGTCGGACCGCTCCGCCGTCTCGATATGGCCCGGATGGAGAAGGTCGCGCTCGAGGAGATCCGCAGACTCGGCATCACCCGCATCCGCAGCGGCAAGCAGGCCGTCGGATCCCTCTCGGGCGGCGAGCGACAGGCTCTCCTCATCGCTCGCGCGACCTACTTCGGTGCACGCGTGCTGATCCTCGACGAGCCCACCTCGGCGCTCGGAGTCAAGCAGACCAACATCGTCCTGAAGCTCATCGCGCAGGCGAGGGACCAGGGCATCGCGGTCATCTTCATCACCCACAACTCGCAGCACGCCCTCGCCATCGGCGACCAGTTCACCGTCCTCATCCATGGCTCCGTCGCCGCCACCTTCGGGCGGAACGAGAAGAGCCCGGACGAGGTCGTCGCGCTGATGGCCGGCGGCCAGGAGTTGGAGGCCCTCGAACTCGCCCGCTCGTCGGAGCTCCGACCCTCGAACTGATCCACGTTCCGCCGCAGTACACCGACGTACCACCCACCCGAAAGGAATGAGACCGATGAAGTACCCCAGAGCAACCCTGATCCTCCTCAGCGCGGCCGCGATGGCCGTGGCGCTGACCGGCTGCACGGCCGCCACCGGCGGGCAGACCGGGACTCCGACCTCCTCCGGTGCGAGTGCCGAGGAGGAGGTGACGGTGGGCTACGTCTGCCTGTCGCCGCTGCACGTCGGCTTCGGCAACGTGATGATCAACGGCGCCGAGGACGCGGCGAAGGCCAACAACGTCAAGCTCGTGATGGCCAACCTCGACACGTCCCCGTTCGACGCCGCGACGCTGACCCAGAACGTGCAGTCGGTGATCAACCAGGAGCCCGATGCGCTGGTCGCCTGCAACTTCTTCGGTGACGCGACAGCGCCGGCGATCGCCAAGGCCACCGAGCAGGGCATTCCGGTGGTCCTCACCAACGCCACCACGGGCGCCGAGGAGATCCAGCCGATCGCGACCTTCGGGCAGGCGGACTTCGAGGCCGGCGTCGCCGCAGGCGAGGCGATGGCCGACAGCGGTGTCACCAACGGCGTCTGCGTCAACGACAACCCGACCGCGCCCAACGTCATCGCGCGCTGCGAGGGGATGGTGCAGGCCCTCGAGGACGCCGGGGTGGCGGGCACGATCCTCAACATCCCGAATGCGGCAGGCAATGCTGTCGCCATCGCGAACGCGACGAAGGGCGCTCTCGCGTCCGACCCGTCGATCGATGGCGCGCTGGCACAAGGCCCCCTGGCGGGGCCGGTCGTCTACGACGCGGTCGAGCAGTCCGGCAAGCAGGACACCGTAAAGGTCGCGACCATGGACGTCAGCGATCAGGTCCTCAGCTACATCGAGGACGACAAGCTCCTGTTCGCCGTGTGGCAGCAGCCGTACCTGCAGGGCTACTACGCCGTCCTGGCGGCTGCACAGTACGTGCGCTACGGGGCCCAGCCCTCCGGCCAGGTCTTCACGGGGCCGATCATCGTGAACAAGGACAACGCCGCCAAGATCATGGACGCCGCCAAGAACGGTCGCGGCTAACTCTCACCGACGCCATCGGCGGGAGCCGGTGCCGAGCAGAAAGCAGCTCATCTCATGACTCAGATCGAGACCGAAGCCACCACGACGCCGACCCCGGGCGGGACGACATCCTCCATGACCGGATCCGAGGTCGTCGTGCAGACCCTCAAGGCGTACGGCATCGAGTACGCCGCGGGGATCCCAGGACACGGCGCCTGGGGCATGCTCGACGCGTTCTTGAGGCCGGGAGCCGACATCCCGTTCATCCAGACGTTCCATGAGCAGGGTGCGGTGCACCTCGCGGACGGATACTTCCGGGCGACGGGGCGACCGATGGCGGTGTTCACGTCCGTCGGTCCGGGGGCCGCGAACACGATCATGGGTCTGGCGACCGCGTACGTCGACTCGGCCAGCCTGCTGCTCTTCACCGGCTCCCCGCCCACGCACATGGTGGGACGCGGCACGATGCAGGAGATCGACCGCCAGCGTCCCAACGACTTCGAAGCGCTCACCCGCCCCGTGACGAAGCGTCAGTTCACGGTGGATCGGGTCGACCAGCTGCCCCACGCCATCCACCGCGGATTCAACGCGATGCTGACGGGCAGGCCTGGCCCCGTGCACATCGAGGTGCCTATGGATGTTCAGGCGGCATCGGCCGAACTCCCGATCCACGATCTTCAGCACCGGCTGCCCGTCGGGGTCGGGCACCCCGACCCTGTGGCGATCGCGCAGGCGGCCGCGCTGCTGCGCGCAGCCGAGCGACCCGTCATCGTGCTCGGCGGCGGCGCCATGCACGGCGATGCTCCGGCCGCGGTGCGCGCGCTCGCCGAGGCGCTGTCGATCCCCGTGGTGTGCACGTGGAACGGCAAGAGCGTGTTCCCCGAAGACCACCCCCTGTTCGTGGGCGCCAACGGCTACATGGGCACCATTCCGGCGAACACGATCAGCGCGACGGCCGACGTCGTCCTCGCCGTGGGCTGCCGCTTCACCGATTGGTCGGCGTCGAGCTATCGACGCGGTGCGACGTTCTCCATCCCCGGCAGCAAGCTCATCCACATCGACATCGACGCGTACGAGATCGGGAAGACGTACCCCGCAGAAGTGGGAATCGTGGCGGATGCTGCGGCCGCCTTGTCTGCGCTTCACACCGAGGTCGGTGGCGACCAGGCTCCGCAGGTCGCGCGCGACGAGTACTTCGGGGAGATCGCCGAGCTCCAGGCGTCATGGCGCCGTAAGGAGGACGCGCGTGTGAACAGCGAGCGATTCCCGTTCACCTTCCAGCGCGTTCTGCACGACCTGCGCGAGGTGCTGCCGCGTGACGGCATCCTGGTCGTCGGCTCGGGCAACGCCCAGGGCGTGGTGAAGCAGAGCTTCCCGTTCTACGAGCCGCGCACCCACCTGGGCTCGGGCGGCTACTCGTCCATGGGCTGGGCCGTGCCCGCGGCGATCGGTGCGAAGCTCGGACGCCCGGACCGCGCGGTCGTGTGCGTGGTCGGCGACGGCGACTTCCTCATGACGCTCGAGGAGATCGCGGTCTGCGCCGCGAACGGCATCCCGGTCGTCTTCCTGGTGCTCAACAACGCCGGCTACATCTCCATCCGCGGCGGCCAGCGGAGGCTGTTCGACCGCGACATCGCCAGCGAGTTCACGAAGCCCGACGGCACAGAGTACTCGCCCGACTTCGCCGCCATCGCCCGTGCCTTCGGCATCGAATCACGCCGCGTCGAGAACGACGCCGAGCTGCAGTCGACACTGCGTGAGGCTCTCGACTTCAGCGGGCCGATCCTCGTCGAGATCCCCGTCTCTCGAGACGGGTCGGGTCCCTCGCCGGACGGCTGGTGGGACCTTCCTGTTCCCGCGTACATCACCGACGAGCGTCAGGAAGACTATTGGGTCGAGCGCGCCGAGGAACAGCACATCTGACGGAGGTGCGCATGATCCCCAACGTGCCGTTGCACAACGGCATCACCATCCCGCAGGTCGGCTTCGGCACCATGGCGATGCCTCCCATCTGGGAGGAGACAGCCGAGAACACCGCGCGCACGGCGGCGATCGTCACCGCCGCGCTCGACGAGGGCTACCGGCACTTCGACACCGCGCAGATGTACGGCAACGAGCGCGGCGTGGGGGAGGCCATCGCGTCATCGGGTCTTCCCCGCGGGCAGGTGTTCGTGACCAGCAAGCTCGACAACGGCAACCACGGTCCCGACGACGTGCGGCGCACCTTCGCGGCGACGCTCAACCGCCTCGGCATCGCGCAGCTCGATCTGTTCCTGATGCACTGGCCGCTTCCGACGCTGTACGGCGGCGACTACGTCTCGACGTGGCGGGCGATGATCGAACTCGTCGTCGCCGGACGGGTCCGCGCGATCGGGGTCTCGAACTTCCAGCCCGAGCATCTGGAGCGCATCATCGGCGAGACGGGGGTGGTCCCGGTCGTGAATCAGATCGAGGTCCACCCCTACTTCCGAAACGATGCCGCCCGCCAGGCGAGCGCGCGCCACGGCATCGCGGTCGAGGCATGGAGCCCGCTCGGACAGGGCAGGGTGCTTGGCGACGAGACGCTCGCGCGGATCGCCCGTGCACACGGCAGATCCGTCGCGCAGATCATCCTGCGCTGGCACGTGCAGCACGGGAGCATCGTCATTCCGCTCTCGAGCAAGAAGGAGCGGATGAGGGAGAACCGAGAGCTCTTCGACTTCGAGCTCTCGGGGACCGAGATGGCGCTCATCGACCGCCTCGACGAAGGCGAAGACGGCCGGACCGGCCCGCATCCCGACACCTTCGCACTCATCCGCGCCCACGGTTGACACTGCGACATCCACCACCAGAAGAAAGAGGACACACATCATGACGAACCTGACCGGGAAGCGCGTCGCATTCCTTGCGACCGACGGCTACGAAGACAGCGAGCTCGTCTCCCCGTGGGAAGCGATCAGCGCAGCAGGCGCCGACGTCGTGCTGGTTTCGCCGCGCGAGGGCTCGATCGAGGGGGAGAACGGCCACACGCAGGTCGTCGATGTGGCGGCCGCCGACGCGGACGTGGAGCACTTCGACGCGCTCGTCCTTCCCGGCGGACTCCCGAACGGCGACGCGCTGCGGCTCGACGAGGACGCGGTGCGGTTGACGAAGGCGTTCTTCGCCCAGGACAAGACTGTCGCCGCGATCTGCCACGCGGCGTGGATTCTGGCGGAGGCCGACGCGGTGCAGGGTCGCACGTTGACCAGCTATGCATCGCTGAGGACCGACCTGCGAAACGCCGGCGCCGACTGGATCGATGCCGAGGTGGTCGTGGATGGAGGCCTCGTCACGAGCCGCACTCCCGCCGATCTCGCGGCGTTCAACGCCAAGGTGATCGAAGAGATCGCCACGCGCGACGTCACCGTCGGCGCGAACTGAGATCGCGGCGTCGATCGAGCGTGCGGAGGCCGCGATGACGCTGACCGCCCCGATCCCGATCATCACCTCGCCGCTCGCCTCCGCGCGTCGCCAGCTCTCCGACGCCGCCGCGTATCTCGAGCTCGACCACGGCTTGTACGAGATGCTGGCCCGGCCGCGCCGGGAGATGACGGTCAGCGTTCCGTTGCGGCGTGATGACGGGTCGATCGCGCTGTACACGGGCCACCGGGTGCAGCACAACCTGTCGCGTGGTCCCGCCAAGGGCGGCATCCGGTTCAGCCCTGGCGTCGACCTGGATGAGGTGCGGGCGCTGGCGATGTGGATGACGTGGAAGTGCGCGCTGGTCGACATCCCGTATGGCGGGGCGAAGGGCGGGGTGGCGATCGACCCGCGGGTGCACTCGCGGGCGGAGCTGGAGCGGGTGACCCGCCGGTACGCCAGTGAGCTCGGGGAGTTCATCGGCCCGGAGCGCGACATCCCGGCGCCCGATATCGGCACGGACGAGCAGACCATGGCGTGGATCATGGACACCGTCTCGACCGGCCGCGGGGTCACCCTCCCGGGCACCGTGACCGGCAAGCCGCTCGCCCTCGGCGGTTCGCTGGGCCGCGCCGACGCCACCTCGCTCGGGGTGACGGTGGTCGCGCTGGAGGCGCTCAGCTCGTACGGGATGCTGCCGTACCGCCCGACCGCGGCGGTGCAGGGTTTCGGCAAGGTCGGTGCCGGCGCGGCACGCCTGCTCGCGGCATCCGGGGTCCGTGTCGTCGCGGTCAGCGACCAGTACGGCGCCGTGCACGCCGACGGCGGGCTCGACATCGCCGCGCTCGAGGCGCACGTCGCGGCGTCCGGGTCGGTGGTCGGGTTCCCCGGCGGTGAGCCCATCGACGGGACGGAGCTGCTGGAGCTGCGCGTCGATGTGCTGGCGCCGTGCGCGGTCGAGGGCGTGCTGCACGCCGGCAACGCCCACCGCGTGCAGGCCCGGATCGTGGTCGAGGGCGCGAACGGCCCGACGACGCCCGAGGCCGACGACGTGTTCCGGCAGCGGGGCATCGTCGTGGTGCCCGACATCCTCGCGAACGCGGGCGGGGTCATCGTCAGCTACTTCGAATGGGCGCAGGCCAACCAGGCCTACCGGTGGAGCGGCCGCGAGGTCGAGGACCGGCTGCGGGAGCGGATGTCGGACAGCTGGGCTCACGTGCACGCCCAGGCGCAGCGCACCGGCCGGTCGCTGCGCGAGACCGCGACCGTGATCGCCGTCGAACGCGTCGCCGACGCCCACCGACTCCGCGGCCTCTACCCCTGAACCGGCTCCGCCGGCATCCGGTGGGGGATCGCGGCGATCCGCGTGACCGCCGCTTCGATACCGGATCCCGTCGCGTGACGCCTACAGCTCGCGGATGACGCGAGCCGGGGTTCCGACCGCGACGACATTCGAGGGAATGTCACGGGTGACGACCGCCCCCGCTCCGATGACCGAGTTGTCGCCGATCGTCACTCCGGGACAGACGATGACCCCGCCGCCCAGCCAAACGTTGTCGCCGATGACGATCGGCTGCGCGGCCTCGAGCTTGTCGCGTCGCGGCCCCGGCTCGACCGGGTGCGTGGGGGTGAGCAGCTGCACATTCGGCCCGATCTGGCAATCCTCGCCGATCGAGATGGGAGCGACATCGAGTGCCGTGAGATTGAAATTGATGAACGTGCGGGCGCCGATACGAATGTTCTCGCCGTAGTCGACGTAGACGGGCGGCTTCACGACGACGTCCTCGCCCACACTGCCCAGTGCGGCGGAGAGCGTCGCGGGGGCGGTCTCGCTGCCGGCGACGAACTCCGAGCGGTACTGCTCCAGCAGCTCGATGGCGCGCTGCGCGATGCGCGCGCTCTCCGGGTCGTCGGCGATGTAGAGCTCGCCCGCGAGCATGCGCTCCCGATTCGTGCGGGGGTCACCGGCGAAGTAGTCAGCAGTCATATGTACGATCGTACACTCCCGACGTGAGCGCACCCGGCGGGGCGTTGTGTGAACGGGTTCCAGAGAGCCGCCCGAACTCGCGTAATAGATTCCCTAGGGCGTTGTCTCTTCAGTGGGGGATAGCGCCGGAGCCCCGGTCCGGCACCCCGGCCGTGGGTCCGAGCTCGCGGCTACCGGGGGCGCCGGCATTCTCGCGTCGGCCCCCCGGTCAATCCCCGCCCCGGCGCGTCAGGCGCCCGGGTTCCGCAACGCCTTGAGCGCCGCGAGCCACTCGTTGCTCGCGTCGTGCAGTTCGGAGCGCGACTGCTCGGCGGCCGTGTCCTGGCGATCCAGTTCGGCTCGAGCGGTCTCGATGCTCCGGCCGAGTTCGGGTGCCCGTCTCGCCATCGCTCGCAGCTCGCGCGAGCCGAGCAGCTCGCGGGCGGATTCGGCGCGAGCGCGACGAGCCTCCTCCCCTCGCTCGAGCGCTTCGGGCAGCGCCGCGACGCCGTCGGTCAGCACGTCGAGAAGCGCGTTCACCGCCGCGTCGTCGGCGACGCGATCCTCGCGGGGGTTCTCGTCGGCCTTCGGGCGCCGACGGGGCTTGGGCTTGGAGGCCGCCGTGGGCTTGGGCTTGGAGGTGGGGGCCATGATGCTGCCTCTCTCAGATGCCGATGACGTTGAGGGCGTCCCACGGCGGGGGGACGGGCGCGCCGTTGAGGAACACGATTCCGGTCGAGATGTTGCCGAGGACGGACGCCCCCGAGAGGAAGAGCTCCGCCGTGGGCTCTCTGCCGCCCCAGAACCGGTTCTGCGCGACGGTGCCGGTCTCGGCACGCAGGCGAAGCGCGGTCGTGCCGAACTCGCGATTGCCGCGCACGTGGTTCGAGGTGACGATCGCGTCGCCGCGCAGCCCGATGATCATCGCGGGCGGTGCGTCGCCGGCCCCGCCGGCGACGATGTTCGCGTCGACGGACACGAGCGGGGCGACGATGCGGGCCGATGCGACTGCCGCGGCGGCTGACACACCGAAGACGAGCGGGCCGAGCCCGGTCGTGATGCCGCCGGCTTTCGTGCGCCCGAAGTCGAGGTCGCGCTCGTCGGCGCTGCCGACGAGCAGCCCGATGAAACGGCCGCCGTTGGGGTCGAAGTCGGGATCCATCGGGTACCGGCGCCACGCGTTGCCCTCGATCTGGGATCGGGCGAAGCCGCGCACGGCGATGCCGATCTCGCCCCGGCCGCCGTCGACCGGCCCCACGCGCTCCACGGCGTTGCCGGCGACGCGTGACTCCACGACGGCGACGACGTCGATGCCGACCGATTCCCCTCCCATGCTGCGCGCCGTGCCGACCCCGCGCACGGTGTTCGACTCGACGGCGGCGCGCGCGGCGTTGACGACGCGGATCGCGAAGACCCCCGCCGCCTCGTCGGTGTCGCGCGATCCGATGTCGATGAGAGTGTTCCCCGAGACGGTGGCGAGCTCGATCGCGGCTTTCTCGTCGACGACGATGCCGTGCTGGGCGAGCTCCACGCGGTTGCGCGTGACCTCGAGCGTCTGCACCGATGCGTAGTCGACGATGCCGTGACCGCCCACGCCGCGGACGCGATTGCCGTCTATGCGCACGACGTCGCGGAGGAGCTCTCCCGGGGGCGTCGGTACGATCGCGATGCCGTCGGTGCGCGCGGGCTGCTCGGAGCGGGGCGCGCCGACCTGGTTGCCGGTGATCGCGAAGCCGCCCTCCGACACCGAGATGCCAGTGCCGCCGACGATCACGGTATTGTCCTCGATCGCGAAGGAGCTGCCGGGGATGACGGCGCCGGGATAGACGAAGCCGGTGGCGACGATCCCGCCCTCGCGCGCCCGGATGACGGTGTTGCCGGCGACGCGATTGGCGAGCAGGAACGCGGTGGTGCCGTCGAGCCGCATCCCGAAGTCGCGGCCGACGACGATGTTGTCGCTCGCCTCGAACTCCGCGACGAGGAGCACGCGGCGGCGGTCCTCCGCCCCGACGCCCGCATGACCGACCCCGGTCGGCGCCGCGACGATGTTGTCGCGCAGCGTGGTGAGCAGCGCCGTCCCCGCCAGTGCGATCGCTGCCCGCGACGGGCCCTCCTGCGCGAGGACGAGGGCGGTGACCCGCTGCACGGTCGCCCCGGCGGTCGTGTCGAGCACCACGGCGGAGTCGTTCGCGGCGAGGACGGCGAGGTCCTCGATGGTGACGAACCTGCTCTTGGTGACGACGAACCCGTCCGAGGCCGACGCGACGACGATCGATCCCGCGCCCTGGCCGCGGATGCGCAGCGACACCGCACCGTCGACGCGCACCGGCTCGCGGAGCGGGTACAGCCCGATCGCGAGGCACACCGTGCCGCCGCCCGCGGCGATCACCTTGTCGACCGCGTCCTGGATCGTGAGCTCGCCGCTGACATGCGACACCGGTGTCACGCACACCGTGCATTCGCAGCCGCAGTCATCACAGCCGCCTCCGCCGGGCGTCGGCCACGTCGGGCGGCAGTCGGTGACGCCGCCGGCGGTGAGGATGCCCAACCGGACGTAATGGTGATGGATGCCGAGCGGAGGCGCCGCATCGAGCAGCGGGTCTGCGCCCGAGACGTCGCCCGCGGCGTCCGCCGCACGTGCGGGCACGATCCAATGGTCGCCGGTGCGGAACGGACCGCCGGCGGACGAGAAGCCGACGACGATGCCGTGCTCGAGCAGGACGCGATCCGCGGCGGCCGCCGGGACCGGGATCGCACCGGTCGCGGCCGCCTGGTCGAGGTCGACGACCGTGCTGCCCGCGGTGTTCTTGACGACGCCCACCTGGTCCCAGCGGCGCACGCGGAGGTGTCGTTCGGCAGCTTCTTCGATCGTCAGCCGGAGGTCGGCGGGCAGCGCCGCCCCCGCGAAGGCGATCGTGCCGGCGGCGTCGTCGACCTCGATGCGGCGCAGCTCGCCCGGCTCGCCACGCAGCTCGCGATGGTCGTCGACGACCTCGACCCAGTCCCCGTCGTGGAAGCCGAGCACGTCGTCCCTGCCCAGCGACGCCGGGCGCACCGCGGCGCCGGCGTCCAGGACCTCGACGACGGCGCTCGCCACGGATCCGTTGTCGCGGGACCACTTGAACGAGGCAGTCCCGGGCTCGCCGGGATCGTGGATCTCGATCCGGTACGTCTGGTGCTCGAGCCCGCGATAGCCGCCGGTCGGCGGCAGTTCGCACGGATCGTCGCCCTCGACCGAGATCGTCTGGACGGTCAGCCGGGCGCCGGAGGGCGCGGTGAACGCGGTCCACCCCTCGATGCCGTCGTCGGGGGTCCCGCAGGTCGTGCCGGCCGGCACGGCGAAGTGCTTGACCTGCCACACCGTCTGCGTGCGCGCCGTGGTGTCGACGCCGATCGCCGGCTCGATCAGGGCCGGATCCTCGAGATGCGTGACCTCGCGCGGCCACACGTCGAGGTACACGAGGTGCGTGCCGCCGGCGGGGAGGTCCGGCGGATCGGGCAGGTACGGCTGCGCCGTGTACGTCACGGTGTCGGACCCCACGGGCTCGGCGAGAATCGGGTCGAAGGCCTCGTCGGGCTCGGCGCCGTGGTTCTCGGCGAGCAGGCCGTCGACGTACAGCCGGCCCCGGCCGATCGCGAGATCCCCGCCCGCGAGCGCGAGCCTGAAGGCGTCCGGCGTCACCTTCGACACCGCCGCCGTGCCCTGGATGCCCGCCTGCGGCCCGGGTCCGTCGAGGTCGGCGACGTTCGCGCGCAGCCGCCGCTCGAGGATGGTGACGAGCTCGTTCCAGTCGCCGTCGAGCAGCAGGCGGCCCTGCTGCAGCACGACGCCGGAGTGATCCTTGCGTGCGTCGAACCGCACGCCGCTGAGGTCAGCGCCCATCAGTTCGTCCCCTTCCCGGATTCATGTCGCGAAGATGCGGTCGGCCGCGAGGCCGAACCGCAGGTACTCGTCGAGGCGGATGCGCAGGTTCGCCTCGCGCTGCGGCGCATAGAGGCGGTGCGTCACGCCCATCTCGCTCTCGTCGTCGGCGCCGAGGCGGATGCGATCGTGCGTCCCTTCGTGCAGCCGCAGGTAGTCGTGGTCGCCGTAGCGCATCGAGCCGAAGCGCGGACGGGACGCGCGCTGCACCGCGAGCGGGTCGTCGGGCCGCGGAGCGCACTGGAACCGACGGCCCGTGCGCGACCCGTCCGGCACGAACGAGTACCGCACGCACCCTTGCTGCTTCCGCTCGGCGTGCACGGGGTATGGCCGAGGATCGGCCGCGGCCACGGCTGCGAGCAGCAGCGAGTTCGAGGCATCCAATCGGAGGCAACGGATGCTGCCCACCACCGTGGACGCGCCGATGTCGAGGTCGCCGGCGGCCGCGGTGCCGTCGCCCACCTCCCAGTCTGCGACGGACGACACCGTGCGCGGCGACGCGCCGTCGCGGCCCGTGATCGCGACACCCGTGCGCGATGACGCGTCGACGACGGAGTCGACGATCTCGATCGACGCGCCCTCGACGGCGACGATCGGACCCACGATGCTGCGTTCGATCCGCACGCAGGCGAACGGGTCGAGCACGATGAGACTTGCTCGGGTCGGTGCGGACGGATCTCCCGCGGTCGTGCGGGTGATGCCCGGAACGAGCGTCGTGTCACGGATGACGATCGTGCGGCGCTCGCGGTCGGGCGGGTCGACCTCGTCGAGCACGACCGGGGCGCCCGAGACGAGCAGGCCGTCGAGGATGACCGTGCTCTTCGCCGCCATGTCGAGCACGAGCGGCCCCGACAGTTCGAGCGAAGGCCGCGCGCCCGCGTCGGCGGCGAGGCACACTGCGGTGTCGTCTGCGGCCGTCGGGTCGGGGGCGAGCGCGGTGATCGTGACGCTCTGCGCGTAGCGGTCGGAGTCGACGACGAGCACGGTGCCCGCCGCCTGAGAGAGGTCGAGCTCCGCCTGCAGGGATCCGCCCGCCGCGACCGTGCGGCGCGGCAGGGGGAGCGGATCGTCGCCGCGGCGGCGGTTGCCCGCGCCGACGGGCACCGCCATGCCGATCGAGAAGGTGGCGAGCACCCGCTCGTCGGCAGCGAGCGCGTCGCCGAACCAGACGCGGCCGCGCGCGGGGTCGATGTGCACGTCGCCAGGCGGGGGCTCATGCGCCCACGTCCCGCCGCCGCCCGGCTCGTCGGAGAGGTCGGCGAAGCGGATCACCGCGAGCGGGATGGCCGCGGGCTCGCCGCCGGCCGTCTGTCTCTCGAGCAGGATCGACCGGCGTGCCCGCGACATCGTCGGCCCGTAGACGGCCGGCGCATGGTCGGCAGCCCACCGGACGGTGAGCGGCTGCGGCATGTCGGGCGGCTCCGCGAGGTGCGCGATGTCGGTCTCGATCCTCGGCTGACTGAACAGCCGGGTGTCGGCGCCGAGCGGATCGAACCGGAACCGACGCCCGTCGGCCGACGGATCGGGGATGAGCGGCGACCGCTCGATGAGCACCGGCTGCGTCCGCCACAGGAAGATCGGCACCTTCACGATGCCGTAGCGCCCCCGCCGCTCCCGCCAGGTCGAATCGAGGGGACGGGTGTGCGCCGTGTGCGCGAGGTCGTCGAACGCGGCGCCCTGCTGCACGACGTGGTGGAGGGCTTCGTGGTCGCGCAGCCCTGCGCTCGCCGCCGCGTGTTGACGCGTGTGGTTCAGGTACTGCGTCGTCGTGACGCGCTCGAACGACTCGTACACGCGGGCGGGCCAGCCGGTGACGTCGCGCGCGAGCTGCTCGATCACGGCGGCGGTGCCTTTGCGGCGACGGTACGCGACGGTGTTGGCGACCTCGGCCCGCGGCGAGACCACCTCGGGCACGACACCGTGGATCGGCCGGTAGCCGACGACACCGCCGACGTACGGCGTCGCCCACGGCGCGGCGGTCTCGACGAATTGGTCGTCGTACAGCTGCGCCAGCTCCTCCGCGAGCACCTCGAGCTGGTCGCCGAAGACGTCGAGCAGCTCGGCGAGCACGCCCCCCGCCTCACCGTCGCGCAGGCGATAGACCGCCGGCAGCAGCTGCCAGAGGCGCGCGGCGGTCGTTCCGGCCTCGGGCTCGGTCATGTCATCTCCTGAAGGGGCGGGAAGGGAACGGGCGAGAGCGCCAGCAGCTCGGCGCCGAGGGGACCGGGCGACGCGAGCGCAGCGGACGCGGCGACCAGCCGCTTCGCGAGTGCGGGCGCCGTCCCGCGATGGAACTGGTCGAGATCGATCCCGACGACGCCGATGACGGATGCTGCGACAGCGACGACCTCGGAGGCGTGAACCGGATCGCCCAGCTCGCGGGCGGCCGCGCCGAAGGTGTCGCGCAGCGCGCGCTCCAGCGACAAGAGCACCTTCACGCGTTCGCGATCGGGATCGGTGTCGACCTTGAGCGCGATGCGGAAATCCACGGGGCGGACGGGCACCACGGCGACGTTCACGAGCGGATCGCCCCAGCGCCGGAGCTCGCGCTCGAGCCGTTCGACGATCTGGGCCGGCGGCGCCGCGCCCGCAGCATCCGTCACCGTCACCACGATGAGGGGTCCGCCGCCGCGCGCGGGGAGAACCTCGGCCCGGGCCTTGCCGATGCCGGCGAACGCGAGCGAGAAGTCGGCGTAGTCGAGCAGCGACACCGTGCGGCCGAGCGTGCGCACCGGGATCGGGATGGCGCGGCGTGCGTCGCCCTCGGTCTCGGGGTCGACCCCGCCGACGGCAGGCGCGGGATTCGTCACGCCCTTGAGCCCGAGCGGTCGGTCGAGGGCGATGCTCAGCTGGTCCTTGCGCACGTTGCCCGCGGCGCCGACGCCCTTGCGATGGCGGGCGCGCACGTTCGTCGATCCTGTCGACGGCCGTGCGCCGTGGACGCCGTCGCCGAACACGACGCTGATCCCGCCGTCCGGGTCGTCGCGGGTCTCGTACACGTGGTCGGCCGAGCCCGCGGTCGCGGTCGTGGGCACCTCTGTCCAGCGCACGTCGTCGACCCGCACCTCGAGGGTCGAGGCGGTGCCTCGCGGCGTCCCGGCCCGGATGAAGGTGAGCGGCGCCTGCTGCACGCGGTACGCGGCGAACGGCACGCGCGCGTCGCCCGAGCCGAGCAGCTGCGTCACCGTCTCGCCGTGCGTCGCGCGAGCGGCGTTGCCGAAGACGACGGCGGAGGACCGGGTGGGGGCGATCGCCGGCTCGGCCGCGAGCGTCAGAAGCGTCCGCCCTCCGGCCACGGCGTCGGCGGAGCGGACCACGACCGATTCGCTGACCGCCGTGCCCGCGGCATCCGTCCCCGACAGGATCACGGTGCGCCCCGCGACCATCTCGCCGGCATCCCCCTCGACGAGGAGTGTCGTGCCCGAGATCGCGGAGGTGACCGGCACCCCTGCCAGTCTCAGCCGCTCCGGGACGGCGAGCACCGTCACATCCCGCGGCGAGAGGGCGACGCCCAGGGCAGGACCCGTCAGGCCGAGCGCCGTCGTGCGCCCCGAGACGCCCCAGATCGCGAGCGACGCCTCGCGCACGGAGGCCACCTGGAACCGGCCGTTCGTCGCCGCCGCGTCGAGCACCAGCCACGACCCGATCGGGATCTCCGGGTGGGCGCCGTCGAGGAACGTCGAGGTCGTGTTCCCCGACGACGTGGTCGCAAGGAAGCCGGGGTCGCTGTCGGGGTTGAGGTAGGACGGCGGATCGTCGGTGGGGTTGCTGAGCACCCATACGGGCGCGTTGTGCGCGAACACAGCGAACCGGCGACGGAAGACGAACACCCGGAGGTCGTCGATCGGCATCGACGGCGGCATGGTGGATGCGACGCCGCCCGTCCACGTGACGTGCGTCACTCCGGCCTGCTCGTCGACATCGACGGCGTCGAGGGCGCGCAGATCCCACTCGGTGCCGAGCTCCGGCCCCGTGAACAGGAGCGCGTCGCCGCGCGCGAGCCCCAGCGCGGTGCCTTCGAACCACGCCTCGGTCGGCGCGGCCGCCTGGGGGAAGGGGAGGGTCGGCACGACGGGCAGCGCGTTCCACTCGGGGCGCGCCTCGATCTCTTCGACGGTCTCGAACGTCTGCGGCTGCTCGTCCGGCCCCGGCACGCTCTGCACCCGCAGCCCCACGGGCAGGGTGAGCGCCGTGGGAAGGACCGGCGGTGCGATCCCGGGATCCTTCATCGACGCGGGGAGTGGTGCCGGCGGCTTCTCGAGCGAGAACGCGAGGGTCGCCTCGGCGGCGGCACCGCGCCCCAGGCGATAGGCGACGAGGGAGCCGAGCTCCTGCAGCGACGTGCGCTCGGTCGCGGTGCCCAGGAACGCCTCGTTCGCGAGCCGCTCCGTGTAGAACGTGAGGATGTCGGCGGTGACGGCGAACGCGTCCAGCAGCGCGATGGTCGCGTCGTCGGTGTCCCGGGTGCGCAGGCCTCGCAGCGCGGGCCGCGCCTCGTGCGGCTGCGGCGGATCGGTCACCGGTCGCGTCGGCGGGCTGGTGTCGCGGGAGAGGCCCGCGATCATGGCCGAGAGGAAGTCGCCGTGGGTGCCCGACCGGTACCGGATGGACCGCAGCCCCGGACGGTTGGCGACCGGCAGCGGCGGCGCGGCCGCCGCGCGGCACGCGGCGCAGCCGCAGGCGGAGTGGGGAGCGCTCATGATCCGCCTCCGTAGGTCAGCGCGAGCACCCCGTGCTCGGGGAAGTCGGGATCGTCGTCGAGCCGCGCGATCTCGAGGCGCCCCATCGGGATGACGCCCGAATCGATGCCGCTCGACCAGGGCTCGTGCTGCCGCTGGAAGCTCAGGACCTCCACCGACTCCACGCCGGGCACCGCGTGAGCGGCCGCGAGGATCGTCGAGAGGTAGACGGGCCTGCCGAACGTGAAGCGGTCGGGGTGGAACAAGCCCAGGCGTCCGTCGGGCAGCACGGCGTCGGACAGCGCCGCCCGCAGTTCGCGGGCGACCGACGAACGGTGGTGCCCGTGCTCGACGCACACGAACAGCGAGACGTCCAGCGGCACGAACGCCGGCCCGTCGACCTCGAGGTCGTACCCGGCCATGCGGTAGCGCTCGAGCTGCGCGCGCAGCGCCGTCTCGAACCCGGCGTCGACCGCGAGCCCGCCCCGGCGATCCGCCGTGACGAACACCGTGTGCCACGACCCCGTCCAGCGGAACGTCGCCTCAGCCTTCTCGACACCGGGATGCAGCTGCGCCTTCGCGGCGTAGTCCGAGGCCGTCACCGCCCGCTCCTGGATCGACAGGGTCGCGGGGGCGTCACGGCGGATCTCGTCGCCGGTCTCGGCGTCGACGCCGCCGAACGCCGCCATCGGGTTCACCACACCGACGAGGTCGGTGTCGTCGCCCACGAGGTACGCGAGGCTCTCGCGCCCGATGTTGCCGGCGACGCCGTTGCCGACGCGGTAGGTCGCGCGGAACGCGGTGCCCCCGGGCGGCCGGGCGCCGTGCTGATCGTCGCCGAAGCGCAGCAGGACCGTGCCGTCGTGCTCCTGCTCGACGACGAAGGCGCGGTGCTCGCCGTCGCTCGCGATGAGGTCGGGGCGCGGATGCCATTCGTGTCGGGCGCCGCTGGGCTCCTCGCCCGTCAGGGTGACGGCCGGCGTCGCGGATCGGGGATCGCCGGTGCGGGACGCGGCGGCCGAGTCCCACTCCTCGAGCACCTCGAGCGTGTTGTCGGTGATGTTGCGGCGCAGCAGCCACGCGCGTCCGCCGAAGCTCAGGGAATGCAGCATCCCTGATCCCCGCACGACGGCCTCGTCGCCGATCTGCGCGATGCCGGCCGCGGCGAAGAGCGCCTGCAGTTCGTCCTTCGACGCGCTGCCCTGCAGTTCCGCCTCCAGCGCAGCGGTGAACGGCGCCGTCGCGAGCACCTCGCGATCGCGGACGACGGTGCGCGTGAGCGGCAGCTGCGTCAGCGAAGGGCGGTACCGGGCGGGAACGCGCTCACCCTCGTCGTCGCAGTCCGTGGCCGCCCGCACGAGTCGCGAGAGCGGCACGGCGCCGAGCGGCTCGCCGTCGCCGGTCTCGCCTGCCACGGTCGCCCCGTGGTCGGCGAGCACGATGTTGCCCCACGCGGCCGCAGTCTCGATCCCGTCGACGGCGATGCACAGGGCTGCGGGGAGCGCGTCCTCGTCGTGCCAGCGGATCTCTGTGACGTCCTCCTCGCCGCCGTCGAAGAGGGTGCCCGAGGGGTCCTTCGACGCCCGCACCTCGACCAGACGCACGGCGAAGCGGCGGTCGGGGTCGGCATCCGCGGCGATCCGCGTCGAAGGGGACACGGTCTCGGCGAGCACGAGCACCTCGCCCGCTCGAAGCTTCGGGTGAGCGCCGCGCAGCGTCGCCGAGGTCGTCCCCGGCTGCAGGGTGGCGTCGAGGCGCCCCCAGGTCCAGAAACGCAGCTCGGCGAGGTCGTGGTCGAGCAGTGCGCCGTGCACGGTCTGGAACTCGACAGGCTGCGCGTCGGTGACCCGATCGGCGTCGCGCGTGCCGTCTTCCAGGCGCTGGTCGTC